>CALEHE010000056.1 GCA_937876415.1 uncultured Actinomycetes bacterium
CTTCGGTACAAACTATTTTTCGACTAAATCTGATCGGCCTGTTGCAAAAAACTCACAATTGTGTCCTGCATTGCATCTACATGTGACCAATCCAAAACGCGCAGAGTTTCTGCACTCGAACCAGCGGTCCGACACAGCCGTAACCCCATCAATTCATGTTCATGGTAAAAGCGAAACTTCTGCCCTCGAGGTCCAACAATGGTGGCAACCACACGACCAAATACCCCAAGTTTGGCTTCAATTTTGCCAATGTCATGCAAAAGGGCTGCCGCCACATGATCACGAGTACCAACGGGACATAAATCAACGAAACGACGCGCCACTTCAATGGAATGTCGTTGGTCGTACGACTCCATACGCGACCACAACTCAAATTCACTCGGAAGCAAACTTTCGTTTACCCAAGCAATGTCGCTTGAAGGAGGGGACGCACTTGAAAGCGACGTCACGAAACGGCGCACTAAATGACGTTGGTTCGCCAAAAAGTTGGCCATCACGAACCTCGCGACACACTTGCTCGCGGATGCGCCGAACGATACTGATCAATCAATCGTTCTTGTGACACGCGTGTGTACACCTGAGTAGTTGAAATCGAAACGTGACCCAACATTTCTTGGACAATGCGCAAATCAGCACCATGGTCAAGCATGTGGGTCGCACATGAATGGCGTAACACGTGTGGAGATAACTGCGCTGTCAGCCCAGCCCGTATTCCAGTTCGTGACACAATCGCAAAGGCAGCCTGGCGACCGAGTCGCCCTCCGCGATTGTTCAAAAAGATCGCTTCAGCATCGCCGCGCTTCAACCAGCGAACTGGTTCGAGTTTTTCGCGCCCTTCAATTAACCAACGATCAACGGCTTCGCGCGCACATCTACCAACTGGCACGAGACGCTCTTTTTCACCTTTGCCATACAGTCGCACAAGCCCCGCGTCTAAATCAAGATCACCCATCGACAAGCCACACACTTCAGAAATACGCGCGCCAGTGGCATACAACAATTCAAGAAGCGCACGATCACGCAGTGCAACTGGCTCATCCCCCGTGACTGCCGCTATCAGACTTTCCACTTCATCCTCAGACAACGGTTTGGGAATACCGGCCGGAACCTTGATGCCATCAAAGTCGGCGGTCGGATCATCGGTGCGCATTCCTTCAGCTGCCATAAACCGATGAAACATTCGAACCGCTGCCATATGTCGCGCCACACTTGATGCTGCGGCCCCAGATGAACGTTGCATTGAAACAAATTGATTGATGTCAACTAGTTGCACGCGATGAATATCGCTCTTACTCTCACGCAACCAATCGCAATAATTTGTTAAGTCACGTCGATAGGCCTGCAGAGTATTTTGGGAACGACCACGTTCGGCAAGTAGCCACGACAAAAATTCTTCAACTTCAAGTGGGACCGATTCGGTGATGTCCACGAATAGTTACTTTACGACAAAATCAAGACCACGAAGTCGGCGATCAGCAAGCAATAACCCAATCGTTGATTTCGCATCAGCGATCTCTCCGCTCACCACCATCGCCACAGCCTCAGCAAAAGGAACTTCGAAGACTTCCATATGGTCTTCTTCTGGCCCATGAGTCTCTTGGCCAACATGTGCAAGCCCAGTCGCCAAGTACACATGCAAAACCGAGTCGGTCATTCCGGTTGAGGGATAGAACTGGTGTAGTAACTCCAAATTGCTAGCGGTGTAGCCCGTCTCTTCCACGAGTTCACGAATAGCTGTGACCTCTGGATCTTCACCAGGAATATCGCGCATGCCGGCGGGCACTTCAATAATCACGCGATCGAAGGCTGCTCGATATTGCTTGATGAGAACGACGAATGGTTCACCAGTGTCGTTGTAACGAATCGGCACGACGGCGACCGCACCTGGCGAACGCACGATGTCACGAGTAAACGCTTCACCATTTGGCGCAACAAAATCGCCAACAACGACTTTCCAGATATAACCGTCGTAAATCTTGCGATCCCCGAGATGACGAAACGCACTCACCAGTTCACCCGAACCTGAATCAGACAGAACGAACCTCATCACGATTGCCCAGCGCGTCAGCGGGACGATTGGCAGCGGCGCGATACTCGAGCGAGGCCCCAATCATCTCGCGGAACAGTGGGTGCGGACGGTCGGGGCGGCTCTTGAACTCGGGATGGGCCTGAGTTCCAACCCAGAACGGGTGATCCTTGAGTTCAATGAATTCAACGAGACGGCGGTCAGGTGACGTCCCGCTGCACACAAAGCCAGAAGCCTCAAACCGAGTGCGGTATTGACTGTTGAACTCGTAACGGTGGCGGTGACGTTCGCTCACGACGCTCTCGCCGTAGGCATTGGCCACCTTGCTGCCTGGCTCGAGAACTGCGTAATAAGCACCAAGACGCATCGTGCCACCCTTGTCGGTGACATCGCGCT
>CALEHE010000057.1 GCA_937876415.1 uncultured Actinomycetes bacterium
AATTTGTTGTTTAATGAATGTGCTGTGACTGTGGGCAAACTTCACTAATTGCCCGATAGATATTGCATGGTGTGGCGGCGAATTTCGCACCTTCACCATCAGACCCCCTACTCTCGGAGTATGGCTGTGACGGTTGACGACATCCTTGAGGCTCGCGACCTCAGTGAACCTCGTATCTCACCCGATGGCCATTGGGTCGCGTTGGTCATCAGCGATGCAAGTGGCTCATATGTGCACCTCATTTCGCTCGTTGACGGCACTATGCGGAGCGTTTCAGACGAACCCGTGCGGGGCGGGCGTGGGCTTGGCGGGGGATGTTTTGACTGGTTGCCCGATTCGACTGGACTCGTGGTCGTCACCAAAGCCAACGGTCTGCAACACATGTCCCTCGAGGGTCAGACGCAGTCGCTGTTGTTGATTGAAGGTCGAACTGTTAGCTCGCCCGCCGTTTCGCCCGATGGTGCCTCGGTTGCTGTGGTCGTCGATCAAGCCGAGATCATGGTGGTCGACCTCGCATCAGGATCAGCTCGACGAGTTGATGATGGCTCATACGAGTTTGTGCTCGACCCGGTGTGGTTTCAGGGCGTACCCGTGTGGCAAGCCTGGAACACGCCCAATATGCCGTGGGATCACAGCGTCATCATGTCGACGAACGGTGTTGTGAGCGACAACAACTGTCAACATCAGCAACCGCGCACCAATGCCTCGGGTAATCAGTTGGCCTGGCTTGACGACTCATCGGACTGGCTCAATGTCGCAACTCAATCGGGTGTGCGGGCCAATGAAACTTTTGAACATGGCACACCCACTTGGGGTGATGGTCAACGCAGTTGGTGTTTTAATTCTGATGGCACGCGCATTGCGTTTGTGCGTAACGAAGATGGTTTTGGTCGCCTGTGCACTCTTGAAATGTCAACGGGAACTATTCGTGAACATGCCAAAGCAGTGCACGGTCAATTGTCGTGGGTAGGCAACACACTTGTCGCATTGCGCACTGGCGGCAAGACGCCCACGCAAGTCGTTGCATACGACACGGCTCAGATTGATGATGCGTCATGGCCGCGGCGAACACTAATGATTGGCACAAAGTTTGACTGGACCGATCATCC
>CALEHE010000058.1 GCA_937876415.1 uncultured Actinomycetes bacterium
TCCACCATTGCATTGCTGATGTTCCCGCTTGCTATTGCTTTTGTGGGCATGGTGGCTTCCATCATTGGCTCATTCTTTGTACGTGGTGGCGACTCCACCGATTCACACGCCTTGAGCAGGGCACTTCATATGGGCACCAATGTGGCCATGGGAATTACCGCTGTTGCAACAGTTGCTTTGTCCTACTGGCTGTTTGGCGACAGCGATAAGCCATGGGGTATGGCCGTTGCTGTTGTCGGCGGACTTCTCGTCGGCTGGGCATTAGGCAAAACTGCTGAGTTCTACACCTCAGATCAATTCTCCACTGTGAAAAAGATTGCTCGGCAATCAGAGACCGGTCCGGCAACAACTGTGCTCGCAGGTATTTCGTCTGGCATGGCGTCGGTCGCCTCATCTGTGGCTTTGATTCTTGTTGGTGTCGGCCTTGCCTATTGGGGTGGCGAACAAGCCCTTGGCAACGTCGATGCAGGCGTTCCTGGTGGCATCTATGGCATTGCTTTGGCAGCAGTTGGCATGTTGGCCACCACTGGTGTTGTTGTCTCTGTTGATGCATACGGTCCCATTTCAGACAATGCCGGCGGTATTGCCGAGATGGCCCACCTTGATCCAAGCGTGCGTAAAGTCACCGATGCTCTTGACTCATTGGGTAACACCACTGCAGCAATTGCAAAAGGTTTCGCCGTAGGTTCAGCTGCTCTCACTGCTCTTGCTTTGTTCAAGAGTTTTGAATACGCAGTTCTCGATGCAAGCGGCGCAGAAAAGATTGCACTCAATCTCAACGTCGGTGATGTTGAAGTCTTCATCGGATTGTTTATTGGTGCGGGACTTCCATTCTTGTTTGCAGCACTCACCATCGACGCAGTCGGTCGTGCGGCCAACAAGATGATCGAAGAAGTACGTCGTCAGTTCCGAGAGATTCCAGGTTTGCGTGAAGGCAAAGAAGGAGTCATCCCCGACTCTGCACGTTGCGTTGCTATTTCTACTGAAGCGTCGCTACGCGAAATGATTATCCCCGGCTCATTAGCTGTGGTTGTTCCTCTCGTGGTGGGCTTCGTGAGCGTTGACGCACTTGGCGGCATGCTCGCTGGTGCTCTCGTGACAGGCTTTGCACTTGCCATCTTCATGTCGAACGCCGGTGGAGCTTGGGACAACGCCAAGAAGTACATCGAAGCCGGCGCACATGGTGGAAAGGGTTCTGATCCTCACAAAGCCGCTGTTGTAGGCGACACCGTGGGTGACCCTTTCAAGGACACCTCTGGACCTGCGATGAACATCTTGATCAAGGTGATGACCATCGTGTCCTTGGTGTTTGCCTCAGCATTCGTCTAGTCAAATAACTGCAATCTTCTAAAGATCTACGAAGGGCCTGAGCAGAAATGCTCAGGCCCTTTTTGTTTCTATCTTGAACGTCATCTACGACGAATACAACAGAACCACATTCACCTCTCTAAAGGTGACGAGCGGAATTGTGGCTCTGCTCGCAATGTTTTGGACGTATCGCACCGGTCATTCCGGCGTATCAAGTGTGTGGGCAAATTAACGCTTGCGAATCACACCGTCAGCAACTGCAGCAGCAGCCACTGCCGGAGCAACGCGCTCAACGATTGTTCGGTCGAACACTGATGGCACCACAAACTCAGGCTTCAACTGTGCATCGGTGACCGACTCGGCGATTGCGATTGCTGCAGCCAACTTCATACCTTCGGTGATGTCGGTGGCATGAGCGTCAAGTGCTCCACGGAAAATTCCGGGGAAGGCCAAAACGTTGTTGATTTGGTTCGGGTAGTCACTGCGCCCAGTAGCCATCACCGCAGCCAGGCCGTCGGCTTGCTCGGGACGGATCTCGGGATTCGGGTTCGCCATTGCAAAAACAATGGGATCCTTAGCCATTGAACGAATATCGGCAGCAGTAATCAGGTCAGGACCGCTCACGCCAACAAAGACGTCCGAGCCCTTCATGATGTCGCTGATCGTTCCCATGCGGCGCGAGCGATTGGTGTTGTTGGCAAACCATTCTTTCGCCGAGTTCATCTCACTTCGACCGGTGTAGATGGCACCGACACGGTCGCAACCGATGACGTCGCCCACACCAGCGTTCAACAAAATCTTGCCGATCGCAACACCAGCAGCACCAACTCCAGCGATCACCACGGTGAGGTCTTCCATTTTCTTGCCGGTGATCTTCAACGAGTTCCACAGTGCCGCCAAGGTCACCACTGCGGTGCCGTGCTGGTCATCGTGAAAGACCGGAATGTCAAGGCTGGCACGGAGGCGCTCTTCAATTTCAAAACACTCCGGTGCCTTGATGTCTTCAAGGTTGATTCCGCCAAACGTCGGAGCGATGCGCTGCACGAAGTCAACAACTTCATCGGCGGTGCGAGCGTTAATACAAATTGGGAAACCGTCAACTCCACCGAACTCCTTGAAAAGAAGTGCTTTACCTTCCATGACGGGCATTGCGCCTTCGGGACCAATGTCGCCGAGACCAAGCACTGCGGTTCCGTTGCTGACGATGGCGACGGTGTTCTTGCGAATGGTGTATTCGTGCGACAAACCTGGATCATTCTCAATCGCGGTACACACACGAGCAACGCCAGGCGTGTACGCCATTGACAGATCATCCCTGTCGTTGACAGGAGCAGTTGAAAGAACTTCAATTTTGCCGGCCTCGTGCATCTTGAATGTACGGTCCCACCAGTCGAGCAAAGTGACGCCCGAGAGCTTGCGCACTGCATCAACGATGCGACCCTGATGTTCTTCATCGCGACAGTGGACAATCACGCTACGACGAAGAATCGGACCACGGACGTCAAATCCGTCGAGGGCACCAATGTTGCCTCCGACTTCCCCGATTGCTGTGCAGAGCCGACCCAACGTACCTGGGACATTGTCAAGTTGGCAGTCAAGTGCGATGGAGAAGGCGGCGTTCGGTTTAGTAGTCACAAGGGTTAAACGATAGAACACCGCCCACCAAATCTCTGTCTTTTGGCATATAAATCATGCTCCTAACCGCAAATTCACCTCATCAAGACAAAAACACGCCCACGAGCCTGAGCCAATTCATACGATGAGCCCATGAACAAATTTCCCAAGTTTTTCCTAGGTTTCGTCCTGTGCAGTCCGGTCATTCTCGTCGCCTGCGGGAGCGACAGCAGTTCATCTGGGGCGCGACTCACCGATGAACAGTTTTGCGCCAAAGTCGCCGACATGGACGATCTTGAAACTTTTGATTCCTCTGCGATCGCAATGATGAATGAACTGATTGATTCCGCTCCCAATGATGAACTGCGCGATGCGCTGAAAGTCCTGGTTCCGGTGATGACCGAAATGGAAGGTGTCGACGAAAACGATCCCGAAGCCATGAGCAAAGTGTTCGAGATCATCATGGATCCCAAGGTCACCGAGGCCGGCGAGGTCATTGAGAAGTACAGCACCGAAGTCTGTGGCATTACCGACGAGACCACCGTTGGAACGGGATCAATCACCATGGGTACCACCGGCAACATATTCGATGATGTGGACCTGGACGAAATTCAAAATTATGTTCTCTCCGAAGCATCCCAGTATTTCGTCGGTGGTCAGATTGGTTCAAATGGCATGGAGGGTAACGACGGGTACACCACATACACGATGGATTTTGTTGATGCAGTCGAACTTGGCGCGGTAGCAATATGCGAAACCATCGCTCAGGGCCTCAGCATGGCGACGACGGACCCTTCTGTTGTCATCATTGTGCAAAACAACGGAATCAACGTTGCAGTTCGTGAAATTGACAGCGATTGCGTCGAACTCTAGATCAGACGAGATGTAGGTAGGATCTCCGTTGGCGTAGGGTGATCTCGTGAAATGTTCCGAGATTCCCATCGCCCATACACCTCCAGGCGGTTATGGTGCTTCGTTTCCACCGCTCATACTTGGCAACTGCAGCGAACCTTTAGTTGACGGCGCTCCCGACTTGCGCGGTATTTGGAAAGTCATTGCCGCAACACGTGGTGGTGAACCCGTTGCTAGTGATGATCGCTTGATGTCGTACACCGAACGGATTGAGCAATGCGGTAATCGCATCGTTGATTGCGGCGGTGGAACTATTGCCGATGCTCGCGCCGATGGCACTGAAGAAAATGGCGTACACGATGTTTCAGTCTTTGATTACACAACACCAATTCATGTTGTCGCTTCATACGAAGACGAAGTGTTTGTCTTGCGACCAGTCGGGTTGCCAGGAATTCAAGTCACCCGTCACCTCAATGAAAACGGCCACATGATTTGGACTCGACCCGATATGGGTGGAATTGTTGTCACTCTCGAACGGGTGATCTGACCGTCCAAAAAACCTGGCCTGACCTCTCTAAAAATATGGTTTGAGTTACTATGACTTTCTTATTGGAAGGTCAAGGTCTGTGAAACAAAAAATTGCTTCAGGGTTCAAGCCGACACTTTTCTTGCCACGCCTTTTCTTGGGACTTTTTTTGGGTCTTTTCTTGAGCCTTTTC
>CALEHE010000059.1 GCA_937876415.1 uncultured Actinomycetes bacterium
CCGCTGCGTGCGGTGGAGGAAGTTCCAGCGATGAAACCAGTGCCCCGTCCGAAACCGAAGCACCAGGCTCTGATTCTTCAGCGCCATCATCTGAAGCACCGACCGATGAAACACCGGTAGCCGGCGGAACACTGAAAGTCGGTCTTGAAGCCGACGTCGACGGCCTCGATCCAACGGCCTCGTCCTTGGCCGTGGCAGGCCTCACCATGGCAGCAGCCGTATTTGATCCGCTCTTCACCTTCAACCAGGCTGGCGACGCCGTGCCGTACTTGGCCGAGTCAATTGAACCTTCGGCCGACTTCATGGTGTGGACAATGACATTGCGCGCTGGCGTGGTCTTCCACGATGGAACACCTCTCACCACCGACGCGGTCATCAAGCAATTCGAGATCACTCGCGCCGATCCACTCGTCGGATTGGCAGTACGCCCGTACTATCCAGAGACTGGCGCAGTTGAAAAAATTGACGACCTCACCATGATTTTCAAACCACTTGAGGCGAACCAATTCTTCCCGTCGGCATTAACCGCTCAACTTGGTTACGTTGCTTCACCGACATGGCTTGACGCGCTTGCTGCTGACGGCACATTGGCTCAACAGCCCGTCGGCACCGGTCCATTCAAGTTTGACAGCCGCTCCGAAGACTCGGTTACCAAGTTCGTTCGTAACGACACCTGGTGGGGCATCGAAGCCATCGGTCCGGTGTACCTTGATGCAATTGAGTTCTACCCAGTGACCGATCCCAGCACCCGTACCGAGTTGTTGCAGAACGGTGACCTCGACATCCTTCACACCACTGACACTGAACAGTTCGAGATCTTCCGAGACGATTCATCGCTCACCCTCAACATTAACGAAGACGGTGAAGAGTATTTCTTGATGATCAACACGGCAAAGGCGCCCTTTGATGACGTTCGAGTTCGCCAAGCACTCGCTTTAGCAACCGATCGCCAGGGCTACTACGACTTGTTCAACGCTGGTGAAGGCAGCATGGCAGACCAGATGTTCACGCCATCTAGCCCGAACTACAACCCTGACGTCAAGCAAGACGGCAACGACCCTGCTGCTGCAGCAGTTCTTGTTGCTGAATACTGTGGCGAAAGCCCAGTCGATGCCGACGGCAAAGAAATGTGCACTAACGGCAAAGTCAATATGGAATACCAGTGGTCGGGTCCTTCGGTCGTCGCGACTCGTATTGCTGATTTCTACAACGAAGGCTGGAATGAGTCATTCAACGTCACCTTTGATGAGCTGTCACAGGCCGACCACATTCAAGAAGCAGCACTTGGTATCTACAACGTGGTGGGCTGGCGTCAATTCGGTGCCGAAAACCCCGGCGACGACCGTGTCTGGCTCGAATGCCGCAATATCGGTGGTATTTCACTCAACTGGCCGCGCTATTGCGACGAAGACCGCGACGCACTTCTCAAAGAGATCGCTAACCCAGCGACTCCTGAAGCACGTACCACATCTTTGCAGCAGTTAGTCCAGAACATGCATGATGCGTACTCCTACATTTTCATGACCCATTCGTCATGGGCCATTGTTGAATCTGAAAGGGTCAACGGCAATTGTGATCGAATCGCACCCAACGGAGACCCCTTAGTCTGTTCAACCAACGGGCGGATGTATTTCACATCGACCTGGCTCAGCTGAAGCAAAAACAATTCAAGACAAGAAACTGAGTTAAACGAACTACATCAAGAAACTGAGTTAAACGAACTACATGCGTTACTACGTTCAACGGGTTGCCCTTGCCATTCTTCTCCTCTTAGCCGTGAGCATGCTCACCTTTGGGGCGTTGAATGTCTTGGGCGACCCTTTGTTCAATATCCTCGGCCCGGTCGCTGGTGATGTCAACAATCCCGACAGCATCAAGATGATCGAAGCTGCTAAGCGAGAGTTCAACCTTGATCGACCATTGCCAGTTCGTTACGGGTTGTGGCTGTCCGATTTTGTTCGTGGCGACATGGGTGTCACCTTTAGTTCGACTGGTCAACCACCAGTTTCTGGTGTCATCAGCGAACGCCTACCCCGAACGATTTCACTGGTTGTTTTGGCCCAGCTTTTCGCCATCATTATCTCAATTCCGTGGGCACTCATCACGGCTTCTCGCGCCGGAAAAGTGAGTGACCGCATTTCGACAGTTAATGCATTTTTCTTAGTAGCAATGCCCAACTTTGCCATTGCTGTCATCTTGAAGTTTGTCTTCAGTATCAAATTAGATTGGATGCCACTCACGTATGTGGCCGGTGATCCACTCGGCAGTCGTCTCTTCCAGCTGATTCTGCCGGCTCTCACCATTGGTCTTTCCGTTGCTGCGGTCTATCAACGCTTATTGCGCTCTGACCTCATTACGACTTTGCAGCAAGATTTCATTCTTCTTGCCCAAACTAAGGGACTATCAAAGTGGCGCATCCTTTTTGTTCACGCTTTACGACCGTCGCTCTTTTCATTTATCACTGTGGTTGGGCTCAACACTGGAGCATTAATCGGCGGATCTATCGTCTCCGAAACGGTCTTTCGTATTCCCGGAATCGGATCAACATTGGTTGAGTCCGTCCTTCGCAATGACTTCCCGGTGGTGCTCGCGATCGTCATGATCGTGGCCTCATCATTCGTCATCATTAACTTGCTTGTTGATTTCGCCTACACCTTGATTGATCCGAGAGTCCGTCGATGAGTACCGATTCCCCTGACACCACTGTCAACCCCGACGATGGCATCGTCAAAAAGAAGCTCGGAGTCGGCTTTTGGATTTGCGTCATATGGCTCGGACTGATGGTTTTAGTTGCCCTCTTCACGCCCTATTTGCCGTTGAAGAGCCCCACGAAGAACTACCTTGATCCATCAAATGGTCGACCGCCTTATTCTCCTTCATGGAAACACTGGTTCGGCACTGACAAGGATGCTCGTGATGTCTTTGCACGCTCGTTGCACGGCGCCCGCATTTCACTAGCCGTAGGCTTCTCGGCCATTACTGCTGGCTTCCTGATCGGCGGGACTATTGGTGTGATCTCTGGTTACTTCCGCGGATGGCTGGACCGCATCAGTTCCTTTGTTTTTATCGTGCTGCTGTCGTTCCCTTCACTCGTCTTAGCAATCTTGTTAACTTCGCTGATTGAACGCAGTTTGATGACGATTTCACTCGTTCTCGGATTGCTGAGTATCGCTCCAGTAGGTCGACTTGCTCGAGCCGCCACTTTGCAATATGCCGATCGCGAATTCGTTTTGGCAGCCCGACAAATTGGTGCAACCGATCGGCGCATCATTATTAAGGAAATCCTCCCAAACGTTGCCATCCCCATGTCATCACTAGCCCTTCTTGGTATGGCGGTAGCCGTAGTTGCCGAAGGTGGTTTGGCGTTCCTTGGACTGTCAGTTGAAAAGGGCATCACCTGGGGTGGTCTCATCCAACTAGGTTCAGATTCAGCACGAACACTTGAGACCGCTCCCTGGATTTCTTTCTTCCCGATCTTGATGTTGTTCTTGACTGTTTTGTCATTGAACTTCGCCGGTGATCGTTTACGGACCTTCTTCGATGTCAAAGAGATGACCCTATGAACCAGTCTGACTTGGTGCGAACAGAAGTTGAAGCCCTCGTTGAGACGGTTCAAGTGAAGACCCATTTCAAGACCGCCCGCGGCGTTGCTCGTGCGGTCGACGGTGTGTCAATACAGATTCGTCGCGGCCAATCACTAGGAATCGTTGGAGAATCGGGTTCAGGCAAAACGGTTTTATCTCGCTCAATCATGGGACTTCTTCCCCGCAACGGCGTCATTCGCCAAGGATCCGTTCGTTACCAGGGTCAAGAAATCAGCGAACACACACCCAAAGAAATGCGCAGTATTTGGGGACGCGAAATGGCGATGATTTTCCAAGATCCGATGACATCACTCAATCCAGTGATGAAGGTCGGCAAGCAGATCACAGAATCATTGCGAATGCACCTCGGAATGTCAGCGACTGAAGCGATGGCAGTCGCTGAGAAACTATTCCGTGATGTTCGAATTCCCGAGCCCACTCGTCGACTCAACCAGTACCCCCACGAACTGTCGGGTGGCATGCGCCAACGCGTCATGATCGCAATTGCGATGGCGTGTGGTCCCAATATGTTGTTCGCCGACGAACCCACGACCGCCCTTGACGTCACCGTGCAGGCTCAGATTCTTGAGTTGCTCAGCGAACAAAAACGTGATCGCAATATGTCACTTTTGCTCGTGACTCACAACCTTGGCGTGGTCGCTGGATACACCGATGAAATTGCCGTGATGTACGGCGGCAAAGTTGTCGAGAAGGCGCCGACAAGTACTTTGTTCGCAGATACCAAGATGCCATATACCGAAGCATTGCTTCGCAGTATCCCCCGCCTTGATCAACCATCACACTCACGTTTGGCCACCATTCCTGGCCGCCCACCCGATTTAGTCCACCCGCCAAAGGGTTGTCTCTTCGCTCCTCGATGCGCTTTCGTTCGCGATCTGTGCCTCAATGAAGAACCTGAACTGCAACAGGCCGCGTCACCCGATCACACGTATCGCTGTTTCTATCCAGTCGGATCACCCGAATACCTCGAGCGCAAAGTTGAACTCACGCGCAAAGGTGAATTCGTTGCAACAGGAGAAGTGAGCTGATGGCTGGCACCGGTAAAGCACATCTTCGAAATAGCGACGATGTGCTTTTGCGCGTCGAAGATCTCGTTGTTGAATTCCCCATCGGTCGTACTGGCTTGAAGGTCAACGCGGTGAGTGGAATTTCCTTTGATGTTCTGAAGGGCGAAACCCTCGGCATCGTGGGCGAATCAGGTTGCGGTAAGAGCACCACTGGTCGCGCCATCATGCAACTACCTAGCCCCACATCTGGCTCCATCGTTTTTGACGGTACTGAACTCACCAGCCTTTCTGGCGAATCGATGCGCGAAGCCCGCACGAAAATTCAAATGATCTTCCAAGACCCAATTTCTTCGTTGAACCCGCGTCGAAAAGTTCGGGACATCGTGCTCGAACCGCTCTCAATCTGGAATCGTGGTACCAAAGCCGAACAACTCGCCGCCGTTGACAAAATTCTTGAGCACGTAGGTATTGATCCCCAACGTGCTGCCGAGAGTCAACCGCACCAGTTCTCAGGTGGACAGTGCCAACGCATCTCAATTGCTCGCTCGCTCGTACTCGATCCGAAAATGATCATTTGCGACGAACCAGTGTCGGCCCTTGACGTCAGCGTGCAGGCGCAAGTGGTCAACTTGCTTGAGGACCTCAAAAAAGAATTTGGACTCACTCTCGTTTTCATCGCTCACGACTTAGCCGTCGTCAAAAACATCAGCGATCGCATTGCCGTGATGTATCTCGGAAAGATTTGTGAAGTGTCAGGTAGCGATGATCTTTATCGCAATCCTGCGCACCCGTACACCGATGTCTTGTTGTCGGCGATACCGGTTCCCGATCCCACAGTTGCTGTCAAAAAGATCAGCGTTGAGGGCGAACCTCCTTCGCCGGTTTCGCCACCCGACGGCTGCCGCTTCAACACCCGTTGCCCCAATGCCTCTGATCGTTGCCGAAGTGAAGAACCCACATTGCGCGAGGTTGAGCCAGGTCACTTTGTGGCTTGCCACCACCCACTGTTTGGCGGCGAAGCACCCGTTGCCGTTCGCGGCAACTAAAACTTGTTCACTTACTTGTTCTGGTAATTCGGTGGGCGCTTTTCCATAAAGGCCATCATTGCCTCACGCGCATCGTCCGTGCGACTGGCCATGATCTGCTGACGATTTTCTAAATCAATCGCTGACTGCATTGCCGGAATTTCGAGCGCCGTCCACATCGCCTCTTTCGTCAGGGCAACACCAAATGGCGTGTTCAGCATGATCTGCTCGGCTTTTGCGAGAGCAACCTTTTCAAGATCGTTATCAGCGACGCGGTCAACAATTAATCCAATCCGATATGCCTCGGCCGAATCAATCACTCGGCCAGTCAACATCATCTCTTGGGCTCGAGCGACACCAACAATGCGTGGCAATAACCACGAGGTTCCTATATCGCATGCCGAGAAGCCCACGCGGATGAACGCCACGTTGAACTTTGATGATTCAGCCCCAATGCGGATGTCGCTTCCGAGTACCAATGCCAAACCACCACCTGCTGCTGCACCATTCACCGCCGAAATAATGGGTTGCGGGATTGAACGCATATGCGACATCAGACTGGCGATGTGTTTTTGCACGGCAAACGACCGCTGTACTGCACCCATGTCGTCGGTGTGCGGAGCATTCCCGTAACCAGTGAGATCTAAACCGGCACAAAACCCCCGCCCCGCCCCAGTCAAAATGACAACTCGACATTCTGCGTCAATGGCGATCTGAT
Source organism: uncultured Actinomycetes bacterium (assembly GCA_937876415.1). Taxonomy (GTDB): domain Bacteria; phylum Actinomycetota; class Acidimicrobiia; order Acidimicrobiales; family Ilumatobacteraceae; genus Casp-actino8. The sequence goes on from CALEHE010000059.1 coordinate 6,356, forward strand.
TCAGGATCTGATGAAGACCCTCGACAAGTTCTGTGGTCATGGCGTTGAGCCGCTCGGGCCGATTCAACCGGACCACAGTGACACCAGGTAACGGTCGTTCAAGAACTATGGCTGGGGTTAGTGACTGGGCAGGGCTCATACAGTCATTCTGCCGACTCAAGTCATCT
>CALEHE010000060.1 GCA_937876415.1 uncultured Actinomycetes bacterium
CTCACCATGAGGGCATTGACGGTGAACAAGAAGGAAACCATTGTCAAAGTCTGGGAGCGAAAAGCTTTTTGCATTTTGGCGTCGGCTTCGGCAAACTTCACGTCGACCTTGGCAAAGCTAAGTTGAACTTCAGCAAATCGGTTGTTCAGGTCGGTACGAACGTCGGCAAACTCGGTGCGCATTTCGGTACGGACGTCTGCGAATTCGGTGTGCATGTCGGTACGAACGTCGGCAAACTGGGTGCGCATTTCTGTACGTACGTCGGCAAACTCGGTGCGCATTTCGTTGCGTACGTCTGCGAACTGGGTTCGAATCTCTTCGCGAACTTGAGCGAACTGCCCGGCTACCTCGGTTCGGGCGTCGGCAAACTGCACAGCAACTTCGGTACGGAAGTTGGCGAATTCGAGTTCCATCTCGGCCTTGGTGAGAACAATCGCTGCGGCGATGTCGTCTTTGGTTGCGAAGCGGTCCCAGTCAATGGGCGGAATGGCGTCCATCAGCTTGGCCGCGTCTTCTTCGCCAAGGATGCCAACGAATTTGTTCGTGATGCGAAACCGAGTTGTTTCATCAAGTGTCATTATTTCGCCTTTCGGTTTTGGATGCAAGTCAATTTCTTCGTGACAGTGTGAGCCTGAAAAATACTTCGGGGCGAAATTTTCTGTTGGCCGGAAACTCTGCCACACCCCCTTTCTAAGGTGGCAAGTACTTCCCGCATGTGTATTTGAAAATTCAAAAACTGTTGGAGGTGAATATGAAACTGGTAGATGAGACGTGTGGTCCGTCATCGAGCCCCTCGCCGAGGCGTGTTAGGTCTGACGAAATTCTCGGACGACTGGGCGAAATCAAGCGACAAGAGTCGGCGCTGGCCTCCGAGCGATTTGAGCTGTTGGCCGAACTCAAAACCTTGCGAACCGTTGACCCCGAAATCACATTGACTCGCGAAGGCTTGTTATCGCGACGTGAGGCTCGTGATGTTGTCAGTCGTTCATCCGCAGTTGAGGTGGCCCCACTATTTGGTGAAGCTCTTTCGCATGGCGATATTTCAGTTGCTCATGTTGACGGACTATCGCGAGCACTCAAAATTGTCGGGGAAGACAAAGCACTATTGCTGGAGAAGATTGAGTCTTTGGCCAACGCTGCTTGCCGTATGACTCCTGACGAATTTGGTCGTCACGTTTGCGATACCGCGAAATCGATCATGACCGATGACGGCATCGGCATACTTGAACGTCAACGTCGTGAAACACATCTCAAAATATGGAACGACCTTGACGGCATGGTGCATATTCGCGGTCAATTTGATCCCGAACGCGGTGCTGTATTGCAGTCATTGATCGCTCGTCGCGTTGAATCAATGTTCCATTCCGGAGACAATGACAACAAGGTAGATGTTGCCCCCGGAATTGAACCCAATCATCACCGCAACGCGCTTGCGCTTGTAGATTTGGTGAGGGGTTGTTTTGATACCGATGAGCGACCGGTGCGTGCTGAACTTGTTGTGCATGTCGATCTTGCAACTTTGCAGAACGGCCGCCACGAAACAACGGTCTGTCGGACCAGTTACGGGTCTGATTTGCCCATCGAGACCGTGCGCCGGCTTTCGTGTGAAGCCGAGGTGATTCCGGTAGTTCTTGACGGCCGATCGGTTCCACTCGATGTGGGGCGCGCCAAACGTTTGGCGACGGCTCACCAACGTCGAGCATTAGAAGCGATATACGAAACCTGCGCCATCGATGGCTGCGACCGTGCTTTTCATATGTGCAATGTGCATCACATTGAGTATTGGGAAAACGGCGGAAAAACCGATCTCAACAACATGGTTCCGTTGTGTTCGCAACATCACCATGCCGCCCATGAAGGAGGCTGGAAGTTGAAACTCGATCCGATGACCCGCCGACTCACAGTGACTTAGTTCAGCAGCGGAGTGAGAACCGAGAACACTGTCATCAGTGCGGCCAGGCTGCCAATGATGACGAACCTGTGGAATCGTATGATGCGTTTGATATCTGCATTGAAAGTTGCAAACTCTTTTCGCATCTCTACGAGAAACTCTGTGGTCTGATCGGAGAGTTCGGTGTTGAGTTCGTTGAATTTCTGATCCGTGTTTTTCATTGTGTCGCCTTTCCACAGACCATTCAAGGCGCAATAACTCAAAGTCATTACCGGCCACTACAACTGTGGGAAAGACATACCTATGTACGGCGAACTTGTCGCCGTCTTACATCACTCGGGGTCAGAGTCGGGAGTGGTGGTTGATCCACCATCGCCAACACCAGCGAGCTCAATCGCAGCCGGAGGCTGGAAACCTTCGACTGCCTTAAAGCCCAACTGCTTTTCACCGGGACGCTCGGGATCGTCTTCAACGTCAACGACAATGATCTCGCCAGCAGTGAACTGCTTGTACAAGATCTTCTCGCTGAGCGCATCTTCGATGAGTCGCTGAATGGCACGACGCAACGGACGTGCACCCAACTGCGGGTCGTAACCCTTGTCGGCCAAGTGTTCTTTGGCAGCAACGGTGAGTTCGATACCAAGACCCTGGCTTTCGAGCTGACCAGCCAAACGCACCAACATGAGATCGACCATCTGAATGACTTCTTCTTTGGCCAACTCGTGGAACACAATGACTTCGTCGATGCGGTTCAAGAACTCGGGACGGAAATGGTTCTTGAGCGAATCCATGACCTTGTCCTTCATGCGCGTGTAGCTCATGGCTTCGTCGACCTTGGTGAAACCAACATTGGCTTTACGCAAGTCGGCAGTACCAAGGTTTGACGTCATGATGATGACGGTGTTGCGGAAGTCAACCGAACGACCCTGACTATCGGTCAAGCGACCTTCTTCAAGAATCTGCAACAACGTGTTGAACACGTCGGGGTGAGCCTTTTCGATTTCGTCGAACAACACCACGCTGAACGGCTTGCGACGCACAGCTTCGGTGAGTTGGCCACCTTCTTCGTAACCGACATAGCCGGGGGGCGAACCAACCAAACGGCTGACCGTGTGCTTTTCCATGTACTCAGACATGTCGAGTGTGATGAGCGACTTCTCGTCACCAAACAAGAACTCACTGAGGGTCTTGGCAAGTTCGGTCTTACCAACACCGGTGGGTCCGAGGAAAATGAATGAACCGCTCGGACGCTTCGGGTCTTTCAGACCAGCACGCGTACGACGAATGCTTTGCGAGACAGCCTTGATGGCGTTCTCTTGACCGATGATGCGCTTGTGCAGTTCGCCTTCCATGTTGAGAAGCTTCTGTGTTTCGGCTTCGGTCAACTTGTAGACGGGAATACCGGTCCAGATGCTCAGCACTTCAGCGATGCACTCTTCGTCAACTTCGTCAAACAGATCAACACCACTGGCCTTGATTTCGGCCTCTTTCGCCGCCTTTTCAGCCTGAATGTTCTTCTCTTCGTCGCGCAGACGACTGGCTTCTTCGTAGTTCTGATCTTCGACGGCCTTCTTCTTGGCCTCTTGTACTTCGGTCAGACGAGTTTCCATCTCTTTGAGATCGGGAGGTGTCTGCATGCGCTTGATACGCAAACGACTACCGGCTTCGTCAATGAGGTCGATGGCCTTGTCGGGAAGGTGACGATCGGCAATGTAACGGTCGGCCAAGTTGGCGGCTGCAACAAGTGCTTGATCGGTGATGGTGACACGGTGATGTGATTCGTACTTGTCGCGAACACCACGAAGAATTTCGATGGTGTGAGCAACAGTCGGCTCGTCAACCTTGACGGGCTGGAAACGACGTTCAAGCGCAGCATCTTTTTCGAGGTGCTTGCGGTATTCGTCGAGAGTGGTTGCACCAATGGTCTGCAGTTCACCACGAGCCAACATCGGCTTGAGAATGCTTGCAGCGTCAATGGCGCCTTCAGCTGCACCAGCACCAACGAGAGTATGAATTTCGTCGATGAACAAAATGATGTCGCCGCGGGTCTTGATTTCTTTGAGAACTTTCTTCAAGCGCTCTTCGAAGTCACCGCGGTAACGGCTACCTGCAACGAGTGAACCGAGGTCGAGTGTGTACAACTGCTTGTTGCGCAAAGTTTCGGGAACATCGTTGCTGACGATCTTTTGTGCGAGACCCTCAACGATTGCGGTCTTACCAACACCAGGCTCACCAATGATGACCGGGTTGTTCTTGGTACGACGCGACAAGATCTGCATGACGCGTTCCATTTCGCGGGCACGACCAATAACGGGGTCGAGCTTCTTTTCGCGAGCAAGCTGCGTGAGGTTGCGACCGAACTGATCAAGAATTTGGCTGTTGCCCTTTTCGCCGTCGTCGCCTTTGGAAGGACGTTCGCCGCCGGCTTCTTTGCCGCCGCCAGGTGCACCTTCGGTTTTGCCTTGTGGTCCCTGATAGCCCGACAACAACTGAATGACTTGCTGACGTACACGACTGAGGTCGGCGCCCAACTTCACGAGAACTTGTGCGGCAACTCCTTCGCCTTCGCGAATGAGACCCAACAAAATGTGTTCGGTGCCGATGTAGTTGTGGCCCAACTGCAGAGCTTCACGTAATGAAAGCTCGAGAACTTTTTTGGCGCGCGGTGTAAACGGAATATGACCGGACGGCGACGATCCGCCCTGACCAATGATTTCTTCAACTTGCGCGCGTACTGCCTCGAGTGAGATACCCAAAGTTTCGAGTGCCTTCGCAGCAACACCTTCACCTTCGTGAATGAGACCGAGCAAGATGTGCTCGGTTCCGATGTAACTGTGATTGAGCAAACGAGCTTCTTCTTGGGCCAGCACAACAACTCGTCGGGCTCGGTCTGTGAAGCGTTCGAACATGCTTAGCCTTTCGTCGAAGTCAGAGGCTTAAAGTTCTGACTTGAAAGTCACTCTATCTGTGGGGGGTGGGGTGAAGAGGTGGCAGAGCACACCAAAAAATGTGTGAGACATGACTCATTGACTGTCTCAGAAAATCCTGAAAAATGGGAATAAATGAGGACTTCTTGCGGGATTTCTCATGAACACGAAACGATCTAGAGTGCGAGAGTGACACAAACGACGCGCGGTAATTTTCAACGATCTTTTGCCACCGATGATTCGCAAACAATCACACTTCCGGGCGGGCAAATCACACACGTGAAACATGCCGAACAATCCGAGATTTTGCGGCGTCAGTTTTATGAAGTTCGTCAAGGTGTGTGGACGCTGGTCGGAAACGGACTGTCGAATCAGACCTTTGTTGAAGGCCCCGAGGGGATTATCGCCATTGATACGGGTGAATCGACCGAAGAAATGCGTGAGGCCATCGCCGAATTGCGCCAGGTGACCGATCGACCGATCGTGGCCGTGTTGTACACGCACTTTCATTATGTGGGCGGAACCGAGGCGGTCTTCGAAGATCGAGCTACGCAGGGGATTTCCGACCCCCGAGGTATCCATATATATGGTCACGAAAAGGTGGCCTACAACCGCAGTCGCACCGCGACCGAGATAGCGACGGCCTACGGCAGAGGGCTGGTTGAGCAATTTGCCCTGATGTTGCCCGAAAATGGCCCCGACGGGCTGGTCAATGTGGGCCTTGGGCACTTCTATCGCAACCCTGCCCACGCCCCGTTCATCTCGGTTTTTGTGCCTCCGACCAGGACTTTTGCCGATTCAGCCACCCTAGAAGTGGCCGGATTGACCATCGAAGTCACTCATGCCCCCTCAGATGCCGACGATTCGGTGACTTTCTGGTTCAAAAGCCTGGGTGTGGCCGTGCACAACCTGGTCTGGCCGGTGCTTTTCAACATTTTCGCCATTCGGGGCGAGGAATACCGCGACCCGCAGGTGCTCATTCGAGGAGTCGACCACCTGCTGTCGTTGAAGGCCGAACACCTGGTGGCCGCTCATGGCCCGCCAATGTCGGGATCAACCGAGATTGCCGACCGAGTCACCAAATATCGCGACGCCATTCAGTTCATCTGGGATCAGTCGGTGCGGTTCATCAATAAGGGTTTCACGGCCGCCGATGTGGGTCACTTGGTGAATTTGCCGCCCGAATGCGACGACGACTTCATCACGGCCGAACGTTACGGCGTGGCTGAACATCACGCCAGACAGATTCGTAACGGACTCTTTGGTTGGTTCGATGGCGATGAGTCGCAACTGTTTCCGTTGGCCAGTGACGAACGTTCGCGCCGCATGATCGACGGTTTTGGTGGACGCGAAAAGGTTCGATCGTTGGCACGTGAAGCATTAAGTGTTGATGATCTGCGTTGGGCAACCGAGTTGTCGACATGGCTGGTGCGCTCAAGCGCTGTTGGTGAGATCGCTGATCAAGTAGATCGACAGTTACTCGCTGATTGCTTGCGCACCATTAGTCAACGCTCCACAGCGGCCAACATTCGTGTGTGGTGTTTAACGCGGGCTTTGTCACTTGAAGGAAAAGTTGATACATCGCGTTTGTATCAACATCGCTTTAACCGTAGACAAGTGCTGTTGTCACCGATTGAAAGTTCGGTGCATATCTTGCGTGTGCTTGTTGATAGCGAACGCGCGCATTTAATGAATACGCACATTGCTTTTGATTTTGGTGATCGCGGAACTACTGGCTTACATATTCGCAATAGCGTTGCCTGTGCAACGAGTGGTTTCGGAGCGGCACAGACTGTCACGTGCAGCCTTGAAACGTGGGCCGATCTATTGACGGGCAAATCACAGTTGTCCGCGGCGATTGATGCGGGACAAATTGTGGTAAATGGTGACGTTGCAGCAGTAAAGACTGCGTTAGCAATCTTTGAAGTAGAAGGATTACGTTCATGAACACTTCGTTACCGCACGCCACGACGCCGTTTGCAGGAAAAATTGGACGGTTGACTCCTGATTCTGAAGGTGCACCAGTTCCGCAAGTGAAAGCACCCGCTGACTCGCCAAATATTTTGGTGATCATTCTTGATGATGTTGGTTTTGGCTCGTTCGGAACTTTCGGCGGACCAGTGCCAACTCCCGGACTTGATCTGGTTGCACAAAAAGGTTTGCGTTACAACCGCTTTCATACCACTGCACTGTGTTCGCCCACTCGCGCTGCGTTGTTGACCGGACGCAATCATCACGCAGTGCACATGGGTGGCATTCCCGAAATGGCCAATGGCTTTCCGGGTTACGACACGATCATTCCTCCCGAAGCAGCAACGGTTGCCCAAGTGTTGCGCATGAACGGTTATGCCACCGGATGTTTTGGAAAGTGGCACATCACACCTACGTGGGAACTGGGTCCTGGCGGTCCATTTGATCGCTGGCCAACCGGAATGGGCTTCGATCGTTTTTACGGAATTCTTGGTGCCGAGTCATCGCAATACGAACCACCGGTGTACGACCAAACCACGCCGGTGTCGCCACACCTTGGTCGCGAGAACTATCACCTCACCGAAGATCTAATTGATCAGACCATTAACTGGATTGATCGTGTGAGCGTGTCGTCACCAGGAAAACCCTTCTTTTGTTATTTGCCAACGCCGGCTGTGCACGCACCGCATCACGCGCCACGTGAATGGATCGACAAATTTTCTGGGCAATTTGATGCGGGCTGGGATGCATTGCGGGCCGAGATTTTTCAACGTCAGATTGAGTTGGGGGTTATTCCAGCTGACACCGAATTAACTCCTCGACCCGAAGAAATCGTGTCATGGGATGAATACCCCGATCGTTACAAGCCAGTAGCAAGTCGACTTATGGAAGCCTTCGCCGGCTTTTTGGCGCACACCGATCATCACATTCATCGTCTACTCACGTCACTTGAAGAGCGCGGCATGTTGGACAACACACTGGTGTTCTACATCACCGGTGATAACGGTGCCTCTGGCGAAGGAACATTGCATGGAGCATGGAGTGCACCTTCATTTCAAAACGGTCGACCTGAAGACCCCGAGTGGTTACTGGAACACATGGATGATTTCGGTAGCGCTGATTGCGAAAACCATTACAACTATCCGTGGGCATGGGCACTTGATTCACCATTTCAGTGGATGAAACAAGTTGCGTCGCACTTTGGCGGAACACGAAACGCGATGGCGGTGTCGTGGCCAAAGGGCATCACCGACGCTGGTGGATTGCGCACGCAGTTTCACCATGTCGTTGATATCGCTCCGACCATCTATGAAGCGTGCGGCATTACGCAACCGAGCAGCGTGAACGGCATTGAACAGATGGAAGTTCACGGAACATCAATGGCGTACACGTTTGATGACGCCGATGTTGCCGATCGTCACGAAACGCAATACTTTGAGATGATGGGTAACCGTGGTGTGTATCACCGCGGTTGGATGGCCTCATGTTTCCACGGACGACCACCGTGGATTCGTTGGCAAGGTATGCCCTTTGATGGCGAACAAGAGCGTTGGGAGTTGTACGACTTACGCACCGACTTCTCGCAAGCGGTTGATGTTGCTGCGCAATATCCCGAGAAGTTGTCTGAGTTGATGGAAGTCTTTGATCGCGAAGCTCGACGCAACAGTGTGTACCCGATGCGCGACCCAGGTTCGGGTTCGCAGATTGTTGCACCGGTGCCATCGAGTTTGGGTGATCTCACCAAGATGACATACACCTCGGCGCACGCGCGCATGCCCGAGTTCAGCGTTGTGAATGTCAAGAACACGTCGTGGCGGATGACTGCAGTTGTTGAAGTGTCTGCAGGCGCGCACGGAGTGATCGCGTGTCAGGGTGGCAACATGGCGGGCTGGTCGTTGTACTTATCTGAAGTTGGCGTGCCGACTTTCCATTACAACTGGTTTGGCCATCAGCACACATCGGTCGCCGCTCCGACCGCAATCACAGCGGGGCGCCACGAGATTGACATGCTGTTTGCGTACGACGGTGGCTTTGCCTCAGGTGGCGATGTGGCGTTGTCGGTTGATGGGGCACTGGTCGCTGAGGGTCATGTGCCTAACACGGTGCCGGTGATCTTTTCGATGAGTGGTGAAACTTTTGATGTGGGTGTTGATACCGGCGCACCAGTTGGTCCGTACCCACACCAGTTTGACTTCACTGGCAAGATCATCGGCGTCACTATCGAACGCCTCGGCGAGCGACCCGAAGCAGTGCTTCAGGCCATGCGTGATGGGCAGGTCAGGGCGAGCATTGCCTCACAGTGATCTGCTGTAACCGTTGACACGCCGAAATCATTGGCTCCGACTTAGGGTGCTTGTGAAAATGTGGCATAGCCTACTCACGTGAGCCAGACGCCGTTGTTTGATCTCGAGTCCTCCGATACCGACCGTCGTCGGGTTGAAGAGGCATTACTCGAAGCGGTTCAAACCCCAGACGCGTACCTCACCGAGATCGCTTCGCATTTATTGCTCGCTGGTGGCAAGCGTTTACGACCAATGTTCTCGGTCGTGGCGGCGCAAGTAGCTGGTGCACCAACCACTGAAGATGCAGTGCAAGGCGGCATCGCGTGCGAGCTCGTACATCTTGGTTCGCTGTATCACGACGACGTGATGGATGAATCGCCAACACGTCGCGGTGTTGAAACTGTGAACGCCAAGTGGGGCAATTTGCAGGCAATTTTGGCCGGAGACTTTCTGTTGGCGCGAGCATCAGAAATTGCTGCATCGCTCGGCACAGAAGTCGCCGCATTGTTGGCCCGCACGATTGGTCGTCTGTGCGAAGGTCAGATCGAAGAGTTGCGTCACACCTACAACGTGGCGCGACCAGTCGAAAGTTATTTGTCATCAATTAGTGGCAAGACAGCATCGTTGTATGCGACCGCCGCGCGCATCGGTGGCTTGGTGTCAAAGTTTGATGTACCCATGGTGAATGCACTCACTGCTTATGGTGAGGCCTACGGCATGGTGTTCCAGATCGTTGATGACTTACTTGATTTGTCGGCAACCGATGAGCAACTTGGCAAGCCGTCGGGTCACGACATGGTTGAAGGCGTGTACACATTGCCCGTGTTGCACACATTGGCATCGGGTGGAGTACCGGCTCGCGAACTGGCCGACATTTTGGGCAAGCCACTTGATATGGCCGAGCGCGATAAGGCATTGTCAATCGTTCGCTCAAACGGCGGTATCGAAGCGGCCATTGAAGTTGCCGAGATGTATGTTGAGGCCGCTGAAGAAGCCTGCCGGGCATTGCCGAATTCGGCAGCGACTGTCGCCTTGCGATTCGCACCGAATCACTTGCTGTCAACTGTTCGCTGACGCATCCATCCACAAGAAAATCGGGTCAAAACCCACCGATCTGGTCTGGCGAAGTAGTAGAAAACCTCAGCTAATTCCGACCAGATCGACCAACGGAGTTAATTTCCCCAGCGGGATTGGCCGAAGCGGTAGCCGACACTGCGCACTGTCTGAATCAGGTTCGCTTGCTCTTCACCTAACTTGGCCCGAAGTCGACGAATATGCACGTCAACAGTTCGCGCGCCGCCGTAATAGTCGTATCCCCACACCCGAGACAACAGAATTTCACGGGTGAAAACCTTGCCAGGATTCTGGGTAAGAAACTTCAACAACTCATATTCCATGTACGTCAAGTCAAGGGGGCGACCGTCAATTGAAGCCTGGTAAGTCTCGAGGTTGAGAGCGAGTCCGCCGTAATCAACCACATCGGGTTTAATGCTCGACGACATGTGAGCAAACACATGCTTGAGTCGTGCTTCAAGTTCGCGTGGATGAAACGGCAATAAACAGAAGTCGGTAAACAACTCATCGCGCAACGTGAGATCGTCGAGTTGAGCGCCAGTCACCAACAACATCAACGGCACTTGAATTCCGTCGCGCTTGCGCAAGGCACGACAAACGGCCCAGGCGCCTTCCATATCGTCGTCAGCCATCACGATGGCGCCCAACCAACCTTCAGTTG
>CALEHE010000061.1 GCA_937876415.1 uncultured Actinomycetes bacterium
AGACAAGTTACTGAAAGCGACGACCGGCGGTTGATCGCGCTTTGCGAATCGCCCCAGCCACATCTTGAATACCGGCTTTACCCATGGCTCGAGCGTTGCGCTCAATGACCCCAAGTAGTGCCAGCATTCCGACAAACGCAGCAAAAGCGGCTAGGTAATGAACCTGCAATAACACGACTAACAAAACCAGACAACCCACTAGGCCAACCGCGGCCAAACGCACCGTTTTCGCAGAATGGGTGTACAAGCCTGAGGGCGATACCGCCTGGGCAAACTTGGAGTCGTTTTCTAACTCTTGTTCGATTTGGCGCAATATGCGCTGTTCGTCTTCGGACAATGCCATGGTTTCACCTCCTACTTTCCTTGCTGGCTCCTAGTCTCACAGACTGCACGACCTAAGGCAAAGCATGCCCCGATTTTTCTTCGCCCGGACCCCACGGCGAATGACCTAATTCGCGACGACCATTCACCGACAATGAACTTGCCGGGCTAATTGCGCCGCGACCGAATTTTTCACGGATCTCATCAACTGCTTGACTCGCTGGACTCCAATCGCGTTCCAAGTCAGCGGTCGTTCGGTTGGCGTTCCCAAGTTCGTCACTACCGTCTCCTCCGAAATCAAGCAGCGATAGTTGCTCAACGGGCTCAACGAAACCCGAGACACTGACTCCAATGAGCCGAACTCCGATTGATGGGTCAATTTTCTCGAGCAATGGATCTAAAGCCTTCACCATTGCTGGGGCACTCGCAATCGGGCTACCCGGTGTAATTGAACGGGTGATGGTTTCAAAATTTGAATAGCGAATTTTGAGCTGCAAGGTTCGCGCCGCGCTCTCGTGTGCTCGCAACCGTGATGAAACCGCATCAGCTAATCGGACTATTTCTCGACGCATTGATTCACGATCGGTGATGTCGTGGGAGAAGGTTTCTTCATGACCAATTGACTTGAGATCTCGTTCCGTCTTCACCGACCGCTCGTCGATGCCGTTGGCTAACGCAAAAAGGTGGCGCCCGTGAGCCTTGCCCACGGCCCGAACGAGTGTCTCTTCACCCAACGCGACCAGATCGCCCACTTGACTCACTCCAAGTCGCTCCAGTTTGACCAACGTCGCGGGACCGACTCCCCACAACGATTGCACTGGTAGGGGATGCAGAAAGGACAACTCTTCGCCAGGCTCGATTCTTAGTACTCCATGGCCTTGATCAATTCCGCCACTCGTCGGAACGGGCTTCGCCTTTTTTGACGCAAGTTTGGCAATGAACTTTGAAGTTGCCACACCAACCGAACAAGGCAGTTCAAGTTCGTTGTGAATTTGCTCCTTGATTTTCCAGCCGATCGCTGTGCCGTCTCCAAACAGATGAGTTGAACCAGTGACATCCAAGAAAGCTTCATCGAGAGCAATGGGTTCAATAAACGGGGTGAACTGCATAAAGATCGCGTGTACCTGCGTACTGACTTTCGCATATTCGCCGTAGTCACCAGATAAGAAAACTGCCTGCGGGCACAGCCGACGCGCCTTTGAGGATGACATCGCGGAAAACACTCCGTACCGACGGGCTTCATAGTTGGCAGCTGCCACGACTCCACGGGATCCTGCCCCACCGACGACAACTGGTTGGCCGATGAGTTCTGGATGACGCCTCATTTCAACAGAGACAAAAAAAGCATCCATGTCAACGTGCAGGATCGTGTGAGACTCAGCCATCAATCAATCCGCGAACTTGAGTCATCGGCGTCGAACACGCCGTAATAGACGGTCTTTGAACCACAACTTGACCACAAGACCGAACGCCTCGCCAATAATGTGGTGCGTTAATTTTGATTCGCCGACCACTCGATCGGTAAACAAGATCGGCACCTCAACAATGCGTCCCCCACATCGAACGGCACGATGCGACATCTCAACTTGAAAGCCGTAGCCCTCGGCTTGAACACTTGCATAATCCATGCGTTCAAGGATCGAGCGTGAATAGGCCCGATAGCCACTCGTCGCATCATTGATCGCGAGACCCAACATGCCCGCGGCAAATCTGTTACCCCAACGCGATAAGAAGCGACGCAACGGCGGCCAATTTTCAATTCGCCCTCCTGGAATGTACCGACTACCCAAGGATGCGTCAGCGCCCATATCGACCACCGAAACAATTGCTGGCAAATACATCGGATGATGCGAAAGATCAGCGTCCATCTGCACGCAAATCGTGGCGCCCATTTCAAGAGCCCTGGCGAAACCATCACGATACGCAGCGCCCAGTCCAGATTTAGTCTGACGCCGATGCACCTGTACAAAGCCAACAAAAGTCTTGGGGAGTTGTTCGGCGTAACTTTCCACTAAATCGGCGGTGCCATCGGGGCTGTTGTCATCAACAACCAAAATTGAGGCATCGGGCAAAGCGGCGATCACGCCGGTGATAACTGCTTCAATATTGCCCGCTTCGTTAAAGGTCGGGATGACCACGACCACTTTCCGTGGAGGAATAACTTCGCTGACAACCGAACCTTGCATCACCCCCCGAGCCTACGATGTACTGGTGACCAATGAACGTCCACTCTCGGCCCTCCCATCGCCTTTGGCTCGGATCGTCGCCTTTGTTTCTGTCCTCCTCGGCGGTTTGGCAGGAGCACTGATCGGCTACACCTTGGTCGACATTCAATACGATGGCACCAGCACGACACCACTTGGTCTCGGACTTTTGATCGGATCGATCATCACTGCGGGAGGCACCGCAATCATCGCTGTACTCGTCCTGCGGGCGACTGGAGAATGGCGCGATTTCAGCGACTCTCGCTCATCATGAATCCATCATCTGCAGAGTTTGTTGAACTCATGAACGTAGCGGCTGGCATTGCTCGTAATGCCGGCGACCTAGTGTTCTCGGGTCGCCGAAACGGTGCCGGCAAAGTGCTGACCAAGTCGTCGGCAACCGACATGGTGACTCAGTGGGACACTGCGAGCGAACATTTCGTCGTTGAACAACTCAGCAAAATGCGCCCCCACGATTCGATCATCGGCGAAGAAGGCGGACAAGTACAGGGCACGACCCCGTACACATGGTTGATTGACCCCATCGACGGCACCACGAATTTCTTGTACAACCTCAGCGGCTACGCCATTTCTATCGCTGCTTGCATCGACGCCGATCCAGTTGCGGCGGCGGTCTTTCTCCCCGCCACCCGCGAGCTTTTTGTCGCAGCCAAGGGACATGGATCCTGGCTCGGATCCACCCGCCTTCAGGTCTCATCATGTGAGTCAATCGAAACCGCGCTCGTGGCCACCGGATTCTCGTACAGCGCATCTCGGCGTGATCTGCAGGGTCAGCGCATCGCTCGATTGTTGCCACGAGTTCGCGATATCCGACGTCTTGGCGCTGCTGCGGCCGACTTGTGTTTCGTTGCCGCCGGTCGACTTGATGCCTATTTTGAAGAAGGACTTCAAGCGTGGGATCTTGCCGCTGGACAATTAATCGCCAGCGAAGCTGGTGCCACACTCTCTAATTTTGTCGGCGAAACCATTACTCCTTCTGAGGTTCTTGTGGCGTCGCCGCGCATCCATGGTGACTTGCTCAAACTTTTATGACCCGAATGCAAAGAATCGACACGCTTGTCCCCGCCGCGCCCTCGACATAAGGCAAGATGTAGTCGTGGGAACAAGAATCCTTGCTGTTGAAGATGATGAACGAATTCGCGCCGCTGTCAAGTTGGCGCTTGAAGACGAAGGCTGGACCGTCGACGAGGCCGCAAGTGGTGAAGAAGCAGTCATTTTGTTTCTTCGTCAGCCCGCTGATGTTGTGTTGATTGACATCATGCTCCCTGGCATTGACGGATTTGAGTTGTGTCGCACGATCCGCCGAGCGAGCGACGTCCCCATTGTGATGGTGACAGCACGTTCAGACACCCACGACGTTGTCGCTGGACTTGAAGCCGGCGCCGATGACTACCTCACCAAGCCCTTCGCTCCAAAAGAGCTTTCGGCGCGCATTCGAGCATTGCTACGTCGCGCTCGTCCCGCTCACCCAGCGCACCCGAAACTCGTTTTTGGCGACCTAGAAATCATTCCCGATGAGGGAAAGGTCGTGCGCTCAGGCACCGAACTTCACTTGACCAAGACCGAGTTCAGACTCCTGTGCGAACTCGCCCAAAATCCAGGACGAGTGTTCAGCCGTGAACATTTACTTGACTCAGTGTGGGGCTACGGTTATTTCGGCGATGGTCGACTCGTTGATGTTCATATTCGCCGCTTGCGCACAAAAGTTGAAAGTGACTCGGCTAACCCGCGCCATGTTGTGACGGTTCGTGGCTTGGGTTACCGATTACAGGCTTGATCGTTGGTGTCAATCGAACCAGACATGATCGAACAAGACGTGATCGAAGGAGGCGAGCCTTCGGGGCGATCTTCGAAACCAAAACGTCAGAGTCGACGATGGCACTTTGGACCGCTGGGTCTGCGGAGTCGAATTCTTCTGACATTTGGTCTCGGCAGTTTGGCATTGTCGCTTTTTTTGGCAATCGCTACCTTGAGTTTTACCCGTTCCAATTTGGTTGAAGAGCGAACGGGAAGTGCCATTGACCAGACGTATACAAACGCGTCCCGTCTAGCGGTAGATCTGCGTTCAAATCCGCCCAATATTCAAACTGTCCTTGAACGACTCGGAGCAGATCGCCCGCTGGTCTATTTCCGCGGAACTTGGACTGGTAACGACGCACGATTTTCTTCATCAGTGATTCCACTGTCTCTTTTGACTTCAGTTATTCAGAATCGCCAACCCACCACGATGCGTATTGAAGTCGATAATGAGCTCGTATTTGCTGTTGGAGTACCGCTTGATTCCTCTCCTTTTGCGGCCTATTTTGAGTTTCCTTCCATCAACGATGTGCGTTCAACCCTCAACAGCGTCAATCTCGCATTGATTCTCGCAGCCGGCATCACAACTCTCCTCGGAATCATCCTCGGCGCCATTGCCGCATCACGAGCCGTACGTCCACTCACTGCCGCAAGTCAAGCGGCTCAAGCGATTGCTGGCGGTCGACTCGATACGCGTCTTGCCGAAACCGAAGATCCCGACCTTGCAGTACTGACCTCGTCATTCAACGACATGGCCAGTGCATTGCAGTTACGCGTTGAACGCGACACGCGATTCACTTCTGATGTCAGCCATGAATTGAGATCCCCGCTCATGACCTTGGCTGCTTCAGTTGAGGTGATGCAGGCTCGGCGTGACGAGATGCCCGAACGAGCTCAAGTCGCTCTCGATCTGCTCGTCGCGGACGTCTCACGTTTTCAAGGCCTGGTTGAAGACTTGTTGGAAATTTCTCGATTTGATGCCGGTGGCATTCGCCTCAATGTTGATGAACTTCTTGTCGGAGAATTCGTTCGTCAGGCTGTTGCAATCAGCAGTGCTCCCGAAACAGTGATCTTGGTATCTGAGACCGCCGAGGAAATGTTGATCACTGGCGATCGCCGTCGTCTTGCGCGAGTTGTCGCCAACCTGATTGACAACGGCCGTGCGTACGGCGGCGGAGAATTGGAAATCTCAGTTTTCGTTCCTGATGATGAAGATCCACCTTCGCAAATTTGGATCACGGTTGAAGATCACGGTCCGGGTGTCCCCGTGGAAGAACGCGACCTTATTTTCGAAAGATTCGCTCGTGGATCAATCGCTGGACGACGCAGCGGATCTGAAGGCGCTGGGCTCGGACTCGCCCTCGTTGACGAACATATCAAACTTCATCGTGGACGAGTTTGGGTTGAAGATCGCCATGACGGCCTTGATGGCGCATGTTTCATCATTGAACTGCCAGCCGAGAGAGTGTCGTGATGACAAAGTATTTTGCGGTTCGAGCAAAGAACACATTCGTCCTCGCGATTTTCGTGACGCTCACCGTTGGCTGTTCGTTTGGACCTGAGAACACGTCACAAGTGATCCCCGAGTATCAACAACAAAAATTGGACGAAACTACTTCGTCTAACGAAACAGGTAGCGGGCTTGGAAGGGTGTATCTACAGCGTACCGAAAGCACTGGCGGCTCGTTTTTAACTGGAGTGCAACGCGACCTCTCCACTGACCCGTTTGATGTCATTCAGGTATTGCTTAACGGTCCCATTGAAGCCGAACAGGACGCCGGACTCCGCAGTGCAATACCTGCTTCAACGGAATTACTCTCGGCCCGCTATGTCGCCTCAGACCTGGTCCGAGTTGATCTCACCTCTGAGATCTTTCAGGCGACTGGCGATGATCTTGTTTCGTCGGTCGCGCAAATTGTTTTATCGTTGTGTGACATACCCGGCATTCAGCGAGTCATCATTGTGGTCAATGGCCAAGTCAACGAATGGCCCAAGGGAGACGGATCTTTAACTTCACAACCGTTAACCGCATTTGATTTTCCAGGACGAGCGATCAGCAGCCAACCAGCTTTTCCGGCAATCATTAAAGTTCAGGCAGAGTAACTGCCCTTTCTTGTGTTTAACCGAAAAAAACTGAGCCGATTTCATGAAACAACCTCATGTCAATAGGACGTTTTTGGTTGACAACTTCGCTCAGTGGAACTGTTGTGACTTGTGATGATCGCAGCGCAACCATGTGGCCGACTGCCCCGTCGTGCAATGCATCAACGGCCGCTAACCCAAATCGGGTTGACAGGATTCGGTCATACGCCGTTGGGGTGCCGCCTCGTTGCACATGTCCAATTTGCACGACTCGCGATTCATACCCGGTTCGCTTTTCAATTTCTTCGGCAATAGCCACGCAGATACCGCCGTATCGGGGACGACCGATCTGATCACGTTCGTATTCTGGCAATGTCAAGGTCCCCGGTATCGGCTGCGCACCTTCCGCCACAACCACGATTGAGGCATAACGTCCGCTGCGATGGCGATTGGCTACCTGCTCGCACACCCTGGCAATATCAAAAGGTTCTTCGGGAACCAAAATGGCAGTCGCTCCACCAGCGATTCCGGCGTATAGGGCAATCCAACCGGTGTCACGACCCATGAGTTCAACAACCATGACTCGATCGTGGCTTTCAGCAGTTGTGTGCAATCGATCAATCGCATCAGTTGCAATTTGAACTGCCGTATGAAAACCAAACGTGAGATCAGTGCCATACACATCATTATCAATCGTCTTTGGAACTCCAATTATTGGCAATCCGGTCTCGGTATAGATCAGAGAGGAAACAGTCAATGAACCATTACCGCCAATGACGATGAGTCCGTCAAGATTCTGTTCAGCAAAACATTTTTTGACTCGCTCAATTCCATCGCTCGAGTCATACGGACTCCCGCGACGAGTGCCCAAAATCGTGCCACCACGGGGCAACAATCCACGAACATCACTTTCACCCAATGTCATATAACGCTGCTCCATGACACCGTCCCACGAATCAACGAAACCGAGGAATTCATCGTTGTAGGCAGAGACGCCTTTGCGAACGACGGCTCTAATGACGGCGTTCAACCCTGGGCAATCTCCCCCGCCTGTCATGATTCCGATGCGCACTCTCTCAGCCTAGACATGAAACAATGAAGGGATGGGTTGGGACTCAACAAGAACTGTTAACTGGGCGCGACTGATTCGTGAATGGCTCGTGTATGCGGTAGTGATGTCGGGAGTCTTTGTGATTTTCCTCCGTGACAATGTTTCCGCAGGATCAATCGCCGGTCTCGCAGCATCTTTCCCGATGTATCTCATTTTCGGAGGTGCGCTCGCCAAATTCGGCTATCAGCGCAAAACCCTGACTGATCTACGTCGCTCCACCCCCGAGCGGACACCTCGAACTTCTCGTCGATCACGGGAAACCACATCACATCAATCATCACCAACCAAAGTCCGACCGGCTCCTACGAGCCGCACGACCACTGGGCCATCGCAACATCGTTCAAATAAACGCAAGAAGCGATGAACATGCCTCAAACGTCCTACATCATGGCAATTGATGCTGGCACCACTGGCGTCCGGTGCCGCGCCGTATTTATTGATGGCCAAGAAGTAGTCGCTTCATACCGCGAGTTCACGCAGTACTTTCCCGAACCCGGTTGGGTTGAACACGATGCCGAAGAAATCTGGCGGGCTGTTGTCGAAACATTTAATGAAGTTGTCGACAAAATCGGTAACCCGATCGCAATTGGCATCACGAATCAACGCGAAACCGTGGTTGCCTGGAATCGCTCCACCGGAGAATTGTACGGACATGCCATTGTGTGGCAGGACAGACGTACCGCGCCCATGTGTGAACGACTCTCCGCCGAAGGCCATCTCGAAACTGTGCGCTCGATCACTGGTCTCGTTCTTGATCCCTATTTCTCTGGTACGAAGATGGCGTGGATGCTCGAACATGGCGTACCAGATTCACCCGATCTCGCTCTCGCAACGATTGACAGTTGGATTCTCTGGAAGTTAACTTCCGGGCAAGTCTTCGCAACTGATCCATCAAACGCCAGTCGCACGATGTTGTTTGATCTTCGCTCATTGGCGTGGAGTCCAACAATGAGCGAGATTCTCGGAGTTCCATTGCGCTGCCTTCCCGAAGTGCGCCCATCAAGTGGTCGGTTTGGTCTGACCGCTTCATCCGAAGTACCGATCGGCATTCCTATTTCAGGTATCGCTGGCGATCAACAATCTGCACTTTTTGGACAAACCTGTTTTATGCCAGGAATGGCCAAGAACACCTATGGCACTGGCAGTTTCATCCTGATGAATGTTGGATCAGAATGCCCCACCCCCTCAGACGGAATGCTGACGACGATCGCTTGGAGCATCGCTCACTCGGACGGCACCGTTTCAACGACATACGCGCTTGAAGGAGCCATCTTTGTCACCGGTGCAGCAGTGCAATGGTTGCGCGATGGCCTCGGCATTATTTCCTCGTCATCGGACATTGGACCACTTGCAGAGTCAGTCCCCGACAATGGCGGAGTTTATTTAGTACCCGCATTTGCTGGTCTCGGTAGTCCCTGGTGGGATCCATATGCCCGCGGAACCTTGATCGGAATCACGAGAGGAACAACCCGAGCCCACATCGCGCGGGCAGTCGTTGAAGCAATGGCGTTACAAACCCGTGATGCCGTTGATGCAATGCAACAGGCAAGTGGAACCCGTATCGCCGAACTACGCGTTGACGGTGGCGCTTCAGTGATGGACCTTCTACTTTCTCTCCAAGCCGATCAACTTGGCATTACCGTTCGTCGCCCCGTTGATCAAGAGACAACTGCTGTAGGTGCCGCTTTTCTTGCTGGTCTAGCCGAAGGGGCTTGGCCATCGCTCGAGGCTTTAAACGCACGCTGGGTCAGCGATCTGGTCGTCACTCCCCATGAACCCGAATCGTTGGAGAGAATTTTGGCAGATGCTTTGCACTCGACATGGCTCAACGCGGTGGCCCGTTCTCGTGATTGGGCCGAACACGACTCTGAATAATTGAAATCCAAAGACTCGGATTATTCGCTCACTAAAGCCGAACTCACAATGCGGGCAATCAGAGCGAGGTGTTGACGCTCACGCAAACGGAACGCACCTCGTAGACGTCCGACCACAATTGCCGCATCAAGTAAATCAAGTGGCGCCCATGCGACGTCTGCCGGTGTGTGTTCGTATTGCGCATCACTTGCGAGGTGACTAATCCCACCCAAGAATGCCATCACCCATGGCAAGTCAGGAACATCTCCTGACACTGCCAGCGTGGTCTGCGCTCCACGAGGAACCACGGTGCACCAATCAGCCTCAAGCATCTCACGAACCAACTCACAGGTCGCCTCGGTTCGATCAACCTTCGGAGTCTCCATGATGCGCGCCGCGGTATCTAGCGCGAGAACGCTCTGATCAGGTCGATCTTGCGCGACTCGGTGCACATCCTCGACTGCGACGCCTTCAACTCGACTGACCTGGCCAATCAATTCTTCAAGAGCTGACTCTTCGCGATCAAACTCTTCGTCGTGTCCGGCATCACCAATCGGTAAAGTCACAATCAATTCGTCGATGGCCATGCCCGCGCCACGTTCAAGAATTTCAATACCGATGACGTCGCCATTGGCTGCACCGATTGCGGCCGCCACCCGACCAAGAGTTCCTGGAATGTCAGGAAGCCACAACCGTAAAACGTAAGTTTGCACGCTCTGACACTAACCAGTGTGTTGTGACCGTGCTGTCAACATTAGGTGTCTGAAATGTGCGCAAACTTGGGCAATAACGCCGCCCCAACCGCTCCGGCTTGCTCGGCAAATGTTGCCATCACCAGTTGCGGATGCGGACGAAGTTGAGGTGAATACAACAATTCTTCAAACCAACGCCGCATAGGTTCAAGAAATACATTGCCCGAACTGGCGAGTCCCCCACCTATCACAATCATCGCGGGGTCAAGAAGATTGGTCAGATTTGTCAACCCCAGAGCCACCCACCGAGCAAATGAATCAACAATGACGAGCGCCTCATTGTCTCCTTCCAGCGCGGCTTGGCGAATATGTTCGCCCCGAATCTGTTCAGCACTTCCCGCGAGTTCTTGAACTCGTTTGGCCGCCCCCTGTTCGGCTGCCAAACGTCCCAAATAGCCAAGTCCGTTACCTGATGCATAGCGCTCCCAGCATCCGCGTTGCCCGCACACACATTGTGGCCCCGAGGACTCGACGACCATATGGCCGATCTCGCCAGCAAAACCATTCGTACCGCGCACCAATCGTCCACCCGAGACAAGACCCCCGCCAATTCCCGTTCCAAGCGTCACCACAACAACATCGTCAACGCCCCGAGCCGCCCCCACCGACCATTCGGCAACTGCGGCACAAGTTGCGTCATTGTCAACTGCGACATCGCACTGCAATACCTCTCGCAACTGCGGTCCGACCGCGAGATCAGAAACACCAACCAAATTAGGAGCAGCCCGCAAAACCCCTTCACGAGTCACAAGACCTGGCACCCCAACACCAACCGAGTGAACATCGCCGAGTTCGCGCACAATCTCAACCAAAGTGCTGATCATGTCGTCGGCGCCTTGCGGCGTATCTCGGCGAACTTCGCGGATAATACGGCCGTCTTGCCAAACGACACCCAAACATTTTGTTCCACCGACATCAATTCCGGCGAAACGTCGATTGTCGATTGGCATCGTGCTGTCTTTAGCGAGTGGACTCAGCTTGAACCTTCAACTCTTTGACAGTGTTGAGAATTCGCACTTCGGCCCGTCGCTTCACAAAACCGGGAAGCGGTACGACGAGTTCAATGGACAAGTTGTAGGTCAGAACCACGCCGCCAGCATTATCGGGCGAGAACATGTAGGCCCCATCGACTGCCCGCATAATGTCGCCTGACACCATGTGCCACGACAAGCGCGCCGGAGCGGCGCTGTAGTCATACGCCAAGGTGTAATGCGTACTGCGACCTAGTGCCGAAGTACGAAATTCAACCTGTGTCGCACGGCCTTGCTCATCGCGAGCCAGCACAATTGCAGATTTCACATCTTTAGCCCACTCGGGATAACGCTCAAAATCAGTGGCAATATCCCAACATGTTTCGTGCGGAGCTTGAATGGTGATCGTCAGTGACGCGGTGTCAGCCATGCCTATGTTCTAGCCGATCGGACGGTCGTCGGGGTGGCTCTCAACCGAGGAAGGTCCACCTTTCAGTCGACGAGCCCCAAAAGTGCCATAAGTCGCGGCCCACAGTCCGTTCAATCCGAGACCTAAGACTGGGACGAGCACCCCAAAGGCCAGTGTTGAACCGCGGCTCGAACCTTGTGCCCCTTCTTGCAGTGTGTTTGGCCGAGCGATAGCAGTTGCCACGGCAACGATGACTTGCGCAGCCAAGCATGAGTGCATCACAACCTTGACTTTTTGTGGGATCGCGCGGCCCAGTAAGAAGTACAACTCGGCAACTGAGATCTCTTCTTCTCGACTACGTTGCACCGCGGTCCAGTACCCCCAAATAAACACCGCAATGCCAACGGTAAAAAGCCCTAATGCAACCACAACACCTTGGCTCTTGGCGAATCCCTCGAACACCACCGCCGCGGTGATGGCGGACACCACAAAGAGAACAGTCGCTCCAATATTGAATTGCAAAATTTTGAGACCACTCATGACCACACTCCAAATACGTTGCCAAGACGCTCAGCCAGCATCTCGTAGGAAAATTCTTTCACGGCCCGTTCACGCGAAGCCACACCCATACGTTTTCGCAATTCAGGATCATTCAGCAAAGTTTCCATGTACCGCGCCACTTGTTCAACGTCGTCGGATTGTTCAACAACGAATCCGGTTTCGCCGTGGGAAACCGCTTCGGCCGCCCCGCCGCTTGAACCAGCAATTTGTGGAATTCCACAGGCCGCCGCTTCAACAAAGACAATGCCGAAACCTTCTTGTTCGAGACCTGCCCAACGATTTCGGCACAACATGGTGTAAATATCGGCGCAACCGTACAGTTTCGGCAAGTCGTCGTGGGCAACGCGCCCCAAAAATTTGACTGGTGCCTTGAGTTCGAGTGCAAGCTTTTCTAATCGTTCACGATCACGACCCGAACCAGCTATTGCAAGAACTAAATGTGGTCGAGATGACTTCAACTTTGCGACAGCGCGAATCGCAGTGTCGAAACCTTTACGCGGAACGAGTCGACTAATTCCCACGATCAACTCGGTCTCATCGGAAAAACCAAAATCTTGACGAGCCTGCGAACGTTCCTGTGCGCTTAAAGGCACGAAACGTTCACCATCGACGCCAGGCGGAACAACAGTCATCGGTAACTCTCGACCAGCAGCATGCACTGCTTCAGTTGCTGGGTACCCACCCGCAGCCACGACATGACGAGCGTGACGCAAAACTCGACCCAGAATTTGCTTTGAACCCGGAATTCTCCCCGGCACCGTGACTTCTGCGCCGTGTAATACAACGTCGTAAGGGAGCTCAAGATACGGGCCAATAATTCCAAGCGGAACTGCTGGATCAAGCACGATCAAATCAGCGCCCACTCGTCGAGCCATTTCGTTGATGCGTTTGACCATCCAAGGGTGCGGCAAGAGCACCGGTTCTTTCGTTCGCTCAATCAGAAATGGTTGCGCGGCATCAAACTCAGCAGTGCCATCGTAAGGACTTGTTAAGACCGCAAAGGATTCTGGCGGAAGTCGCCGCCACCATTCCCACAGCAAAGATTGAATTCCACCAATCTTGGGTGGAAAATCATTGGTGACGAGAAGATGTTTCATGAGGTGACCGTTCGAGCTGGAATTGAATCAATCAACGAATACTCGTCACTCACCGACTCATCAGGATCATGAGCAAGGGCGTGCACAAGATCGTGACGACCGAGGCGACATGCGGCCCACATGGCGTGAAGTCGAAGCATCGGATCGATGTCTCCAAGGTAGCGGCGCAACACTTGCTCAACAGGACTCATGACTGAATTTTCAGCGGCAGAACTGTCAACTGGTGCAATATTCCCCAAAATGATGAGTCCGTTACGACGCAACCATCGGGGGTCACGGTCGGCCAAATACCAAGCACCGAATCGAGCCAGCAGATTTTCATTGGTCTCATTCAAAAGTTCTATGACATCTACAAATGCGCCTGGCCCTGCAATAGGTGCGATACGCGCATGATGGCGAGAGTGCAACCTAACCGTCGGCGGGCAACTGGTTTGACAGTCATCACAGCCGTACAAGCGATCACCTAGCGCCACGCGAAACTCGCGCGGAAAGATGCCAGGTTTTTGTACTAACCACGCTAAACATCGGCGTGCATCAATGACCCCGTCAGCAACAATGGCCTGCGTCGGGCATTCGTCATAACACGCGCGACATGTTCCACATCCGTCGGGCGCTGGTTGCGACGCAGGTGCCAACACCGCAGTCGTCACAATTGAACCCAGACTGAAAAAACTGCCAGCGCCCGGAAGCAGAATATTGGCGTTCTTACCAAACCAACCAAGACCCGCGCGATACGCCACTTCGCGATCGACCAAGTTGTTTTCATCGGCAAAGACCACGGCTCGATAACCATCAGCGCG
>CALEHE010000062.1 GCA_937876415.1 uncultured Actinomycetes bacterium
AACAATTCAACGCCCATCAAATACGACGTGAGGTCATCACGAGGATTTTCAACGTGATCTTCAATCTGAGCAACGATGTACTGAATCAAACGCTCAATTTTGACGAACCGAACTTCTGGTGCGTCATCAATGCTTTCAAGTACATCGTGAACAAACTCAAGGAACAAGTCTTCATCGCTCATGGGGAATCCGAGCATGCGTGAAATGACGTTGACCGGAATCCGCTTGGCGTAATCAGCGGCGGCATCAATCGTTTTGCCTGCCGCAACATCAGCCATCATCGAGTCAAGAAGACCTCGACATAACGTCCGAACTTCGGGTTCCCATAACTCGATCTTTTTTGGAGCGAACGGTGGCAACAAAAGTTTGCGAGCTTCAATATGAAACGGCGGGTCGCTGGTGATCGGCGGTGCTCCACCAATAGGTGCGGGATCGGGTGGAACCATTTTTTCAACGAGCACCGCGCGACTCGTAAAGTTTTCGGTGTCGTACGCAATTTCGCGAACGTACTCATGCGTTGTGGGCAACCATGTTCCGCCGTAACGGTCGGAGTGAGCGACGGGGCACGTGCCACGAAGTTCGGCCCAGATTTCGTGCGCGTTACGATTATATTGCGGATCGGCGTGATCGAAATCGGTCGCCCAGTCGGTCACTGGTGTGAACTCTTCGTTTGCTGATTCTGAGGATGACGTTTCGGTAGAAGTCATGAGGTGGTCAGACAATTATTCAGAAATCGTGATGGCGAATTCGGGGCAATTGGCCAGAGCCAGTCGAGCCTTGTCTTCAAGTTCGGCCGGTACAGAACCGTCACCGATGACCACGGCATTGCCGTAATCATCAACATCAAATAGCTCGGGGGCTAATGCATAGCAACGGTTGTGACCTTGACATTTTTTGGCGTCGACATGAATGCGCATGAGGATCACGATACTCGCTGTCTCCATAGAGTTGAATTTATATCGTGAGTCGAAAGTCATTTCCCTTAATGATTTTGCTCCCACCATCTGAGGGCAAGGCCGAAGGCGGTTCGGCGCCCAAATGGAAGGCCACTTCTGGTGACTTTGGCAAGGCTTTTGGCACATACCGCTCGCAGATTGCGACCGCCCTTGAAGAACTTGGCGGCGGCGATGCCAAGTTGCTCGGGGTTGGGGGCAAACACTTAGCCCGCGCTCAAGAGATCAACACTTCGATCATTGGCGCACCAACCATGGCCGCTCATGAGCGCTACACCGGCGTGGTGTGGGATCACCTGTCTCCATCAACAATGAGCGCCAAGGTTCATGCCCGGGCAACCGAGTCAATCATCGTGTTGTCGGGATTACTTGGACTCGTTGGCTTTGACGATCAGATACCCGACTACAAATTGAAAATGGGTGCGTCATTTGCACCGATCGGAAAACTGTCAACATGGTGGCGCGAACCGTTGTCAAAAGCGTTGAACGCGCGACTCGCCGAACATCATGTGATTGATCTATTGCCAAACGAACATCGCGCGGCGTGGACCCCAATGCCCGATGCGTACGCAAGTTTGAGTTCGGTCACGTTCGTGGAGAAGTCAGGAAAAGTTGCGGGGCACGATGCCAAAGCAGCCAAAGGTTTATTGGCGCGTCACTTACTTGAATCAACTGGCTCACCAATCGACGCACTTGCCTCGTGGCAACACCCGCGCTTCACACTGACGTACTAACCCTCGTGATTCTGGTGTGGATTTGTTGCGTATAGCGCAACAAATCCACACCAGAATCACAAAATTACTTGAGCTTTTCGTTGAAGAACTCAATCACGCGTTGAACACTTGGCTCGTCGCGTTGTTCGGTGAGCACCGAGTGATCCTTCTTGCTCTGCGACGGTAACT
>CALEHE010000063.1 GCA_937876415.1 uncultured Actinomycetes bacterium
CTTGATGGGGAAAGTCGTCCATCCATCAAGGATTTGCGTGGACGCAAATTCGGACTGTTGCCCATTGTTTGGGTAGGAATAATTTTGAGTGCCTTCCAGCAATTCGTAGGTATCAATGCTGTGTTTTATTACTCGAACACGATCTGGGAAGCAGTCGGCTTCTCCGAAGACCAGGCATTCCAGACCTCGTTAATCACGACCGGGGTCAACGTGGCATTCACCCTCGTTGCCATCGCATTGATTGACAAAGTCGGGCGCAAGCCACTCCTGTTGGTGGGTTCAATCGGGATGTTTGTCATGCTGGCAATTTTGAGTTTCGTTTTTGGTACCGCACCGATAGGCCCCGATGGCAGTCCCGTTCTGGCAGACGGCTCAGATATTGTGGCACTTCTCGCGTTCAACATTTATGTTGCATTCTTTGCAGCAACCTGGGGGCCGGTCGTATGGGTATTACTGGGGGAGATGTTTCCGAATCGAATTCGTGCCGCGGCTCTCGCTTTGGCAACAGCCGTCCAATGGCTGGCGAACTGGACTGTTTCCACAGCATTCCCGCCACTAGCCAATATCAGTCTGGGGCTGGCCTACACGTTGTTCACCATCATGGCGGCGCTATCGATTCCATTTGTGTGGAGGCATATCAAGGAAACAAAGGGCGTCGAACTGGAGAAAATTAGTTCCCTGGCATGAATCCCCCACCCACGCCGACTTTCCCAGTAACTGGGATTCTCGGACAAAATGCTCGCCAAATGGCTCACATTTGTCAAGCTTATCCAGCTACTGGATAGGGCTTGACGCCACGAAGAAATTGGTATTCATGTTCACGTAGCAATTTGAACATCATTTTGTGCACATTTGTCTGGTCAAAAAATAAGCGTGAGCGTGAAAGTGTTGTTCGCTCGTGTAACTGATCATGAATGGTCCTTGACACTTGAAGTACGGAAGCAATCAAGTGAGGGAGTTGTTATGAAAGCTGGGGAGTCAACACCAGAAAACACAGATGGCCAAAGAACGAACCATCCAAGAACAACTAAAACCAAACAATATGAACGATCACGCGAGACGTATATGAACGATGTCCCGAGAGATCACAGTGGTGGGCGAAGAGGGACTCGAACCCCCGACTTCATCCTTGTAAGGGATGCACTCTAACCAACTGAGTTACTCGCCCGGAAAGTTGAAGATTACATGAAGCCAAGGTTGCGTGACTCACGGCTCCCGAAAAAGTTATAGATAGGCTTCGACATCATTCCCACTCAATGACGCCGCTGAGGGAGTTCTGACAGTGACTGTAGGAAATAAAGGTGCTCGGGTTGCCCCACCGATTCTGGTTTTTCTCGCATTGACTCTGGGATTCACGGTGGCGGATCTCAGTGATGTCCGTTGGCTCGGGGGTCTCGTCATGCTGGTGATTG
>CALEHE010000064.1 GCA_937876415.1 uncultured Actinomycetes bacterium
CCTTCTTAGCTGCTGCCTTCTTGCGGGCGGGAGCCTTCTTTGCTGCTGCCTTCTTCTTGGCCGGAGCCTTTTTCTTTGCTGCCATGGGAATATCCCTTTCTGTTTAGTTATTGCTTACTTGTTTGGATTAAGAATCGCTTTGAGCGTTGAGCTCGCCGTGAATTTCATCTGACGTGACGCAGGAGACTCCATCGAAGCACCTGTCTGCGGATTACGAACCGTGCGGGCGGCACGAACTTTTGTGGTGAATGAGCCGAAACCCGGCCAAGCCACTTTGTCGCCTGTCTTGGTCGCATCCACCAGCTGGTCAAAAAATGCACCCAACGTACGCTCGGCGTCCGCCTTGCTCACGTCGGCAACTTTTGCCACTGCGTCGATCAACTCTGCCTTGGTCATTCGGATTTGTCCTTCTCAGTTCTCGGGTGGAACTCCCCATATTTGATAAGCAATGAAGAGCTATTACAAGTATTGTTTTAATTGCATTTGCAACAAGCGCGCCAGTCATCAAGCAAGTGACAAAATCGACCCGAAAAAAAGCGTCGTGAACGGTCGTGACACAAGCCCTTTTGCGAGCCAGCATGTTCAGTCTGCCATGTTGGCCCAATGCTCTGGTGGATACCCGTCTACACACGAGCGCGTCCAGTTTGCCTCGACTTATCTCGACCTCAGCACCCGCCACCGCACCGAACGTTCACAAAAAGTTTGCTCGGAAATCCAATGTGGGAGTCTTGGTTTGCACCACAATGTTGTCAGGACAATGTTGTCAGGTCGTCATGTGAGCAAGATGACATGCAAGCAAGCCAACTAAAAGGAGATTCGGTGACGAAACTGCTGAGGGCCAAAGAACCCACAAAGAACTCGGTTGATGACCAAATAGTGGAGTCATCTTCTGCAGTCTCCTCGCAGTATGAAAAACCTTCGCCAACTCCGACCCGAGTCGTTTTAGATACATCGGTTTTGATTGCAGATACCAATTGTTTATTGGCATTTCCCGATTGCGATATCGTCATTCCCCTTACAGTCATTGAAGAATTGGATGGTCTCAAAAGTCGACCCGACGATGTCGGTCGCGCCGCTCGCGCTGCGTTGCGCGGTCTTGAAGAGATTCGTATGAAGGCCGGTGGGTCTCTTGCTCATCCCGTTCGGATACATCCCAGTGATGGTGAAGGATGCAACGACGCCACGGTCCACATTGAGATCAACGGTATTCAAAAACACCTCCTCAATGAACACGGACTTGATGCCAATAAGGCTGACAACCGCATCATCGGTGCAGCGCTCGGTCAGGCGAACCACGCTCCGACGGTCATGGTGTCAAACGATGCCGCGCTGCGACTCAAGGCCGCCCATTTAGGACTGACTGCCCATGAACATCATCTGGTCGGTCGGCAATCGTCGTCGCGTCCGCTTGGCTGGATCACAGTTGACTCGCCGAGCGAACTTGTTGACGACCTATACGACGGTCGGTCCATTGATGTGGCCGAAGTCGCACCAGCCGGGTCACTGGCCGAAAACTCTTTTGCTGTCCTTCGAGCCGGTTCGCAATCGGCAATGGCTCGTTGCATTGATGACGCTCTCGTGCTCATTCCCCAAGCATCACCCGAGGCATGGGGACTTCGATCTCGTTCAAAAGAGCAAAGGTTTGCTCTTGAGCTGTTGCTTGACCCAGAGGTCAGCGT
Organism: uncultured Actinomycetes bacterium; assembly: GCA_937876415.1. GTDB lineage: Bacteria > Actinomycetota > Acidimicrobiia > Acidimicrobiales > Ilumatobacteraceae > Casp-actino8. The sequence goes on from CALEHE010000064.1 coordinate 1,680, forward strand.
GATTGCCCTCGACGGACGCGCTGGTACTGGAAAAACGGTTCTGGCGATCGCCGCTGGCCTTGACCAAGTCGTTGAACAACGGCGCTACGAGAAGTTGGCGGTGTATCGACCATTGGTTCCGGTAGGTCGCGCCGACGTTGGCTTCTTGCCTGGCGGTCTCGATGAAAAACTCGATCCATGGATGTCAGCCATCCATGATGCGATCGTTGCGTTGACCGATCAGCGTTCAAATCGCGAAGCCCGGACAATGATTGATGAACTCATCGCGCGCAACCAATTGTCACTTGAATCGGTCACGTTCTTACGCGGACGTTCGTTACATCGCCAGATCGTTGTTGTTGACGAGGCACAGAACCTTGAACCCACCACGCTCAAAACAATTCTCACGCGCATCGGCGAAGGCACCAAGGTCATCTTTACGGGCGACACCAGTCAAATTGATGCGCCCTACCTTGGGGAATCCAACAATGCTCTCGCCGTGTTGATCGGGGCATTCCGTGGCCAGAAATGTTTTGGCCACATCACCTTGACATCGTGTGAACGTAGCGAAGTGGCCTCGTTGGCTGCCGAGCTGCTGTAGACCCCCATTTCCCTGACCGTTGGTTTGAGGTGTGACTTTCGTCCAACTTGAAAAAATGCTTGACTCTGACCATTTTCGGTTTTAGTGTTAAATGCGTACGACGAGGTCCTGCCCCCTCACGATCTCGTCGCCTCACTGATACCGGTGGCGAAGTCACAAGCTTCGCCACCGGTACCCCCCAACACCATCAATTTGTAAAGGCAGCGTGACATGTCAGCTCTAGAAGCCTTCGAAATCATCGTCCAGCCCTCGGTGAACTGGATGGACGATGCGGTCTGCAAAGGTCGCACCAAATTGTTTTTCGCCCCCAAGGCCGAGCGCCCGCAAGCCCGAGTCCGTCGTGAGGCCCAGGCTCGTTTGCTCTGTCGCACCTGCCCGGTGAGCGACCAGTGCCAAGTTTTCGCTCGCGACAATCGAGAATATGGATTTTGGGGAGGCGAATCAGAAGAAGAGCGTCACCTCAACGGATTTACCGTGGCTGCCCCCATCGGCATTCGTGCTCGCGGTATGCGATCCGTCAATTGAGTGATCATCACCATGATTCAGTTGATGCTGTAGCAATCTCTGATTGACCCCGCATCTAGGGTGTGGTCAGTGGAATTAACAAACAAAATCTTCAATGGTCGCAATGTAGAAAATCCGAAGTTCGCCATTGTTGATATTGAAACCACTGGGCTGAAACTAGAACGTGACGAGATTCTCCAGATTGCGGTCGTCGTTCAAGACTGGACTGAACCTGCCGCTACCACCGTCACATCCAACAAAGTCACTTCTAACACAGTCACACCCACTTCAGTCTGGTCATCCTATGTTCGTCCACCACATTGGTGGAACCGAGATCTTGGTCCGCAACATGTGCATGGAATTTCCCGACGTAAATTGATTTTCGCGCCGACCACCGAAAAAGCCATGCGTTCTTTTGCCCAACAGACCAAAGGCCACATCGTCGTGGCGCATAACGCCGACTTTGACACCAAGTTCCTACGTGCAGCAGCTCATCGACACAACATTGATCTTGAATGGGCTGGTGTCGTCTGTACCCTTAACTTGTCACGCAAACTTGATCCTCAGCGGCAACAAACCCACAAACTGTCAACGCTGTGCGAGAAATATGGCGTCACCCTCAACCATGCGCACCACGCCGAATACGACGCTCGCGCCACCGCCGAGTTGCTGCCACATTTACTGAACGCCCACAAAATTCAGAATCTCGAAGAACTTCAGCCGTTCGTGCGTTCGTAACGTTGCAGAATCAGGTGTGCAGTATCACGGCCGAGTTGTTGCCAATCAGTCGGCATGACGACCGTGGCATGTGCGCCTAATCGGACCAACAAGCGTTGCATCCAACGCACGGTGTTCACCACAACTTCCACAGTCACCCAATCGGCATGTTGTACTACTTGACCGCTCGGGGCCACACCAATTGATACCCCTGGATATTGCTCGAGGACCCACAACCACGCTGGGTCAACTTGCAACAAAACTTTGCGTTGTTCGTCTGAACCAGCAAACCATTGCCCGCGAGGTGTCGTTACCAAATCGTGAGTCTGACTCGTCACAAGTAACTGATCAAGCCGATCAAGACGGAAGGTTCGCTCAGCCTGGGCATCTAAATCATGAGCTCGTAAATACCAATGATCCTGATCGCGAAAAACTTCGAGAGGCGCAACCTGACGTTTTGCCGATTCGCCTGTCGCAACTGACCAATACTCAAATTCAATGACAACTGATTGATGAATTGCGTGGCTTAACGCCTCAACCGATTCTGGGGTTTCCAATTCAACTACAAAAGAATTATTGATATCAAGGTCAATAGCTTCGGCAACTTTGGCTATCGCCCGCGAAAGCGCTCCTGTCGCATCAACACCAGGTAGTTGCTGAGCGGCGGTGGCGGACGCAATCAAAGAAAAGGCTTCCGGCACAGTTAAACGCAACGGTCGTTCAAAATACTTCGGAATGCCGAAATGAACTTCGTCATCATCAACCCATAAATCAATGAGATCGTGAGGATCCTGCGACACCCCGCACATGGATGCCAAAGTCAAATCTGCCACAAGGTCGGCAACTGACATCCCGAAGTGATCCGCCATTTCTTGGGTGGAAACGGTTTGACGTTCCATCAACCACGGCAACATCACTAAGAGTCGGCGCAAACGAACGTTGACCGGACGTGGTCCGCGGCGGATCATGAGTCTGCTCCGATTGCTAGTGCGTTCAGCCAATCAATGACGTGCTGGCGTAATTGCGGTGGTTCAAGTACTTCAGCCCGATCAAGAAAACCCAATAGCCAATGCTCGAAGGCTTGGACATTTGCACATGGAATCGCAAAAGTGCCTGACCCATCGAGATGGCGTTCAATCAGTGAGTCAACTCCGTAGTGACCAATCACGGCATTGACATCAGTTGCATCAATGCGAACTTTGGCGACATCTCCCCCGACGTCAATTGCATCGGGTAGTTCTTTGAGGTCAGCAGGAAACGAATGTCGCACATCAAAATCATGTGGGCGAGCAAAAGTCTCACCTTCACGCAACATAACGTCACTCGAAATTCGATCAACTCGGAAAGTACGTATTGCGTCAACTGATCGATCATTGCCGACGAGGTACCACCATCCCGATCGTGCCAGTAATCCAAAAGGTTCGAGTTCGCGGGGTTTGCCGTTATACGTAAACGACACCACGATTTGTTGACTCATTGCTTCATGAAGGGTGGGCAATTTTTGATCCACTGGCAACGTCGCTTGAACGGCCGGAGTTTGCGACGGCGCAAATCCGGAATCCATATCCACTTTCCATAGCGCCTCTTCACCCCATGACTGCCCCATCCGCAAAGCCGAAACCGCGATGCGCAATGCCGCAGCCTCGTGACCAGTCAGTTGCAAATCTCCCAATTCGTAAGCATCTCGTTCAATGAGGTATCCCGTGATGCCGGCTTTATCCCCGCCTTGGACCTCTGAACTAATGGGAATTCCCTCGTCGCGGAGAATTGCTTTATCACGCTCAAAGGCCGCTCGCGCCGCCACCAAATTCTCGGGATACTGACCTTTTAATTCGTAACGAATTTCGTCAAAGGTGAGATGACGCCGAGTTGACAACAGCAACGCCAGCAAATTCGTGACTCGTTCAAGTTGATGCACAATGACCTAGACCTTTACTTCGCTCGCATAATTCGGGATCGACATGATTCAGGCCTGCCGCAAGGTCAGTTTGACTTCTTTTGCTGTTGCGCGAACCATGACAAGAGAGTGTGGGTTGATGAGTCAAGATCTGGGTGGTCAAGCGCCGAAAAGTTCACCAGTTTTGATCCGAGCGTTTGGGCAAGTTCTTTTCCGAGCTCGACCCCCCATTGATCAAAACTATTGATATCCCAGATCACCCCTTCAAAGAATGTGACGTGCTCATAAAGGGCGATGAGTTGACCGAGTACCGAAGCCGACAATTCAGGTGCGACAATTGTTGTGCTCGGCCGATTGCCCTCAAAGGTGCGGTGCGGTCGAACCGAACTTTCGGGCAGTTCGTCCGCCATACGACCAAAGGCCAATGCTTGGCTCTGCGCCAACATATTTGTGAAAAGTAATTCGTTTCGCGAGGCGTCATCGGCTGATGAGCGTGCAAAACCGATGAAATCAACGGGCACAACATCGGTCCCTTGATGTAATAACTGCATAAAAGCGTGCTGGCCATTAGTTCCGGGCTCACCCCAAATCACAGGAGAGGTCGAGTACGGAACCCGCGAGCCGTCACGTCGTATGGACTTGCCATTTGACTCCATGATGAGTTGCTGTAAGTAAGCCGGAAAGCGACGAAGGTCAAACGAATACGGAATGACCGCTCGACTTTTTGTCGATAACACTGCCGTATTCCAAATGTTGAGCAGAGCCAATATCAGTGGGGCGTTCTCGCGTCCGACCGCCTCAGCGGCGTGAATATCCATGAAGTGCATTCCACTGAGGAACTCTTCAAAGGTTTCTGGACCAACCGCTATCATCACCGAAAGTCCAATTGCCGAAGCAACTGAAAAGCGTCCGCCCACCCAATCCCAAAACTCAAACATGTTCGTCGTGTCAATTCCGAATGCACGAACCGCATCAGAATGAGTGCTGAGCGCCACAAAGTGTTTTTCGACTGCATCGTGGCCGAGTGCTTGCACTAACCACTCGCGAGCCACGCGGGCATTCGCCAAAGTTTCGACGGTTATAAAAGTCTTCGATGCGATAACAAACATCGTCTCTTCAGGATTGAGTCCCTGGAGGTTTGCCGCTAAATCAGCCGGGTCAACATTAGAAACGAAATGACAAGAAATGCCCTCGTGGCGATTGGCACGTAGGGCTTCGTACACCATGGCCGGACCGAGGTCGCTACCACCAATTCCGATATTGACGATATGACAGATTCGTTTGCCGGTACTTCCGTTGATTTCACCAGATCGGATTCCACGGGCCAGATCAGCCATGCGATCGAGAACTGCGTGCACTGCTGGCACGACATTCACGCCGTCGATCAAAAATGTTCCGTCTTTTGGAATTCGCAAAGCCATGTGGCCAACTGCCCGACCCTCAGTGGAGTTGACTCGCTCACCATTCTTCATTCGTTGAAATGATGTGGTGACGTCGCGGACTTTCGCGAGATTCAGCAAATCGGCCAGAGCGCCTTCATCAACACGCTGCTTTGAATAATCGACAAACAGGTCACCAGCGTGAAGACTCATCGCCGACGTGCGAGCAGGATCAGATGCGAACTCTTCCCGCAAAGAACGAAGAGGCACGCCCGATAAAACCTGTGACCATTCTGGCAATGACTCAAGTGCTTCCACAGGGTGAACGCTAGTAGACAGCCCAGCAGATGATATGAAGAACGGGTGAGTTCTGAAACACGTGAGTCACATATCGGAGCCAATCCCTCTCCCGCAACGAACTCTCAGTCTCAGCCGACACCTGATCGAACTGGAGTCATTGCCGGTATCTCGGCGTACTTGCTGTGGGGTTTCATCACGGTCTATTGGAAAGCACTCAATGCCTTCGCTCCGCTCGAGCTCATTGGTTACCGCATCGTCACCTCAGTTGTCTTGCTACTTGTGATCATTGCCGCCAAGGGCCGAGTGTCAACATTGTTCCACAAGATTTCAACAGAGCACCTTTGGACTCGGGTGGCTAGTGCCTCATTGCTGTTAGCCATCAACTGGACGACCTACGTCATCGTCGTCCACGATGGCAAAGTCATCGAAGCGGCCCTTGGCTATTTCATTGCCCCACTTGGCACGATGCTGATTGGCGTCAAGGTGCTCCACGAGAAAATTCGTCCGATCCAACTTGCAAGCGCACTTCTTGGTCTGGCAGCAGTTGTTGTGCTGACGATCAGTTACGGCCGGGTACCGTATCTCGCTTTGGCCATGGCGGCTTCATGGGCCGTGTACGGCTTACTCAAACGACAGGTGCCTTTGCAGCCACTTGAGAGTTTGATGTCCGAAACGATCTTCCTCATCATCCCTGCATTTGCACTGATCGTTTGGTTCTCACAAAAAGACGATTCGGTGATTCAATCAGCAGACTTCTGGCACATTATTTTGGTTTTGCTATCTGGCGTCGTGACCGCGGTTCCGTTGCTCCTGTTTGCTGCTGCCGCTCTCAAATTGCCATTAACGGTCTTAGGTCCGATGCAATATTCAGTTCCGACTATCAACTTCTTACTCGGTTGGCTCGTCTACCACGAAGAGCTTTCTCCAAGCCGATTTGTTGGTTTTGGTCTGGTTTGGATTGCCTTGGTGATTGTCACTATTGACTCAATCCAACGGGCCCGTCAAACTTCTGGATTGAAGTAAGCGACTACTCTCATTACCTGTCAGGCTTTAACGAAAATGAAAATCATGAACATCACCCGTCACCGAAAAATTCGCATCTCTTTCACCGCGTGCTTGTGTCTTGCCATGTTGGCTGCTTGTTCTACCTCTCCGAAGAACTACAAATCTGAAGGAGAAAAGTTTCTTGAAAGCGAGGACCTCGCCAAGAGCGCTGGCTATCGCTACAAGTACGCACTATGCGACCAACCCCAATCGATTCAAGTCGGCAGCCAATATGCGTGCATCGCCACCGACAACGATGACAACAGTTGGGAGTTCATTATTGAAATAACCGGAGATCGCGAACTCACGGTCGTTGAAGGAAAAGTCGTTAAATAAAAATAAATGCCCGCCCTTGCGGGCGGGCATTTATTCAACAAGTTGAGAGTTTCTCAGCTTTCGTAATCGGCGATCAATACGCCAACGTCGCTAAACGTTCCAGTCGCAAATACGTACTGCATAACTTGCAACGACTCTGCTTGGAAAACATCAACGTCGCCGTTCATAGTCAAGACCACTCCGTCACGAACAAGTGAAGGAACCAAACTGTAATTACGAGCAGCATTCATAATTGACGCTCGAGTCAAACCTTCTGGTGATTCTGACGCCTGCTTCAAAATTGCCACAGTTACTTCAGCAACGTGCCAGCCTGCACTTGCAGTAGTGACGATATCTTTGTTGCCCTGAGCCGTCATGAATGCGATGTACTCAGCAACTGCTGGCTTTGATGCAACTGCGGGATCGTTCACGTCCACCAAGTTGTTTGAGGTGAACAGTCCATCAGCAGCTTCTCCGGCACCAGCCAAGATCAATGAAGATGCGCAGGTGTTCGTCAAGAAAATGTTCGGCATCCAACCAGTGTTAGCTGCCTTAGCATTGGCGACTTCCAGCAAGAAAGTTGGGCACTGTGCACCGAGCGGAACCGCAACGATTGCATCAGGGGCTTTCGAAGCGATGGCGTTGATTTGAGCAGTCGGAGGCGTCGAGCTATCGGCTTCAATGGTCTGCTCGTCAACAATTTCAATTCCGCTATCGGCGGCATCGGCGGCTTCCTTGAAGGCCTCAAGATAGACCTGGCCGAATTCGTTGTTCACCGTGAACAACGCCACTTTTGCGCCATCGGGGAACTGAGCCTTGATTTGGCTGGCATAGACCTTGGCTTCAACGCCGTAAGGGGCGAGCGCTCCAGTGGTCCATGGGTAACCGGCAACATCGCCCCAAGCGGGCGAACCCGTCAAAGCCTGCAGTTGTGGGACGCACTCTTCATTCAAGGTGTCACGCACTGCGGCGTTGTTGGGCGTACCGATGATTCCTGCGAAAAGGTTGACTCCGGCGTCGAGCAACTTGTTCACGGCATCTGGTGTGAGGTCTTTGTTGTACTGATCGTCTTCAACAGCCACTTCAATTGTGGTGTCACCAAGCACCTTTTGCTCGTTCGCCCACTTGATGTATGACTCGAAACCAGCCTTAACAGGAGCGAAAGCAATTGCTGCAACGCTTCCCGACAATGGCAACACGGTACCGATCTTGACTGTTCCCGTGATTGGAGCATTCGCTGCCTCGGGGTCGACGCAGTCCTCAGTGTTTACTGCCCACGATGTTGCGGGGGCGTCGGTTGAGGGAGCACCTGTATCTGGTGCTTCGCTCGTTGGGGCTTCTGATGTAGGCGCTTCGGTCGATGTTGAATCGCTTGATCCACCACACGCCGAAATTGCCAGCGCACCTGCCATGACGAGACCACCTAAACGGAAAGTCTTACGAACCATTATTTTCCTCCTCCATTGAATTGCTTTCTGATGAACAGAAAGCATCCATCCCAGATCGGATGTTTCAACAATCTATAGAGGGTGCACGAACTGGGTTAGTAGCAAAGATCTCTTATTCATTGAGTGAGACTTATGTCACGAGGAGTAACTGTGAGGAATTACCGCGACGGTCTTTGCAGAACTTCTCGAACAGTAC
>CALEHE010000065.1 GCA_937876415.1 uncultured Actinomycetes bacterium
CGTGACTTTTGTGGCGAACGAATCGCGATCGGGTTCGATGGCTCCTAGTTCAACGGGCGTCTCGGTATCGGACGACCAACCTGACCACGATGCGATGAAAAGACGAGGAGTTGCAAAGCCTGCGTGTTCGATCGCGACGATATTGGCGCAAGCCGAGATACCGCTCCCGCAATACGCAATCACTTCATCGGCAAGATCAACACAAAGTGATTCGTAATGACGACGTAATTCTTCAACTGACTTGAAGGATGAAGTTTCGGTATCGATGACTGCGTTCCACGGTGCACTAAATGCGCCAGGAATGTGACCAGGACGCGGGTCGAGCTTTGCCGATGCCTCGGTGATAACGCCTTGAAAGCGTTCGCCTGATCGAGCATCAAGAATGACGCGACGTGAATTAACTGCGCCTTGGGCAACAATTGTTTCAAGATCAGTCTTTGCGATGAGTTGTTCGGTTGGCCATTCAACTAACGCGAAAGATGCTGCTTTGACATTTGTGGGTTTACCGGTGGCAAGTGGTTGTTCGGTGGTTCGTTGCCAAGCCGCGATACCACCATCAAGAACTGATGCGTTGCAGCCAAGCATGCGCAACATCACGACAAGTCGCGATGCCGTCATGCCACCGGTGTCGTCGTAGGCAACGACGTACGAGTCATTGTGAATGCCGAGTCGTGACATTGCCCCGGCGAATGCCGAAGGCGTGGGGAAGGGGTGGCGACCGTTCGTGGCGTCAGAATGATCTGAACTGGCTAAGTCACGATCAAGGTCAACAAAGATCGCGCCCGGGATATGCCCATCGGTGTAAGCCTTGCGACCATCGCGCCCGTCGAGGTACCAACGCACATCAGCGATCACGACATCGGTGCGCTCAAGAGTGACGAGTTCGTGGGCGGTTATGACGATTGGGACTTTGGGCTCTAACTCGTTCAAGGTTTCTATTCTTGCCTGTGATGCGGGCATACTGACAATGATGGATGTAAGAACCGTTGAACTTTTTGCGTCCCTTTTGGCGCTCATTGCACTGGTCGGGGGAGTCTCGTACGCCCTTTTGGGAGTGGTGATCTCGCCGAATGCGTCAATCGTTGCCGAAATTCGTCGGATGTCGTTGTGGTTGGCGTGGTTCGTTGCCGCTGGGGCAACTGCAGGAAGTCTGTATTTCAGCGAAATCGCCGATTATGTGCCGTGTCGTTTGTGCTGGTTCCAGCGAATTTGCATGTTTCCGTTGGCCGGGATTTTGTTGGTGGCGGCTATTCGCAAGGATCGCAACGTGCGTTGGTACGCACTGCCGATGTTGGTTGCTGGTATCTGCCTGTCGAGTTACCACTATCTCATTGAATGGAAGCCGTCGCTCGGTGAAGGGGCGTGTGGAATTGGTCCGTCGTGCACCGATGTGTGGTTTCGTCGCATGGGATTTGTGACGCTTGCCTTGATGGCCCTGAGCGGATTCATCGCCATTGCGGCACTACTTTTTGTTCAGCCGAATAAGTCGCAAGAAGTTGATGAGGTTCGGAACCAATCAAGTCCTTCCAACGACTCATTACTCGAGAGGTAACTGCATCATGGCCAAGCAACCAATTAAAAAATCAAACAACACCAAGTGGTTGATTGGTGGAGTCATCTTGGCCATTGTGATTGCATTTGTCATCGCGATTGTTGCTGGAGGCTCAAACGATTCGGCCTCTTCAGATACGACAAAGGTTCCAAATAGTGATGGAACGGTTTCGGCTGGTGAGAACCAGCCAGTAGAAGTTGTTGGCGACGTACTCGAACCCTTGCTCGAATCTGGCGATGACTCAACAATTGGGTTGATGGCACCAACTTTGAACGGGTATGCCTTTGACGGTTCAAATCTTTCGGTGACACCGGGTAACGGCAAGCCCTACATGGTCGTGTTTCTTGCTCACTGGTGCTCTCATTGCAATAATGAAGTTCCACGTCTCATTGAATGGAAAGAGTCGGGGGCTGTACCCGCTGATTTGCAAGTGATTGCCGTGAGCACCTCAGTTGCCAGTGATCGACCGAACTATCCACCGTCACAATGGGTTGTGAACAAAGCGTGGCCGTGGCCAGTGATGGCTGACTCCGAAGCAAGGGATGCGGCGCAGGCGTATGGAGTTTCGGGTTTCCCTTTCTTCACAATCGTTGGTGCAGATGGAAAAGTAAAAGCACGGGCCTCGGGCGAACTTGGAACTGATCGAATCAATCAGATCGTGACTGCGGCTCTCGCTAGTTGAGTTGGCGGGCTGCTTGTTCAGCCAGGGCTAAAACTTCGCGAAGTGGCAATGACAATGCCCGCGATGCAGTCACTGCATCATCGTTTTCAACTTTGATTCGTCCGCTACCTACTTTGATACGGATGGTGTGTCCGTGAACAGTGACTGACTTTTCCTCACGAGTTTGTGGCCACCGTTGAATGACCGAACCCCGTAAACCGAGTGTTCCTGTTTCAGACACCAATACGGCAGAAATCTTCTCGGTAAGGGCAAGATCGCATAGGGCATGAACCGTAAATGCGGGGCGGCCTTTTTTCATCACGATGGGAGTCGCCCATGCATCATGGGCTCCTGCATTCAGTAATTCGGCAATTGTGTGAGCGATGACTTCGCCGGATACATCATCAACGTTTGCCTCAAGTAATTGAACGTCTTGTCCAGCACCCGAAAGAACGGTTTGTTCTAACGTTTCACCAATGACAACTTTGACAACATTGGCGCGTCCTTGGATGTCGTTCGTTCCGGCGCCGTAACCAACGCTGCTCACAGTGAGTGGTGGCATCGCCCCAAACGAATCAGCGAGTGCAGCCATCAAAGCAACACCAGTCGGAGTTGCCAGCTCGCGGTGATCGTCGAGACCAATCAAAGTGATTCCCCGCAATGCGGCCAAGGCGGTGACGGCTGGCGCGGGGTTAGGCAAAGTTCCGTGCGCCGAATTGATATGCCCATGACCGACAGCGATATTGCTGCAGAAGATGCGTTCAATCTTGAGCACCTCAAGTGCCGCACAGACTCCGACAATGTCGACAATCGCATCAACACTGCCGACTTCATGGAACTCAATATCCATTACGGCAACCCCGTGGATGTTTGCCTCAACCTCTGCGAGCATTCCGAATACCTTGAGCGCTCGTTCTCGAACACGGGCAGGAAGTTCGGAATCAATTAAGAGCTGTTTGATGTCGCGCCAGGCGCGGTGGTGATGGTGATCGT
>CALEHE010000066.1 GCA_937876415.1 uncultured Actinomycetes bacterium
ACGAACAACACCGATACGAATGTCCTCATCATCCAAAAGGGCGTTCATAGCCCCCCGCCCCCATTGCAAAGACTGAGCCAAGGTTTCACTCGCTAGATCGTCAATAAATGGCTGGATCTGGCGCCGTATCGATTGAGACACTCCGAGCGTGATTTCAATACGGTCGCTGACTTCAAGACCTGCTTCGCGGCGAGCCTGTTGGACTAATCGAATGAGATCGCGGGCAGTGCCTTCGGCCGCAAGTTCGGGGGTGACCTCTATATCAAGTGTCACCATTCCGAGACCATCACCGAGAGCACTACTTGCCGCACCTTCTGCGGCAACCATTTTGAGGGTGTACTCACCCGCAAAAAGTTCAATATCTCCCGCAAAAACTTGTTCGCCGTCTTGACGCCAATTACCCGATTTAACGGCTTTGATGACATCTTGGGTTCTTCCGCCAAGTCGCGGTCCGAGAGCTCCGGGAATCACTTGTAAAACAGCCGCAGCTGCCCCCGAAACTTCGGTTCCTAACGTCACTTTTTTAACGTTGACCTCATCGGCAATGATGTCAATGAACGACACCAACTCAGCCGAATCGGGATGTGAAACCGCAAGTTCACTCAACGGCAGACGCACGCGACGACTGTGGGCTTTACGAATCGACAATGCGACCGAACACACTTCTCGAACTCGGTCCATCGAGCGAACCAATTCGACATCATGCGGCAAGGCCGTGTTCGTCGGCCAGTCAGTGAGGTGTACCGAACGACCTCCGGTCAAGCCTGCATAAACGGTGTCTGACAAAAGTGGAAGTAACGGTGCGGAGACTCGACACAAAACTTCGAGGACTGTATGCAGCGTGTCAATTGCGTCTTGATCGCCTTCCCAGAAACGATCGCGTGAACGACGGATATACCAGTTGGTCAAGACATCTAAGAAGTCACGAACCCCCGAGCATGCTGAAAAGAGATCGTACGCATCAAGATCATGCGTGACTCGTTCAACCATCTGTGCTGACTTGGCCAGAATATAACGGTCAAGAATGTTCGTTGAATCAGTGCGGAAAGTTCCCGATACGCCTTCGGCATTGGCGTACAGACTCAAGAAATACCAGGAGTTCCACATTGGTAAAAGAACCTGTCGAACAGTTTCACGAATTCCTGATTCGGTAACCGAGAAGTCCGAGCCCCGCAAAATAGCTGATGACAACAAATACCAGCGCATTGCGTCAGCCCCGTAGGTGTCAAAGACAACCATGGGGTCGGGATAGTTGCGCAAACTCTTAGACATTTTCTGTCCGTCGTCACCAAGGACGATTCCGTGACTCACGCAAGTTGAAAAAGCCGGACGATCAAACAATGCAGTTGCAAGAACATGCAATGTGTAGAACCACCCACGTGTTTGGCCGATGTACTCAACAATGAAGTCGCCAGGGTAATGCTGCTCAAACCACGTCGTATTCTCAAATGGATAGTGCACTTGAGCGAACGGCATTGATCCGCTCTCAAACCAACAGTCAAGAACTTCAGGCACTCGACGCATCATTGACTGTCCGGTTGGATCATCGGGATTAGGGCGCACGAGATCATCAACAACTGGGCGATGCAGATCAGTCACTGTCATACCAAAGTCGCGTTCAATCTCGGCGATACTTCCGTACACATCGAGACGCGGGTAAGTGGGGTCATCGCTCTTCCATACCGGGATGGGTGAACCCCAGAAGCGATTTCGACTAATTGACCAGTCACGCGCATTGGCGAGCCATTTACCGAATGAACCTTCTTTGAGATGTTCAGGAACCCAGGTGATCTGTTGGTTGAGTTCAAGCATGCGAGCTTTAATCGCGGTTACTTCGACGAACCACGACGAAATCGCGCGGTACACCAACGGTTCAGCGCAGCGCCAGCAGTGTGGATACGAGTGATCGTAACTGTCGTGTCGAATGACAACGCCAGCCTGTTTCAGGTGCTTAATGACTAATGGATTCGCTTCAAAAACATGAATTCCGACCCAGTCAGAAACTTCCGCGGTGTAGCAACCGTGGCTGTCCATCGGACAAATAGTTTCGATTCCGGCCGCGAGACAAGCGATCTGGTCATCTTCACCAAATCCAGGAGCCATGTGCACGACACCGGTTCCGTCCTCGGTCGTCACAAACTCGGCTCCGAGTACTTGGAATGCCGAAGCTGTATCCGAGAAATAATCAAAGAGTGGTGCGTAGGTGCGTCCGATCAATTCAGAACCCTTCAAGGTCCCAACTCGTACCGCATCCCCAAGTTCGCGTTCATACGAGGCCAATCGGGCTTCGGCCAAGATGAGTTTCTCGCTGTTCAATTCAACGACTGCGTAGTCAATATCAGGATTAACCGCCAACGCCAGGTTTGATGGCAATGTCCATGGCGTAGTCGTCCATGCCAAAATCTTTTCGCCAGTTGACAACGAAAACTTTACGGTCAGTGCTGGGTCTTGACGATCGCGATAGACATCATCCATTCGCGTCTCGGTATTGCTCAACGGGGTTTCACAACGCCAGCAATATGCTAAAACTCGAAAGCCCTCGTAAATCAATCCCTTGTCATGCAAAGTCTTGAATGCCCACATGACACTTTCCATGTACGGAAGGTCGAGAGTCTTGTAATCGTTTTCAAAATCAACCCAGCGGGCCTGACGATTGACATAGCGTTCCCATTCGTTGGTGTAACGCAACACACTGGTTCGGCAATAGTCATTGAATTTTTCAATTCCGAATTCGGTGACTTCAGGATGACCAGAAATTCCTAATTGCTTTTCAGCTTCAACCTCTGCGGGTAAACCATGGCAGTCCCAACCGAATCGTCGATCAACTCGTTCGCCCTTCATGGTGCGATAACGCGGAATCGCATCTTTCACAAAGCCAGTTAACAAATGTCCGTAGTGCGGCAATCCGTTCGCGAATGGCGGGCCGTCGTAGAAGACAAATTCATTGGAACCATCAGCACCGGCTGAACGTTGATTGACCGATTCTTCAAAAGTGCGTTCAGTCTTCCAACGTTCAAGGACAGTCGCTTCAATCGCTGGAAATGATGGCTGAGATTCAACGGGTGGATAACGGCGCTCGGTCATAATTAGTCAGTCTCAATCAGAAAAACAACGATTGAGCAAGGATATCGGCACTACCCCAGTGCTCGACCAAGTATCTGCAACGCGATCAGAAGAAGCATCGGAGACAAATCCAAGCCACCCATTGATGGCAAGGTACGTCGAATGGGTGCAAGCACTGGCTCAGTCGCCTTGTACAACCACAACTGAACTGAAGCCATTGGGCTTTGCGATGATGCCGGCGGGAACCACGACGTCACAACGCGCAACAAAAGCACGACGGTGTACAACGTGATCAAAGAGCCAAGAATGTTCATGAGTTCAGTATTCTGGGTTGGCGGCGCGTGTGTCTGGCTTTAAGAGATAGACGCCCCGCGCAACTTTTTCAATCTTGCCATGCAACGCATAACAAAGGCCGCTTGAAAAATCGATCATGCGACGAGCCACTTCATCATCGCATCCTTCAGTATTCAAAATCACGGGGTTTCCATCACGGTAACGATTGGCTACTTCTTGAATGTCGTTAAAACGAATTGCCTTCACTGTGTGGGTTTCACCTTGCACTGGTCCCCCCAAAGTTCGAACTGATGAGCCCTGACGTGCCGAAATTGGACGAGGCTGCACTGACGAATCGTCAAACTGTGGACGACGCGGTGTCGGAACCGGGTCGGTGTCACGAGGACTCACTTGACGGGCAACTGGTCGCGAGTCGTCGAAACCACCACGAGGATCGACATTTCGCGAAACACCGCCCGAACGATCGGCCTGATCGTGGTCGTCGTAATCATCGTACGCATCGTCCTCGCCGAGGCCGAGATAGTCCATCGCTCGTCTAAAAATTGACATCACCGAAAGAATAGTCGCTATCGATGGGCCATGGGTGGACGGTCGCCAAAGATAGCCGACCCGATTCGAACCATGGTTGAGCCACACTCAATGGCCAGTTCAAGGTCGGCGGTCATGCCCATTGACACTTCGGGGACGCCCAATTCATGGGCCAGTCGAGCCGTCGTCTCAAAAGCCCGTCGAGTGATCGCGATATCTCCACTCGTGGGTCCAACTGTCATCAATCCGACTACTTCAAGACCAAGGCCTACAGCGCGGGTCACAAGCTCACTCAGCCCGCTGACTTCACAACCACCTTTGTCTGCCTCACCAGTCGCATTGACCTGCAACATGATTCGTGATTGCGGGGCCCGACGCACAATTTCATCAATAATTGAGCCACGATCAACTGATTGCCAAACGTCTACGATCGGGCTCAATGAACGCACCTTGTTTGACTGTAGGCGACCGATGAAATGAACTTCAGGCCGATGGACTGGATTGACTGCCGGCCATTTTTCGAGTAGATCTTGCGCGTAATTTTCACCGATCATCAGACAACCGGCGGCCATCACTGCGTTCACCGCACTAGCGGGAAATGTTTTTGTCACCGCAACAACCCGAACTCGTTCGCCGCCATATTTATGCACACGATTCACGATCAATTCATAATTTTCTTTGATTCGCTGAGCAGCAAAAGCCTCATCATGACTGTTCATGTTGTTCTCCAAATCATGTTGTTCTCCATATCATGTTGTTCTCCAAACTCCGACGATCTGTCGTTCTCGTTCGCCACGGACACGGTGCGAAAAATACTGTTCTGCTCGGCAACCCGTGCACTCACTGAGTTCAGTGAGGGGAATCTCATGAGACGTGAAAAAACTGCGAATGCATGCGGCCACGTTCAATGCCGGGCGTCCGAATTGGTCAACACCGCGAGCACTTGATCCGAACAGGTCAGCCATCACGCGTAAGTCAGATTCGCTGAATTCATAACAACATTGGTCAATATGCGGGCCGACAAAACCGTGAATGGCAACATCATCATGTGTTCGTATGAGAGCATGAGCATGCGACAACACCCCATCACGAAGGCCTTTCCACCCGGCGTGCACGGCAACGAGTGAATGTTCACCAATCAGAAAAACAGGGGCACAGTCACCAACCCAAATCCCAAGGACCGCGTTGTTCGCATCGGTTCCGATGACATCACCAATCTCACCGTCGCGTGACCCCGGAGTTTCAACCCACTGCGAGTCCGACCCATGAACCTCGTTTAATTGCGTCCACGGCAAAGCAACTAACTCTTGACGACGTGAACGTAGCAATGTCCGATCAACGACATCGCTATTGAAATCGCCATCAGATCGATGGGAGACCACAAAATTGACCGTCGAAACACCAGGAAGTTGGATGATGGCGGGCATGGGCCCGCAATCTCACTTCAGGAACGACGGGACATCAAAGTCGTCATCGCCGTCGTCACTTGACACGGGGTCTGACGCGAAGATGTCCTTCGCTGGTGCCGGAGTACGAGCGGTGCCACCGGTTTGACTTGAGCGAGCAGCGGGTCGTCCTGTCGGACGTACCTGCGGAGCACCTTCCCAACGATCAAATCCTGCAGCGATAACAGTGACGCGCACTTCGTCGCCCATGTCGTCGTTGATGACCGTACCGAAGATGATGTTGGCGTCTTGGTGAGCGATGCCATGAATGATTTCGGCAGCTTCGTTCATTTCCATCAACGTCATCGTTGCTGGGCCAGTGACGTTGAGCAATACGCCGCGAGCACCTTCAATTGACGCTTCAAGCAAACTGCTTGAAAGTGCCTTCAACGCAGCGTCTCGGGCACGACTATCACCACTTGCTGAACCAATTCCCATCAACGCCGAACCAGCGTTCTGAAGCGTCATCTTGACGTCAGCAAAGTCGGTGTTGATCAGACCAGGATTCGTGATCAATTCTGAAATTCCAGAAACGCCGCTGTACAGAACCTCATCGGCTCGAGCGAAAGCCTCCATGACAGTGTCACGAGCGTCAACGACTGACAACAAACGATCGTTAGGAACAACAATCAAGGTGTCAACTTTTTCCTTGAGCTTGGCGATACCAGCGTCGGCTTGCACTGCACGACGACGACCTTCAAACGAGAAGGGACGGGTAACGATGCCAATAGTGAGCGCTCCAGCGGCTTTGGCAATTTCTGCCACGACTGGCGCAGCACCCGTTCCGGTACCTCCGCCCTCACCGGCTGCGATGAAAACCATGTCGGCGCCCTTCAGCGCGTCTTCAATTTCATCGCGGTGAGCTTCAGCGGCCTGGCGGCCAACTTCCGGGTCGCTTCCAGCGCCAAGACCACGAGTCAACTCGCGACCCACGTCAAGCTTGAGCTCAGCGTCACTGGTCATCAAAGCCTGAATATCGGTGTTGATCGCAATAAATTCGACCCCACGCAGGTTTCGCTCGATCATTCGGTTAATTGCGTTGACGCCACCGCCGCCAACGCCAACAACCTTGATCTGGCAGATGTAATTGTTTTGTCCACCAACCATGTCGGGAGACTCCTCTTTTCGGGTGTCGGCAAGCCGACGTTGAGTTGAAAATAACCAGTAGGTCGTTGGTTAGTCTCGCACTTCCGAATCGCTAATGGGGGGATACCCCCGTCAGCGAACGCTCGGTTGTCCGCTCGAGACGTCAATCACGGCGTAGCGATTAGTCCCTTGCCGCTTAATTTCGTTCACCACGGCGACAAGTTTCACCTGAAAGTCGTCGGGGCGACCAAAAATCACCTCAACATCGTTCGTGAGTGAAAGCGATACCTCACCCTCCGGACTAACGGTAAGCGACAGCAGTCGGATACGAAGATCGCTCGGCAAGGCGTTGATCAACTCGGCAGCACCGAGTAACGGCTGTTCGGTCATTTGCCCAGCAGAAAGATTTGGTCCAGTGCCGATAATTCGGATGTAATCAGTTGGGTCGCCTTCAATGACGTCAAGCACTCTGCCATCACGATCGATCACACGGTTGAACCCGTCTACGGCGCGAAAGAAGGCGATGGGGGTACGTTCAACGATTTCAATAGACACTCGCGATGGCAGATGCATCGAAACTCGGGCCAGTCGCACCCAAGGAATCGCCAAGAGTTTTGTTTCAGCCACGCCGAGGTCAACTGTCAAGATGGGTTCGCCGTTAATACTGTCAACGATTGCCGCGATCTGCTGAGGGTCGGCATAGACGACTCCTTCAACATCTACTTGTCGCACCGAAAGAATTGGACTCGTTAGCAACAACAAGATCACGACGACTGCAGCCACAACAAGTCCAACAATGGTAAACCAGCGCAAACGTAGCCGACCTTCTTCTCTTTCAATCCCCATTCGGCGTAACCGAAAACGTGAAGCACCATTATCGGATTGACGCGAAATTTTCCGGTCAATCACCTCAGAGTCATCAGAGATAACAACCCTTTTCTTTCCCGAGCTATCAACTTCGGTGTGCGGAGTCTTTTTCACGCTCGCCAAATCATCGGTTGCGTCAAAATCTTGGGGCCGAACCTTTTGGCTGAGTCGCCTCAGAATTGAAAACTTGTCACTCATCAGAACCCCTGGTACTTATCTCGTGCGTCCAACCGATCAAACGAACTTCGGAGCGAAGGTTGAAACCAAATTTCTGTTGCACGACTGCTTGGACATGATCCATAACAGCAACAATGTCACTCGCACGACCACCTGAGTCGGCCTGAATAAAGTTGGCGTGTTTCACCGATACCTCAGCTGAGCCAATACGAAAACCCCGCAGTCCACATTGATCAATCAACTCTCCGGCGGCGATTTCGCCAGGGACGGGATTCACAAATACTGAACCCGCATTTTGCCCGCCGGGTTGATTTTCACGACGCCACTTCACAATGTCGTCAATAATGCCGAGCGCCTCATTGCTGTCGCCCCACGTCAACCGGAAAGTTGCGTCGATGATTACATCATCATCCGGAATTGCCGATCCTCGAAAACGCAATCCGAATTCTGCTTTTTCAATGTCATTAACTTCTCCAGATCGGCATGAAAAAACCCGCGCACTCACCAAAGACTCAGCGATATCTGAACCATGTCCCCCGGCATTCATTTTGATTGCCCCGCCGACAGTTCCGGGCACGCCGACCGCCCATTCAAATCCCCGCAATCCAACGGCTGCCGTGCGGCGGGCCATCACTGGAAGCGCTACCGCCGAGCCAGCGATCACAACGCTGTTTTGATTTTGCTCTGGCAGTACTAGTTGTTGCGCGAAATCACCGAGTTGCACGACTATTCCAGCAAATTCTAAATCGGCAAAAAGGCTGTTGCTCCCCCGACCAAGAACCACCAATGGTGTCGACGAATCGCGGGCAATTTGAGCGACCCTGATTAAAGTCTCGACATCGTCAACCCGACAAAACAAGGCTGCTGTTCCGCCGACTTTGTAGGTGGTTAGCGACGCCACTGGAAAATGGCGTTGACCCAGTTCGCCAAGCGCTTCGGCTACTTCATCAATAGACGAGTTCATATCGCTGCTCCATCGGACCGCAACAAGACTAATTCCTGGGGCAAATACTCAATATCGCCACAGCCCATTGAAATACAAACATCTCGAGGTTGAACAAGTTGATTCACAAATTCGGCGAGCGAGTCACGCTCGGCATGCCAAAACACCTGAGCGTGCGGGTGCGCTTGCAACACCGCCTCAACTACTAGACGACCAGTAATTCCCTCAATCTTTTGTGTGCCAGAAGCGTAAATGTCAGTAATGACCACTACATCAGCATCAACAAATGCATTGATATATTCGTGAGACATCACAGCCATACGGTTGTAGCGATTCGGCTGAAAGACAGCAACAACTCTTTCCCAATGATCATCGCTTGTCTTTGCCGCCGACATCACAGCAGCAATTTCACGCGGCAAGTGCGCATAGTCATCAACAAAAGTGATCCCATCAGCCTCACCAATGATCTCGAACCGACGTCCAACTCCCCCAAACTTAGCCACTGCCGAAACAGCCACTTGAGGATCAATGCCACAACTCACCGCCAACGCAATCGCGGCGGTCACGTTCAAGACGTTGTGTCGGCCACGCAATGACATCTGAACAGCCAGGTCGATTACAGCGGAAGTTTCGTCGGTTTTGGAAATAGCGAAACTTGTGAGACCGTTACTTGATTCGACAGAGTGGCAACAGAATTGAGCGTCGTCTGAAAAACCATAGGTCACGCACTGCTGTGGTCTGATCAAACCAGCAATAGTCGGATCATCAACACACATCACGACTGGCCCATCAATTCCAAGAACATACTTCTGAAAGCTGTTGGTAATTCCCTGAAGGTCTCCGTAGTGATCAAGGTGATCAGAATCAATGTTGGTCAGAATTGTCGCCGAAAGTGGTAGCTCAAGGTGAGTTCCATCGCTCTCGTCTGCTTCAACAATTGTCCACTCTGCTCCAGTCCAACGAGCGCCGGCTCCCTCGTCAAGCAATTCTCCTCCCACGACAAAATTGGGATCTAAACCTGCTTCGGTGAAAATACGTACGAGTAGCGATGTCGTCGTTGTCTTGCCATGCGTTCCTGCAACTCCGATTGATGGACTCATCGCGCAGATTGACGCCAGCATCGCGGCCCGATTGAGAACGGGCACACGACTTTGTTCGGCTTCAACTAACTCAATATTTGTGCGGGGTATCGCAGTTGAGGCCGTGACCGCGTTGCAATTATGTACGACTGAACTGTCGTGACCGATGTTGACTCGGATGCCCAAATCAACAAGCCGTTCAATCAGTTCTGAACTCTTGATATCGCTCCCCGAAACCTCGTGACCCATTTGAGCCAGACAAGTAGCAATCGCACTCATTCCCGGGCCACCTACGCCAACGACATGCAGTCGGAGGCGGCGGCGCAGATCAAGAATACCGTTCATGCAACGGGCCTATTCGCGACATCTTTGATGACCTCAGCAATTTTCCCTTGGCGATTTACAGCGCCCATTTCATACGCCTGATGGGAAATCTTCTCAAGTTCTTCGGGATGCATTCGAAGATTCACAATGATTTTCACCAACGTGCTTGTGACATCTTCTTCATTTACCAAAATTGCGGCGCCATCGTCAGAGAGATATCGAACATTCGCGGATTGGTGATCGTCGGCCGCATCTTTCCAGGGAATCAAAATTGCGGGCACCCCAGTCGTCGCAACGTCGGCAATCGTGCCCGCTCCGCCGCGCCCGATCAACACATCTACTCCGGCGTAAATATCGGCCATGTTGTCCTCGTAAGCCACCACTTGATATGTGATCGCGGAATCAGCATCAACAATCGGACTTGAATACGATTTCATGAAGCGCTCACCCACAACATGTCGTATCGCCAAATCTCCATCATCCTGAAATTGTTTCACGAACTCGCTGATAGCAGTATTCAGCATCAGAGAACCCAGCGATCCTCCAATGACACCAATGAAAAACGAGTCGTGAGAGATTCCTAAACGGCCGCGTGCATCTTCTCGATGGAGTTTTCGGTCGACGTTACGGATCACTCGCCGAACCGGCGCACCTGTTGTAATAGCCCTCGGCAAGTCACTCGATGGGAACGCCACGGCTGTCGCCCGAGCAAAACGCGATGTGAGTTTGCTCGATCGCCCTGGAATTCGGTCATAACTCACTACGACAATAGGAATATCCAGTTTTCGCGCGGCCAGCACTGCTGGCAAACTTGCGTAACCGCCCACACTGACCACAACTTGTGGTCGTTCAGCCGCAAAAAGTTTGATCGCTTCTCGTCGAGCCTTCAACAACTTCGGCGCAAAAACCAGATTTGATTTCAGCGAAGCGATTGAAAAACTTCGTTGTAGACCGACAACATCAAAAAAACTATGGCGTATTCCCGTGGTCGGAACAAGTTCAGTTTCAACACCTCGTCGGGCGCCGGTGTAATAAATTTGGGAGAGGTCTATCCCGCTATCTGTCAAGGCCTCAGCAATCGCAATTGCTGGCAGAACATGTCCCGATGTTCCCCCGCCTGCGATCACTGCAAACGTCGTCATCGCGGACGGCGAGCTACGTTCATCAATAATCCGCAAGCCACCATTGAGACAATAAGCGATGAACCGCCATAAGAAATGAATGGCAAGGTCAAACCTGTCACGGGAAGCATTCCGATCACACCACCAATATTGATCACAATCTGAATCAGAAACCATGCCGAGATTCCGCCAGCCAAGAGCATGCCGAATCGATGACGACACGACAAGGCAACCTGCAATCCGAAATAGATCAAGAACGCGAACAGTGTCAACAATCCAAATACCCCTAAGAGCCCCATCTCTTCGGCCAAAATTGAAAAAATGAAGTCGCTGTGAGCCAATGGCACATAGCCCCATTTACCGCTACCCGCACCAATACCAGTCCCGGTCACTCCGCCATTGGACAAGCTAATCATCGCTTGATACACCTGGTAACTGTCGCTCTCTCGAAGTTCTTCAAGGTGCAAGAACGATGTGAAACGAGCCATTTTTTCCGGACTGGAACGGATGAACAAAAAGCCCACGAATCCGGCCAACAGACCAATTCCCGCCATCGGGCGAAGCGGCGCTCCTGCTAAGAAAAGAACCGCTGCAGCGATGCCCACGATGACGATGCACGAGCCAATATCACTTTGAATGACTGAAACGGCAGCCGCGATTGCTACGACAAACAGGAAAGGACGCATTGTTTTTTTGAGGTTGCCCATCTCCTTCTCACGACGAGCCAGTAAATCTGCGCCAAAAATGATGAGGAATAACTTGGTGAATTCTGAAGGCTGAAACCTCTGCCCTGCAATATCAATCCATGCTCGGGCGCCGTTCACAGTCACTCCAAATTTAGGAATGAAGGCCATCAACATCAGACCAATGCCGATCCAGGGAAGAAATCTGGCCAAATGCCGTAGATAATCCAACCGAAACACGTAGGCCGCAAACATGCCAGCACCGCCAAGAGCCGCCATTGACGCTTGTTCAATAAACATCTTCCAAGATGATCCACCCTTGTGGAAAGAAGTAATTGACGATGCCGACAGCACCATGACCAAACCAAAGAGAACCAGCGTTAAAGACACCGCAACGATCATGTAAAACCCCAACGGCTTCGGATCGCGGCCCACATCTTCGCGAAAACGTGAGCGAATTCTTCCCTGACCAGCTCGGGCAAGAAGGGCACGTTCATATGCCGCTCGTCGACGGTCAGAAATTTCCTTAGGTCGACGATTCTGTCGTTGAATGGCAACAGTCATGAGATAACTCCTTATGAACGATCTTCAGAAATAAACTGGCGAACAAGTCCGGCAAAGTGATCGCCACGTTCGGCGTATCCTCCGTACCAATCAAAACTGGCGCAACCAGGCGAAAGCAGAACTACATCTCCAGTGGCAGAGACACGTGCGGCCTGTTCAACTGCTTCTTGCATTGATGAAGCAGTAGAAACCGGCTTTTTGCCAGCGAATACCTGCGAAATCATTTCTGCTGATTCGCCTATTGCGACGACTGACTTGATGCGCCCAGACTCAATTGCCATTTGCGCAAGATCTAAGTCCTTATTGCGACCACCAGCAATCAGGACAACTGACTCGAATCCACGTAGCGCTGTCACCACAGCGTGCGGGGTCGTCGCCTTAGAGTCGTCAAACCAGCGCACACCCTTGCTTTCAGCAATAAATTCAATGCGGTGATGAGGTGCGACAAAGTTGCTCAATGCCATTGCGGCTTGAGTCGTTGTCGCTAAACCTGCTTCGACACACAAAGCACTCGCCACCAAAGCGTTCGAGGCATCATGCGGCAAGGCTCGACGCAGGTCAGAAGTTGACATGATTTCGCCCTGAGGTCCGACCAACATTGCTTCATGGACGCGGTAATCGCCGGAGCCACCGACAACGCGGCGGCGACACTGAGCATTTTGTAGATGTTTCATTACAGCGAGTTCTCCCGATACACCAATTGCGATATCGGTTGGTCGGACATTGCGCCACAAACGAGCTTTTGCAGCCTCGTAGGTGCTCATTGATTCGTGCCAGTCGAGATGATCTGAGTCAAAGTTCAACCATGCCGAAGCCTGGGCACGAAAACTCTCGATAAATGCCAAGCGAAATGAGGTGGCCTCGACGACAAAGGAATCAACATCCATGTCGAGCGCCTCAACTAATGGGATTTCAGTATTGCCACAAGCAATGGTCTTGCGTCCAGCAGCCTGCAAAATCGCTTCAGCCATCAACACGGTTGTCGTTTTTCCGTCGGTCCCAGTGACTGCAACCATCGGACGCGCCCCACCAACTCGTTCGGCTTCCCATTCGTACGCAATATCAAGTTCAGTCTTCAGACTCTTCTGTTGCGATAACGCTGCTTTGATGACGGGGTGTGATTCGGGAATTCCAGGTGCTGGAGCAACATACTGTGAATGATCCACCAGGTCCCGTAACTCGTGACTCACCGGAGCAATGACAACATCAATACCGAGTTTGCGCAGTTCTGCCTGTCGCGCCTCGTTTATGCGATCATCGGCCGCGATGACATCAATATTTCGGCGCAACAGAAATTTGATTGTCGCGATTCCCGCAACCCCAACACCGTAAACAAGAACTGGTTGAGTCATCAGCGGAGCGCGTCACTCATCCTGGTGAAATCACCAATAAATAGCGCCAATGAGCCAGCCACACAAATTCCACCAATAATCCAAAAACGAATGATGACTGTCGTCTCGGGCCAGCCGATCAGCTCAAAGTGATGATGGATCGGAGTCATTCGGAAGAAACGGCGCGTACGACCAGAGGCTTTGAATATCGCCATTTGAATGGCGACCGAGCCAGCCTCCATGACGTTGACGCCACAAATCAGCGGCAGCAAGAAGTGTGTATTCGTTGCTACTGCTAACAGTCCAAGTGCGGCTCCGATTCCGAGCGCACCGACATCTCCCATGAAAATTTTGGCGGGGGCCGCGTTCCACCAGAGAAACCCGCCACAAGCTCCGGCGAATGCTGCTGAAAGTACCGCCAAGTCAAGAGGGTTCACGGTTCCGCCAGCAAGTACTCCGTACAACTCGGGATTTCGAAATGACCAGTAACCGATGATTGTGAAGGCCAAGAATCCGAAAAGCGCTGATCCTCCTGCCAAACCGTCAAGTCCGTCGGTGACATTCACGGCATTTGTCGTTGCCCACATCATGCACGCAGTCCACAACACCCACAGCCACCAAGGAATTTGCCAACCTGGTAAATCAAAACGAGTGAATGAAAGAGTTTCAGAAATGTCCGTCGCCGCGGCGAGCCACCACGTGATGCCACACGCCATGGCAAATGTGATGTAGCCCTTCTTCTTCCAGAAAATTCCGCGGTTATGACCTTTATTGACTTTGATGACATCGTCCAAGAGACCCATGCCGGCCATCACCAGAATTCCAACCCAAATAATGAGGGCTTGGTTTGAAAATGCCAATCCGTCTCGCAAGTGCGCAACAACCCAACCGATCATTGCTGCGGACACAATCGCCAATCCACCCATCGTGGGTGTTCCTGACTTCTTTTGATGATGCTCTGGCCCATGGTCTTCTTTGCCCAAAATTGGTTGACCTTTTCCGCGATCGCGGAAGAACGAAATCAGAAATCGGCTTCCCAGCAATGAGAAGAACATGGCTGTCGCTCCGGCAATCATGACGGCGATCATGCGACACTCCTCAACATTTCTAATGCAACCATACGATCATCAAATGGATAGCTCTCGGTACCAATAGTTTGAGTTACCTCGTGGCCTTTACCTGCGATCAAAACAACATCTCCCGTACGCGCAATGTTGATCGCTCGCTGAATAGCACGTCGACGATCAACATCGGTGGACAACAAGCGATGGCGCATGTGATCAGGAATTCCGGCGATGATTGAAGACATAATCGCCTCTGGGTCTTCGGATCGGGGATTGTCTGATGTCACGATGACAGCATCTGCTAACGACACCGCAATTTCTCCCATGAGCGGTCGCTTCATCTTGTCACGGTCTCCACCACAACCAAACACCACGATGACACGGGAATCAGGTGATGAGGCCCGCACCGACCGCAAAACTTCAGCAAGCCCGTCGGGAGTGTGCGCAAAGTCAACGAGCACAACGAAATCTTGACCAGCTTCCACTGTTTCAAAACGTCCTGGCACTGCTGGTGCCGATTCAAGACCAAGCACGATGTCATCAATACT
Organism: uncultured Actinomycetes bacterium; assembly: GCA_937876415.1. Lineage (GTDB taxonomy): Bacteria > Actinomycetota > Acidimicrobiia > Acidimicrobiales > Ilumatobacteraceae > Casp-actino8. Next base: position 15,118 of record CALEHE010000066.1, read on the forward strand.
GATGCCAATTTCACGCGCTGCCGTGGCCGCGGCCAAAGAATTCATCACATTGACCGTGCCACCGATTCCCACACGAATCGTGCGACCACCCCATGAATACTGGTGAGTTGTTGCAGACACTTGCAGGCCTTCAACATCATCTTTAGAGAACGATGTCATAGGTATTGCTGACTCGTTCAAGAGTCTCTGACCATAAACATCATCAGCATTGACGACACCTACTGATGTGAAGTCGTGAGTAAACAGCCGAGACTTTGATTGAAAGTAGTTTTCTTCTGAACCGTGAAAATCTAAATGATCACGACCCAAGTTGGTAAACACACTTGCCGCAAATCGAGTCCCATTGACTCGGCCGAGTGCCAGCGCGTGAGATGAAACTTCCATTGCCACGGCACGTGTGCCGTGCGCGACCATCTCGGAAAAACTGCGTTGCAGGTCTGGCGCTTCGGGGGTGGTGAAGGAACCGCTCAATGTACCGATCACCTCGGTTTGCATACCCGAAGCTTTCATAATTGACGCCAGTAAATGTGCTGTCGTCGTCTTTCCATTCGTACCAGTAATGCCCACCAACGACAGATGACGTGAAGGGTTGCCATACAATTCTGTCGCCGCAAAACCGACACAAGCCCGTGGGTCTTCCACAATAATTTGAGGAATCGACACCGGAATATTGGAAATTTCATGCTGGACGAGCAATGCCACTGCACCACGTTCGACCGCTGCTGCCGCAAAGTCATGCCCGTCAAATTTTTCGCCCCTGATACAGCAGAACAGTGAACCGACGCGCACCTGCCGAGAGTCGTGGGTGAGGGAACTCAGCACAACATCAGCATCGCCGTTCAACAAGCGGGGTGCTGAAGCCGCGCATGCACTCATCATCTCTCCTACCCGACGCCGAGACATCGTCACCCGCTTACGGGACAGCCAGTGTCACCCGGTGTTGGCTGAATCGAGAGTTCTTGAATAGCTACTTCCGCCAAACTTGCAAAAACTGGCGCTGCTGCCGTACCACCAAAGCGGTCGCGACTCGATCGGTCTGGCTCGTCAATTGAGACAAGAATGGTCACCACGGGATCCTTTGCCGGGAAGTACCCAACGAAAGTTGCAAAATACGAGCGCAGTCCATCATCACTCTTGTAGGTTCCGTTGTCCTGAATTTTGTATCCAGTTCCGGTTTTCCCAGCAACCGAAATACCGTTGACTTGAGCGCGCGATCCCGTGCCTTCGCAAACTACGCCCGTCAACATTTCTGTCATCGTTGCCGCTGACTCTTCAGAGATAACACGGCGGGAAGAGCCAGATGGTGTTTCCCATTTTGAGCCCTTTTCGTCAATCGTTGCCCGAACAAATTTTGGTGAAACATACACACCTTTGTTTGCAACTGCATTGACTGCTGACACCAACTGCAACGACGTTGACGAGAACCCATAGCCGTAGGCAATGGTGCCGTTCTGCGAACCCTTCCAATCCTGGGGATCTTTCAGAATTCCGGCACTTTCGCCAGGGAATTCAAGTTCCGATAATTTCCCGAACCCAAAATTCGACAAATAACTGTGAAGTTTGGGCGACCCCAACTCACCCGCCGCCATCATTGTGCCAATATTTGATGAGCGAACCAGAATGCTTCGTAGGGTCATCGGTTCCAGATCATGAGGAAACGCATCCTGAATCGTGTACTCAAATTCTGTGTCTATATCAAATGTATGGGTGCCTGCAACTTCGTACACACGCTCAGGGGTAGCAACACCGGAGTCAATCGTGGCCGCCATGCTGAAAACTTTTGCAACCGATCCAGGTTCATAAGATTCAACGGCGGCCAAGTTACCCGACGTGATTGCGGCTACCCCATCGTTACCGCGTCGCACACTCGCGATTGATAAAACTTCGCCAGTTTTTGAGTCAAGGATGATTGCGTTACCACCCCTTGCGGACAATCCATTGACTCGCGACAACAGGGCTTGTTCGGTTTGGAATTGCATCGAACGATCAACTGTGAGAACAAGGTCGGTACCTGGTCGGGCCTGAGAAACGATGTGGCTTGTTCCCGGCAGACTGCGACCGCGTGATGCTTGCTTCACCATTTCACCATCGATACCGGTCAGCACCTTGTCGTATTGCAGTTCAAGACCTGTCGCTCCCATACCAAATGGATCGGTGCGACCGATGATGTTTGTCGCCAAGCCACCAGCAACTTGGACTCGCTTCGGTTCGCTCACTCCATTAACCCCTGAAAGGTTTAATGAGAGAACTGCGTCTGCAACATCTTCATCAACAAAACGCTGGATGTACACAAACGATTGCTTCTGATTCGCCAACTTCGTGGCTAATTCGGCTTCGGCGGTGACATCAAATCCAAGCATCTGACCAAGGACATGAGCCGTCGCACTTGGATCAAGCACTGCACGTGGGTCGGCGTATAGCGACAAAGCCGGAACAGTGATCGCCATTTCATTTCCATCGCGATCAAAAATGGTTCCTCGAGCGGCTGGAATTTTAATATTCGACTCACGCTGATCAACGCCATAAGCGCGCAGTTTGTTACCTTTGACAACCTGCACAATGACGCTCCATGCAATCAAAGCCACCAACAATGAGGCCGTTATTCCGGCAAACCAACGAAAGCGCCGGCGCACTGCACCAATGCGCCATACCTTGGCCTGATGCGCATCTTGTGGCGCAAGACGTGATGACAAAAACGATGAACCAGTTTTCGTTCGCTGCCGCGATCCCGTTGTCTTCGACGAACGTGATGCAGTTGAACGTGATGAACGTGATGCCGTTGTCTTCGACGAACGTGATGCAGTTGAACGTGATGGACGTGACATCGTTGACTTCGACGAGCGTGATGCTGCAGGACGTGGTGATGACTCACGACGGGACGAGGTTGATGGGTTCTTCGCCGTTGATGCGCTCTTCGTTCGGCTCGAGGCTGGCTTGCGCGGGGTCACGACCGATTTCCAATCGTCGACTTCACGGCTCCGTAGTTCACGAGCGGATCATGTGACACTGAGAGGAGTTCGGGGTCTACCCCACCTGTCGAGACCAACACTTGAGCAATAGTCAACGGGTCAACCGAAATGAAATCGGTACCTTTGCCAGGAACCATGCCCATCGCTGTTGCCTCAGATACCAAACGCGAAGGCTCACGAAGACTTGAACGTTCTAGTCGTAATGCATCGTAACGATCGCGTTCAGCGGCAATCTGCGACTCAATTTCGTCAATATTGAGTTGTGTCTCAGCGATACGGGTTTGGAAGACAACGACCAACATCATCATGGCGATCGCCAAAAATGACACCAGTAGCCCAGCAAGAACTAATCGACGACTTCGTGTGCTCACTACTGCCGGTGGGACTGCCCGAACCTTCGGCGAAACCTGAACGCGACGTTGCTGAGCGGTGCGTGTCGTCACCTTCCTGCGTTGTGGAGCAACTTTGGCTGGTGCAGCCGAACGAGCAACCTTGACTGAGCGAGCCATCAAATCACCTCGGCTACGCGAAGGCGAGCTGACGTGCTGCGCGGATTGTTTAATTGCTCTTCGGCTGAGGGCTTCGATGCCACTCGCACCAAACGCACTGTGCTCAGTGCGCCGCATCCACATGGAAGATGGCTTAGACATTCGCAACCACCGGTGGCATGTTGCTTAAAACGGGCCTTAACAATGCGATCCTCGCCAGAGTGATACGACAAAACAGCTACTCGGCCGCCACTGCGCGTGCGGCGCACTGCTGAATCAATGGCATTCGGAAGAATCTCTAATTCTTTGTTGAGAGATATCCGCAAAGCCTGAAAGGTGCGCTTTGCTGGGTGTCCACCACGGCGACGAGCTGGAGCGGGAATTGCCGAGGCAACGATGTCAGCAAGTTCAGCAGTTGTGAGAATCGGGCGGGCCGACACAATCGCGCGGGCGATGCGGCCGGCGAACTTCTCATCAGAGTATTCACGTAACAGATGGGCGATTTCACCTTCTGATGCTTGATTCACAACGTCGGCCGCGGTCGTAGGTTCGGTCGTGTCCATCCGCATATCAAGCGGAGCATCATGACGATACGAAAATCCCCGTTCACCACTATCGAATTGATGTGATGAGACGCCGAGATCAAATAGAGCACCCGACAACTCATCGATGCCAGCCTCTGACATCGCCACATCAAGATCATCAAATCGACGATGCTGCAACATCGCACGATCTCCGTACGGCGCCAAACGAGCGCTCGATGCTTCAAGCGCCGCTGGGTCTCGGTCAAGACCAAGCACGCGCAATCCGGGATGCGCATTCAGTAGGGCCGTGGTATGCCCAGCGCCACCTAGTGTCGCGTCAAGCACAACACCATCTGGGACGTTGGCAAAAAGTTCGGTGATTTCACGAACCATCACTGGGTCGTGCGAGAACGTCGCGGGTGCCGTGGACATTACGCGTCATCTCCAGCGATTACGCCTTCACCGGCTGCCAACATCCGGGCGAAGCGAGTCGGCTCCCAAATTTCGACCGAGTCAAAAGCACCTGAGACAACGACCTTTGAGCCAGCACTGAGACCAGCGAATTGGCGCAGATTTTCGTCCAGAGTGATTCGTCCCTGACCGTCAACTTGGACTTCCACCATGTTGGCAGCCATCGCTCGCAATTCGGCTCGAGTCTTTTCGCCACGTTTGACGGCTTGAGTCATTTCCGTAGCCCATGCCAACGACACAGCGACAGTGACCACGCTGATGCATTTGTCCTGACCAAGGACTAAATAACAGCGGGGTTCCAGACGGTTTCGGAAGGTCGCTGGCAGCGCGACTCGACCCTTGGGGTCGAGCTGACGCTCATACCTTCCAACGAAACCTTCCACTGATCTGCCCCTCTGCCTTTGATAAACGTGCGACGAAATGTGGTTTCTGCCTCCACATTTCCCCTATGCCCTCCACTTTGCACCCCAATGACCCCCTCTGTCAACCACCTGCCCCCTTTTTTCACCACTTTTTTGAATTTTTTTTTGTCCTCTGACCTCTTCCTTTGGCCTCCCGGACCCCGTTTCACCCAAAAATCTTGACGATGTCCTCAAGTTGGGGGCGGTGGCGCGCCGATACCCAAAGGTGCTCATCGTCAACCGCCCCACGCAGCCTGGTGTCAACCAGCGGAACTGGACTCGGACCGTCATATCGGTCAGCGCAGTTTTCGTAGCTTTAGCAATACCGACTGTCGGTTCTACTTCGCTAGCCCACGCTGCACCTACACCTTCCGCCGACCAGACTTTTGCCTCGGCTAAAAAAACATCGATCCTGCCGCGACTTGGTGATAAGGGACAAGCAGTGCGCGCTCTTCAACGAGCACTTACCGCCCAAAGCATCGCGGTGAGGGGCGGTGTCGACGGGGTCTTCGGTCAGGGAACTCTGAATGCAGTCAAAACTTTTCAATCGTCGAAGGGACTCATCGCCTCTGGTGAAGTGAACTCCACAACTGCATTCCTTCTCGGTCTTGCACCAGCACCAACCCTTCCGAAGCGAGGCCAACGAGGGGCGCTCGTCACCACGTTGCAACAAGCATTAACCCGAGCCTCCATCACAGTGCGCGGCGGAGTTGACGGAATCTTTGGTGCGGGCACAGCCGCTGCAGTGACAACGTTTCAAACCAACCGCGGACTACCAGCAACCGGCGTTGTTGATATCACAACGGCCATTGCTCTCGGCATTGTTAACGGAAGTGCAACAACAACGCCAGATACGACAACGCCAACGACAACGACAGCACCAGCCCTTCCGAAGCGAGGCCAACGAGGGGCGCTCGTCACCACGTTGCAACAAGCATTAACCCGAGCCTCCATCACAGTGCGCGGCGGAGTTGACGGAATCTTTGGTGCGGGCACAGCCGCTGCAGTGACAACGTTTCAAACCAACCGCGGACTACCAGCAACCGGCATTGTTGATATCACAACGGCCATTGCTCTCGGCATTGTTGACGGAAGTGCAACTACAACGCCAGATACGACAACGCCAACGACAACGACAGCACCACCGACAACGACAGCACCACCAACAACGACAGCACCACCGACAACGGATCAGTTCCCAGTCGTCGGTGATGCCAACGATGCAGTGAAAGCTCTACAAAAAGCCCTCATCGCAGCAGGCGTCACTGTTCGAGGTGGCGCCGATGGACGCTTCGGTCCTGCCACAACGGCCGCAGTCACTACATTTCAACAAAATTTGCGCATCGCAGCGACGGGTGTCATTGATCAACTCACTGCTCAACTACTTGGACTGTCCCCCGCTCCTGTTCTTCCAAAAATGGGAGACACCGGCGACGCCGTGAAGTCATTGCAAAATGCTTTGCTCACTGCCGGAGTGACCGTTAAAGGTGGTGCCGATGGAAAGTTTGGACCGGCCACAAAAAATGCAATCACAGCATTTCAAAAAGCCCAAGGACTTCAAGCCACTGGCGTCCTAGACCTCCGCAGCGCTATTTACGTCGGTTTTGTTACAGGATTAACGACGCCGAATACAAACCCGTCAACGACGACGACAATCCCGACGACGTCCACCACTACTCCTAGCGCGACGGCAACACTCCCCACGGTGTTTCCAGTACTCGGCCCATGTTGGTTTGCTGACACTTGGCAGGCCCCGCGTTCAGGAGGTCGACGCCACGAGGGAGTCGACATCATCGCCAAATCGGGAACACCCCTATATGCAGTAGCCAATGGAACGATCACAAGAATTTTCCTTGATCGACCTGGTTCGCTCGGCGGAAATGCGATTCGTCTCACTGCGGCTGACGGAACATATTTTCACTATGCCCACTTGTCGACATTTGCCGATGGCGCCGGACTCGGCGCCACCGTCGTAGCCGGCCAAGTGATTGGCTATGTCGGAAGTACGGGCAGCAGTTCAACCCCCCACTTACATTTTGAATATCACCCAGGTGGTGGCGCAGCGGTCAATCCATTTCCCGTCATCAAACCCCTTGACGCGTGCAAGAGCACAACACCCCCAACCACCGCGCCAGCAACGACAACTACAACTACAACTACAACGACAACTTCGGGGACGACACCAAGCGCCTAATTCAGCGCTTCTTCAATCGCCGCAAGAACTTTGGTCGCTGTTGAATCAGCGTCCAAAGTGAGATTTGATCCACATCCAGAAATCTCGCTGAGCGATGGACGTGGTTCATGCAACAGCTCACGGAGCAACTCTGGTCTCCACTTCAGTGAAACGGCACACTGAAACCTTGCCCAGTCACGGGTGCGACGTTGACTGATGCCCACAATTTTGCTTCCGTCAGCCGCAAAGACTTCCCCTGGACCTTTGCCCGCAAAACAAATCAGCGGTGACCAAGTACTTTTCATCAAGGCACCGCGATGTAATTCAAGATTCTCTAGACCGAGTGCAGTCAAAACTTCGACAAAAACCTGACCAAGCCATAGAGACGAATCACCGACATCATTCAGCCACAACGAGTGGTCACTAGGGATTTCTACGTCAACCCATAAAGTTGAGTCCGCAGAGAGCAGCACTAACCCTCCTCCGCTCCGACGCTTCACAATTTCCACATCATGCGATAAACAAGCTGTTTCATTCAGCAATGAACGCTCTTGAGTCGAACCCAAAACGATGGCATCTCGGATCGGGGTAAACAGTGAAATCACCGGATCTTTACCCTGAGGGAACGCCCGATGATGGAACTCTTCACATGACCCAGTCATTTTGCTGACACGAGATGGCAAAAGGGTCACGATGCTTTCAACAGATACGGCTTCCATGCTTCTGGCACGGTGCCCGCTTCAACAGTCACCCACGCTAGTTCGCGTGGAATGATCGGCAACGTTGCCAACCGCATACCTGCTTCATCGGGAGTACGGTCGCGTTTACCAAGATTGCACTTCCGACACGCCGCCACAACATTGTCCCAGGCATGTAATCCGCCACGAGAACGCGGCATCACATGATCTATCGATTCAGCGACTCCGCCGCAGTACTGGCACCGATGATTATCTCGAGCAAAAACAGCACGGCGCGAGAGTGATGTCTTGCGGTGAAACGGAACTTTGACGACATACCGCAAGCGAATCACCAACGGCGACGGAAACGACATCCGCTCACTACGAATAAAGTCACCATCAGATTCAACCATTTCGGCCTTATCACTCAAGACCAAACAAATCGCTCGCCGTGAAGGCACGACGCTGAGCGGCTCATACGTTGCATTGAGTACTAGCGCGCTCCTCATATTCCGTCACCTAATCCGAAGTGAAATCTGGTTCGTCATGATGCAGAGTCCCATTGTTGAACCCATCGCAAATATTTCAACACATCTGGCAAGGAGGCCTGAGGGGACCCGCCTCCGTACTGAGTCTCAAGACGAAACTGCACATAGTCGCGACGAGGCATTGGCAAATACGGTCGCTGCGTCCACCAACGCGTCGGCACCATTCGCCGCGCCACCCGTAGACCTACCCACCAATAGCGTGGACGAACAGCCACACCGAACACGATGAACAACATTGAGAGTGCACGGCGAATGCGACTCATGTCTTAGCGCGGTTCCTTCGGAAGTCCGAGCACCATCTCGCCGATGATATTTGACTGAATCTGCGATGAACCTGCATAAATAGTTCCGGCGCGAGCATTAAGGAATGCCCCGGTCCAACTTCCACTTGTATTCGGAGCACTTCGATCATCGGGCTGGAATGAGTTCAACGGTGGCCGACCTTCTTGACACATCGCTGCAGCCCCCAAAATATCCAAAGAAATTTCGGTCACGGCTTGGTGATATTCACTCCAATAGCGTTTGAAAATTCCGCCGTCTGGACCGGGGTGACCGCCAGCCAAGAACTTTGTCAAAGTGCGCAAACCGAGATAGCGCATGATTTGAACTTTCGAATAGGCCCACGCGAGTTTTTGCCGAATGTTCGGATCTTTGTCAACACCGCATTCTTTAGCCAAGAGAAGTAAACGATCAAGTTCAGCTTGGAACCGAACAGGAACAGTTGCCGCACCTTCTCCCCGCTCGTAACCAAGCAGGGTCATCGCTACTGCCCATCCATTATTCAGACCACCAATGACATTGTCTTTCGGACATTCGGCATCGGTATAGAAAACTTCGTTAAACTCGCTCTCGCCGTTAATCATTTTGATGGGGCGGACTTCTATTCCTGGTTGGCGCATATCAACAAGCAGGAACGAAATACCTTTATGTTTCGGACTATCAGGGTCGGTTCGCGCCAAAGTAAAAATATGATCGGCAAGGTGCCCCGCAGAGGTCCAAATCTTTTGTCCATTCAAAATCCATTGATCACCATCAAGAGTTGCCTTCAAACCCAGACTTCCCAAGTCGCTACCAGCGTTCGGCTCGCTGTATCCCTGACACCACACATCTTCGTTGGAAAGGATTCGAGGGAGGTAGTACTTCTTTTGCTCTTCGGTTCCCCATGTCAACAACGTGTTTCCGAGCATCGTGATCCCGAAACCGTCATTCGGTCCACCTGTCGGCACGCCCGCTTTGGCGAATTCTTCAGCCAATATCACTTGTTCGAGAGCGGACATTCCGCCACCGCCGTACTCGGCTGGCCAACCCGGCGCTAGGTAACGCTCACGATGCAAAATCTTGCGCCACTCCATGACCCACGCATGGGCTTCAACGGCTGGCAACACACCGATTCCCTGCCAATCGGTGGGAAGGTTTTTTGCCAAGAACGACTGTACTTGGCTTCGAAAGACATCAACTTCTGGGTCGTACATCGGACGCATGGGTGTGAACCTACTCGCTTGCGGTTCTCGCGGTGATACTGGTCAATGCAACTGCGGCCGCCCCAATTAATGCCGATGACTCACCAAGACCTAGCGGCACGATCGAGACTCCCGATGTGAACTGCAATTTTGAGCGCGAATGAAGTTCATCATTGGCGGCCTGAAAAAAGGAATCACCCCATCCCAAGGCAACGCTTCCGCCAACGACAACCCGTTGAATGTCCGCGATAGCAGCGACCGAAGCCACCGCTCGTCCCAACAAAATTCCGTTGCGTACTTTTAAATTCATCGGCGCATACATCGGGTCGCGCCCAGTTTCACGCTCGATCGCTGGACCAGAAACATAGGCTTCAAGGCAACCCCGTCCCCCACAACGGCACGGACGATCATCTGATCCGACGACTATGTGACCGAAGTGTCCAGCATTTCCAGTCCGCCCGACTGCCAATCGATTCCCTTCAACAAGACCGCCGCCGACGCCGGTCCCAATCACTACTGCTAGAAAATTCGCGCAGTCCCGCGCCGCTCCCAGCCAACCTTCAGCAAGAGCAAGGGCCTTGGCATCGTTGTCAATGAATGTTCGCAATCCAGTGAGTTCGGAAATGGTACTTAAAAGAGGAAAGTCCACCCACGTCGGAATGTGTAACGGCGAAACTTCAGTTCCACCAATCTTCATCGGCCCCCCGCACGCAACCCCACAGGCTACTAATTCGATATCTGAAGCCGCCGCCTGAATGCGCTTAATGAGTGCCGCCAACGCCGCCCACGGGGCACGATTCGGCGTTGCCACGCGGTCGCGCCGAATAATGTCACCCTGAGCGCTTACGACGGCTGCTGCCAATTTGGTCCCGCCAATATCTACCGCGAGAATTCCTGAGGTCGTTGCCATAACTCTCACGGTATCTAGCGTCTAGCGTGACAGCGTGTCTTCTACTTCTGGATCATCTACGTCTCGCTCATTCGCCCGCATGTATGAGTCCATCGTGAACAATGTTGGACTCGTTCTCAAAGGGAAAAAGAACCCGATTGAACTTGCGGTCGTGTGCCTCCTAGCTGACGGTCACTTACTGATCGAGGATGTGCCAGGTGTTGGCAAGACCAGCCTTGCTAAAGCATTGTCGGCATCAATTGATTGCACGTGGAAGCGCGTTCAGTTCACTCCCGATCTCTTGCCATCTGACCTTATTGGTGTCTCAATTTGGAGTAAGCAGCGGGAGATCTTTGAATTCCAAGAAGGACCTTTATTCGCCAACATCGTGCTCACCGACGAAATCAATCGCGCGTCACCGAAGACCCAATCCGCTCTTCTTGAAGCAATGGAGGAACGACAGATAACAGTTGATGGCGTGACTCGACCCTTACCGCATCCGTTTCTTGTTATCGCCACGCAGAATCCGATCGAACATGACGGAACATACAAGTTGCCAGAAAGTCAATTAGATCGCTTTTTGATTCGTATGGAAATCGGTTACCCAAATCGCCAGGCCGAATTGGACATTCTTGAACCCGGCACTGGCGCCGAGGCAACTCATCAACTTTCACCCGTCGTGAGTGCACGCGATATTCGAGACATGATTGCCGTTGCGTCACAAGTGTCCATGGTTGAACCCTTAAAGAACTACGTCATTGATATCGCTCACGCAAGTCGCAAGCACCCCCAAGTCTCCCTCGGACTATCACCACGAGCCATGGTGCAACTTGCCCGTGCAGTTCGCGCGCTCGCCGCATCTCGTGGTCGCGACTACTCAACACCCGACGATGTGAAAGAACTCGCAGTTCCGGTGTTGGCTCATCGGCTGGTATTGCGTCATACCAACCGAGGTCATCAGATGACTTCAAGCGATGTCATTCAAGAAATTTTGACAACAGTTCCAGTACCAGCTGGCCGCTGAGCATGCTGTCACGCCAATCAGCAATCTTTTTGATCGGCGGGATGCTGACTATTGCAGCCGGTCGACTCTTTGGTCTGATTGAACTATTTATCATGGGCACCGCCCTCGTCACGTGCGTCGCCGTCGCCATATTTATTGTCACAACCCAGCGCCCCCATATTGAAATTGGACGTTCCACCACTCCGATCGAACCAGAAGTTGGCCAAACGATTCAGGTGGGGCTGAGCCTTTTGACGAGTTCGCGCGTTCCCGCTTGCGATGTCTATGAATCACTCGCTGAGGGCAGTCACATCCACATCGCCTTAGCCCCACTTCCAGCAGGGCAAGTGGCGCGGGCAAATTACCAACTCGTTGCTCAACAACGCGGCCCCTTGGCTCTCGGTCCATCATTGGTTGAGGTCGCCGATCCTCTCGGATTGTCACGCCGTTCAAAAAGCCTTGGTCGCGCAACCGACATCACCATTTTCCCGCGCTCGGTCGCTATTGATCTTCCCGACCCCAACACGTGTCAAGGGGAACTTATTGATGCCATCCGACGGGTGATTCGCTATCAACCCACAAGTTCAGAATTTCAAGCAATTCGCGAATACACCTCTGGCGATGACCCCCGGCGGATCAATTGGAGGGCGAGCGCAAAACGAGAAGATCTTGTCGTCAATGAATACGCACGAGAAGTCAACATAGATTCTTACGTCGCTCTGAACACCAACCCGAAGGCTTATTCGACAGAGGGATTTGAACGCGCAGTATCGGTCGCCGCGTCACTAGTTCGTTCAATTGAACGACCGGGCGATCGCGTTTCGCAGTCGCTTGGCGTTTGGTTCGGCGGGCAAAGTTTTCAATGCACCCCCGGCAAAGAGTCACATGAGGCATTGAAGTATCTCGCCAGTATTTCTCCAAACGACAACCGGTCCCCTCTCTCAATCCAACGCGAACCTGGCCGTATCAAAGTTGACATCATCATCACGGGCAAAGCACAACCGTCATGGGTTGAATCAACATGGAAACAACTGGGTTCGGCCCGCATCGTCGTTGTCGTGCTCTGTGATGAAACCGCTACGCCGGTTGCCCTTCCACCGCATTGGTTTGTGCTTTCCTGCCGACAACTTGAGCAATTCGCCGAAGACTGGAAGCAACTTTGTATCCAAACGACTGTTCAATCATATGAACACATCTTCTGAACCGACGCCCGTGACATCTTCAGAGACACGTACAGATACACACACAGATCCGCCCTCGAGCCCTAAAAGCCTCGCTCACGATCGCACGATACGCGATTTACTCGGCGTCGTCACACTGTGGATCCTCACGCTTGTCACGGCCATATCTTTCTGCCGAATTTTTCAAGGTTGGGGCTTCTTGCCGTCGTATGTCATCGTCGCGACGTTGGCCCATCTGACGGCGTATGCCTTGCGGCGCTGGAGAGTTGCATTTCTCCCTTCATTTGTCACAGTATTGCTCACCACCTACCTCATTGCGTCATACTTCCAAGCCAGCGCGACCTTCACCTACGGCTTACCGCTCAAGGAAACTTGGTCTTTCAATTGGAGTGAACTTTCTCAATCGTGGCAACTCCTTGGCGAAGCCATTCCACCCCTGCCACTTCAATCAGGATTTGGTCTCCTTGGTCTCATCAGCATCGGCCTCATCGCCTTTTTGTCTGATTCTTTCGCCTTTCGATTTGCAGGCCGAGTGGAGTCATTGATTCCTTCCACCATTGTTTTTATCGTGCTGGCAAGCGTGGGCATTGACCGAAACCGAACCTTGATCACCGGTCTTTGGATAGCGACTGCAATTACTTCAGTGGCGGTTTTACGCTTGCGATATCAACTCACCCGCAGCAGCAAACTCTTTGGATATCGCCCTGGCCGCACGACCATCGTCTCGGCGACTTACATCGCAAGTTTGGCAATCGTCGCCAGCCTCATTGCTCTCGTTATTGGTCCTCGCCTTCCAGGAGCATCGGAAGAAGCTTGGCTGTCATCTCGCTCAGGAGAGTCAGGACCACAACTTGATCCTCTCGTCGATATCAGAGGCCGATTGAGTAATCCCTCTGATGAAGTTCTCTTTAGCGTCGCTGCCGAGTTTCCTTCTTATTGGCGCATCACTTCTCTTCCCGATTTCGATGGGAATAAGTGGACCGTGTCGCAAGATCTGTTAAATACTGCCGGCGGCCAACTTGCGAGCACCGCATCAATTACTGAGGTGGGTGTCGCAATCACCGAGGTGACACAACTCGTCACTATTCAAAGCCTTGCTGGAAGTTTTGCCCCAGTAGCCGAACGGCCAATTCAATTGCGGTCCGCCACACGAAGTTTGTTCTACGAACCCGAAAGTGGGACCTTGCTCGTCAGTAAAGACGGTTTACAGCAAAACGACATCTATCAAGTTGTGTCATCAGTTGTCGTACCGTCTTCGGACGCATTGCGCTTCTCCCAATCAAGTTCACCACCTGGTGCTGAGTATTTACGAGTTCCCGAGAGGGACGAAATTCCCGCATTGCGAAAAGTCGTTGATGAAATCATTCAAGGACTAAGTGGAAACTACGAAAAACTCTTGGCCCTGCAAAGTTACTTTCGCAACAACTTTGCATATTCGCTAGACGTTCCAGCCAGCACATCAACCTCGGCAACCCTTGATTTCTTGGCTCGCCAAAGCGGATATTGCGAACAGTTCTCCTCAACATTTGCCCTTTTCGCTCGCCTGATCGGCGTACCATCACGAGTCGTCATCGGCTTCACCCCAGGCGAAGAGACACCAATCGGAACTTCAAATGTCAGGCTGTTTAACGTAAGAGGCCAGCACGCTCACGCATGGCCAGAGGTTTGGTTTGATGGAATCGGTTGGGTTCTTTTTGAACCGACGCCTGGCCGAGGCGCCCCATCGGCTGACTATACAAATGTGGACCCCGCACAAGACAACTCTCTCCCTATTCCGGCAGCATCCACCACAACGACTCCCGACCCAATCTCGACAACAACCGTGGTGGCACCAGCGACGACGCCCAGTAACTCAGACACATCAATTGCTCCGAATACAAGCGCCGGAACTGACACCACTGCTCAGTGGTTGAAGATTCTCGTTGTCGTCCTCGCCCTGGCTGCACTATGGGCTATCGCCCTCCCGATTGCGATTCGCTCCCTCGTTCAACGCCGAGAAAGCAACGCAATTCTCGTCAACTGGAGAATCGCGATTGCACAATTTGAAACAGTTCATGGGCGACTACCAAAACAGTTCACCGTCTACGAAATCGGCCAATCGTTCATCGCCAAACAGTGGGACGATCCACAAGTCATGACAGAACTCGTTGACGACGTGAGCAAACTCTTATTTGCTCCACACCTGGTCGACCCGATCGCCGCCGAAGCATTGGTCGCTTTCGTGAAATCACACAATGCACAGTTGCCGTTGAAAGTTCAGGTACTGCGCAGGATCAGCCCGCGACTCGCTTGGAAACTCGCCGGCGGCACACCCGCCTAACACATTGACATAGACATAGACACAGACAAGTTACTGAAAGCGACGACCGGCGGTTGATCGCGCTTTGCGAATCGCCCC
>CALEHE010000067.1 GCA_937876415.1 uncultured Actinomycetes bacterium
GTAACTGATCAACGATGAGGGTTGCTTCGCGGGTTTCCTGCAGACGAATCCAGCAACGAGCGAAACTGTCGCCGTCTGGGTGAGTCCAAACTTTCCAGTCGACCTTGTCCCAAGCCATCGGCAACGACTGATCACGACGCAAGTCCCAATCAACACCACTCGCGCGCAAGTTGGCGCCAGACAAGCCGTACTGCATGGCGATGTCTTTCGGAATCACACCAATACCGCGAGTACGGCTTTGGAAGATCTCGTTACCGAACAGAAGGTCTTCCATTTCGGTGCAGAAATTACGCAACGTCTTCATGACCGCGCGAGTTTCATCAATGAAGCCCGCGGGAAGATCGTCTTTGAGCCCACCAATGCGGTCGAAGTTGGGGTGGAAACGACCACCCGTTGTTGCTTCGATGAGGTTGAGTACATGTTCGCGATCGCGGAACGCCATGAACACGGGCGTGACAGCGCCTAACTGCACGCCGAGGTCGCCGAGGAACAGCGACACGTTGGCGATACGTGACAATTCAAACAAGATAGTGCGAATCCATTGAGCACGCGGTGGTGCTTCAATTCCCATCAACTTTTCAGCAGCCAAAATGAAGGGCACTTCGTTGGCAAAACTTCCGAGCCAGTCAATGCGGTTCACAAGTGAGGTCACTTGTGGGTACGTACGAACTTCGGTGAGTTTTTCGTAACCACGGTGCATATAGCCACACGAAGGTTCGGCCCACACCACTTGTTCACCGTCAAGGTGAGCAATGATGCGCAACGTACCGTGAGTGGCGGGGTGCTGAGGTCCGATGTTGAGGGTCATGCCCTCGGTTTCGAGTTCAACGTTGAGACGCGCATCGGCGGCCTGCGACGCGATGTACGCCAGTTGGCGACGATCAATAAGTGATTCAGTAGACGTCATTCTGCGTCACCTTCTTCATCAGCAGAGCCACCAGGCATGGGTTCAACATCGACAATTCCGGGCCACGGCTTCACCATGCGCGCAAGCAAGGGGAAGTCTTTGCGCAACGGATGACCTTCAAATTCTGTTGGCAAATACATATTGCGAAGATCGGGGTGACCAGCAAAACCAATGCCAAACATTTCATGAGCTTCTCGTTCGTGCCAATTCGCACCAGCAAACACTGAAACCCATGATTCAACGACAGGTTCAGAATCTGCAACATCGCACTTGATGTTGACGCCAACATGCAATGTGGGATGTACTAAGCGCGCCAAAACTTGCATCCGTGTTGCACCACCGGCGTAACCCTGTTTCACAGTGTCATCACGTTCGGCTGGCGGAGCAGTCGGGTCATCTTCACCCTTGCCAAACGGCGATGGCATCCAGTCGATGGCCGACAAGAAACAAAAGTACTCAAAGCCCATGTCGCGTAAAGCAACACCCGCACGACGCCATGCATCAGTACTGACGCGTACCCATACATCATCACCAGGCTTCACCAAACTGTCGACGAGATCGGCGCCAATATGCGTACGAAGATCGTCAACAATGCGCTCGCGCAAAGTGTCGCCAGGAATCTCAGCAATCGGAGTATCAGTTGACGACATTCAACTCACCTCGCTTGGCGGCAGCTTTCTTAGACTTCTTGGATTCGCCAACGATGATCGGCTTGTAACCCTCGCCGCGCCAACGGGCACCCATGTCTTCGTTCAAGATGCGCTGTTGCAACAACACAACGCCTTCAAGCAAAGCCTCGGGGCGGGGCGGGCAACCAGGTACATACACATCAACCGCAATGATTTGGTCAACGCCCTTGGTCACTGAATAACTGTCCCAATATGGTCCACCGCTGTTTGCGCATGAACCCATCGAGATGACGTACTTCGGATCGGGCATTTGTTCGTACAAACGCTTGATAGCTGGAGCCATCTTGTCGGTCACGGTTCCGGAAATCACCACAAGGTCGGCTTGACGCGGACTTGCCGGAAGCGGAATAACACCAAGGCGCATGACGTCATATCGCGGGGATGCAAAAGCAGCGCCCATCTCGATGGCGCAACACGCGAGCCCCCACTGATACACCCAAAGGGAGTACGAGCGACCCATGTTTAGTAATGAATTCAGCGGCTTTGGCAGCCGCCCGCGGTCAACGAGACCCATGTGACTCCTTGTCCATTACACCCAGCGAAGGACACCCTTACGCCAGGCGTAGACGAGACCCAATAACAACACACCCACAAACACACCCATTTCAACTAAACCGAAACCGGCGTAGCGTTCGAGCTGGGTGGCCCACGGGAAAATAAACACCGCTTCAACGTCAAATACCACGAAGAGAAGTGCGAACACGTAATAACGAATCTGACTTTGCGACCAACCTTCGCCAACGGGATCAACACCGCTTTCGTAGGTAAGCAACTTTTCACGCGTCGGATTTGAGGGGCGAATCAAGACGGAAATGCCCAAGAGCAAGGACGCCAAAAGAAGGGCGATTAACCCGAACCAAAATACGACGAGGTAGGACCTCAAAAACTCTGACACAGCCCACGACGCTACTACGGGCGACCCAACTACTCCTAACTTCTCTCCCTGCGTATGGCTGGAAGTTCAGTCACGCCCGAGCGTCGCTGAGGCGACAGATTCGACGAACCAATCGACAATTTGGTCGCTGTTTTTGCGACTCGCTCCAACGTTGGCCCGAGTCTCGGCCATGACCTGTTCGGGGGTCAGTCCCAGGCGGCTCAATTCTTCGGTTCCACCCCCCGAGGTCCAGCGCGCCAACATCGATTCGGTGGCCTCGGGATGAAACTGAGTCGCGAACGTCCGGCCGGCCACAATGGCCTGCGGACCCGATTCATTGTGGGCCAATTGAGTGAAATCGGCGGGCTTTTCAAAGACGTCAAAATGCCATTGTAACCATGGTCCCGAGGCTATGACCTGCGGAAATGCCGATTCGACCTGGTGCCAACCTACTTCGGGGCGGGTCGCACGATGGACTCGCCCACCTAACGAGTGAGCCACGATTTGGGAGCCATAGCAGATCCCAAATATCGGGATTCCGGCCTGATGGGCCGCTTTCACCAAGGCAGATTCGGCGGCCACTGCACCCGAAATGTGGTCCCAATAGACGCTCCACTCTGATCCGAGCAGCAAAATCAGGTCGTGACCAGGCATTTCTGGCCATTCGGCAGGGTATTCACGATGGGCTTCCGAGAAGGCGTAGCCATGGTGCCGAAAACGCTCACCCACAAATCCGGGGTCGGCATCGTTGGAATTAGCCACTACCAGTGCACGCATCTGCCCCACAATATGGGGAGCACCCTGAGTATGGTGAACCATACATGACCGCCGTTGAGATTTCTGCTGCCGATATCACTCAGGCCCAGGCCGCTGGACATGGGGTGGTGAAGCACACGCCCGTCACTGCCTCGGCCGCGTTGAGCGATCGCACCGGAGGCGACATTGTGCTCAAGGCCGAAAACATGCAGCGGACCGGAAGTTTCAAAATCCGTGGGGCAATGAACAAGCTTGCTTCCCTTGGTGAGTTGGCTAAAACCGGAGTCACCGCCGGAAGCGCCGGCAACCATGCTCAAGCATTGGCATTCGCAGCGCGCACATGTGGAGTGCCGTGCGAAATCTTCGTTCCGAGAAATGCACCGATTGCCAAGATCGCGGCATGCCGCGCGTACGGCGCAACAGTTGTTGAGGGTGGCGACACACTTGATGAAGCAGTCGCAGCTGCACGTGCTCGTGCCGCCGAAAAGGGAATGCAATTTTGTCATCCCTACGACGATGCAGTTGTCGTCGCTGGTCAAGCAACGCTCGGACTTGAACTCATTATTGATATTCCGAACTTGCGCCGCGTGCTGGTGCCCTTAGGTGGCGGCGGACTTGCAAGCGGCGTCGCGATTGCAGTCAAACAACATGATCCAACAATCAAAGTGATTGGTGTTCAAGTTGAAGCATGCGCGCCGTATGCAAATAGTGCTCCACCAGCTGGTCCGGTGTACACCTTGGCCGACGGTATCGCAGTCAAAAAGCCTGGTGAGATCACGCGACCACTTATCGAAAAATGGCTCGACGACATTGTGGTTGTTGACGAAGATGCTGTTGCTGATGCCATGGTGTTGTTAATGGAACGATCAAAGTTGTATGTCGAAGGTGGCGGTGCGGTGGGTGTATCGGCTTTGTTGAGCGAACGTGCTGCACCATCTCGTAAAGGAACAACATGTGTTGTGTTATCGGGCGGAAACGTTGATCTTGGTGTTGTTCCCGGACTCATTCGTCGGTTTGAAACTCAAGCAGGCCGACGACTCATTGTGTTTGTCAAAGTCAGTGATCGTCCTGGTGGACTTGCAAAGTTGCTCACGATATTTGCTGAGGTCGGCGCGAGTGTTATTGACATTGATCATGTACGCGATGGTGTAGATCTGCACGTTCGTGAAACTGGTGTCAATGCCGTACTTGAAGTTCGCGGTCCTGAACACGCCGAATTATTGATCGACACTGTTCGTGAAGCCGGCTACGAGATCAATCCCCTGTGATTCTGGTGTTGTTTTACTTGGCTATGCCGAATTAAACGACACCAGAAGCACAAGGGGTTATGACTTCCAGAAGATGGTTTTGAGTTCGCTGTAGTAATCCATTGCGGTCATGGATAGTTCGCGACCGATTCCGCTTTGTTTGAAACCACCAAACGGCGTCGAGAATCGCACCGACGAATTTGAATTGACGCTCAGTGTTCCACCTTCAAGTCGACGAGCGACTCGCATCGCACGTTCAGCATCTCGCGTCCACACCGATCCCGATAATCCGTACTCGGTGTCATTGGCCATTTTCAACACATCGTTTTCATCGGTGAATGGAATGATCGTTGCGATCGGTCCAAATATTTCTTCAGTACATATTCGACTCAGCGGGTCGGCTGGCGCGATGATCGTGCACGGAAACCAATATCCATTGCCTGTTGGCGCAACACCCGTCCAAGTTGGCGTGACACCTTCAAGATACGACGACACTCGATCGTGATGCGCTCGCGTAAACAATGGTCCCATCGATGTTTTGGGATCCATCGGATCGCCCACCACAATCTTTTGGGTTTCAGCAACCATTAAATGAACGAACTCATCAAAGATTGGTCGCTGTACGAAGATTCGTGAGCGAGCACAACAATCTTGACCACTGTTGTCAAACACTGCACCCGGTGCCGAGGCGGCAACTGTTTCAATGTCGGCATCGGCGAAAATAATGTTGGCACTCTTTCCACCAAGTTCAAGCGTGACGCGTTTCATCTGATCGGCACAGCCAGCCATGATTCGCTTACCTACTGCAGTACTTCCGGTGAAACCAATCTTGCGCACCAACGGATGTTCTACAAGACGCCAACCAGCTTCTGGACCAGTACCAACAACAACTTGCACGACACCTTCAGGAATTCCGGCTTCTAAGGCCAATTCGCCAAGTCTCATCGCACTCAGCGGTGTCGTTTCTGCTGGCTTCAAAATCACAGTGTTGCCGCAGGCCAATGCTGGTCCAAGTTTCCAACATGCAATCAACAACGGAAAGTTCCAGGGCACGATGAGACCAACAACACCGAGCGGTTCGTGAAAAGTCATCGTCACTCCACCAGCAACTGGATACGTGTGACCAAGATGTTTGTCAACTGCACCGGCGTAGTAATGAATCACTTCAGCAGCGGTGTTCGCACACCACAGACTTGAACCAATGGGCATCCCCATATTGCGAGTATCAAGTTCAGCAAGTTCTTGAGCGTGGGCCGCAACGGTGTCGGCGAATTGACGCATGAGTTTGGCGCGATCATTCGGTGCCATATCTCGCCATGCGGGCAACACAGCATGGGCACGCGCAACGGCCTGATCAACATCATGTGCCGTTGCTAACGAAACTTCTTGAATCACCGAGTCGTCGGCAGGATTACGTAACGTGATTGAACGATCGGACATCTTGTCCACTCTATGCTTCGGCAACGAAACCTTTAAATACCTTCATGTATTCAATGAATCCATCTGATAAGCCTTCGGCTCGCAGATCTTCAGGAGCAATCGGCATAGCGCGCATTGTGAAGTCAGGATCGGCACCAGCCAAACGTGCAAAGTCATGATGGGCGATTGCCGCTCGACCAATTACTGCGAAATCAGCGCCGTTATCAACGGCCCACTGTGCGTCGGCTGCCGAATAGATCTTTCCGGCAACACCCAGTCGCGTATTCCCGCGCTCGGCTCTGCCGAAAATCTCCATCAGTGTCTTGCCAGCGAAATCTTCATCCACGGCATCTTTACAAACGTCCCACATTGACATATCGATGAAATCCAGTTTCTTTGAATCAACCAGCCAACCAAACAGTTCAAGCATCTCCGAAGTCTTCAACCCAAAACGCTCTGGTGAGAGCCGTACCGACAAGTTCAATGAGTCGCGGCAGTCGCGTCGAATGCCGTCAATAATCGCCAGCAAGAATCCGGCTCGATTCTCAAGACTTCCACCAAATTCATCAGTGCGTTGATTGATCTCGGGTGACAAGAATTGGCCAATCAAATAGCCATGCGCCCCATGTAATTCAACGCCTTCAAATCCGGCCTTCTCACACCGAACTGCCGCATCAACGAAAGCGTTGATGGTCTCGTAGACCTCGGCATTGGTCATTGCTTGAGCGCCGGTTGCAGCATCATCGGATGGGCACATTGGGGCGCGTCCAATGAGATCGGCTGGCGATTTTTGTCCAGCATGATGCAACTGCACAATCGACAAGCTTCCTTGAGATTTGATATCCCGAGCCAGACGCTTAAGTCCAGGAATGTGTTCATCGCCAAAGGTTGCCAGTTGTCCAGCGAACCCTTGACCAGTCTTTTGGACCTGGGCGGCGCAAGTCATTGTCAATCCAAAACCACCCTGTGCCCGCATGGTGAGCCAGTGATGTTCTTCATTCGAAAGCGTGCCGTCGGCATGACTTTGCCGGTTGGTCAATGGGGCCAACATAAAGCGGTTGGACATTTTTGTACCACTGGAAAAGGACACTGAATCAAGCAACGAAGTCATCTTTCTATCTTTACCGCTGGCACGGCTGGCAGAATAATCATGTGAAGAATCCTGTGGTTTTAATAGTTGGTCGCGAAATTACTGAACCCACTGGCGTACGTGGTCCCGCCTTTGGCATCGGTCGCACTTACGCACATGCCATCACTCGAGCAGGTGGAATTCCGATCATTTTGCCACCAATCATTGATCTCCATGACCAATTAAAAACTTTATTGTCGCGATGCGATGCGATTGTTCTTCACGGGGGTGGTGATATTGATCCAAAACATTACGGACAATCACCATCCACACCAGCGTTATATGGCATCAACGCCAATCATGATGAAATTGAAATCGCAGTGGCACGTCATGCGCTAGCCAACGATATTCCAATGCTCGCAATATGTCGCGGCTTACAAGTGGTGAATGTTGCCCATGGCGGATCTTTGATCCAAGATCTCGGAACCGATGACCATCGCCAGAAGTATCACTCGGTTGATTTCATGCCTGATTCAAAACTCGCTCAAGCGGTTGGCGCAACGCGAGTCGAGGCTTGCCACTCATTTCATCATCAAGCAGTTGACGCTGTCGGTCATGGGTTTGTTGTGGTGGGCACTGCGACTGACGGAACAATTGAAGCCATTGAAAGCACGACCGCAACCTGGTGTGTGGCCGTGCAGTGGCACCCTGAAGATTCAGCGGCAACTGATCAACAGCAGCAGAATCTTTTTAACACTTTGATCAAAGTAAGCCAGTAGCTTTTGGCGTCATTGATGCGCTGGGCAGTACGGCTTATGGAAACACCAATCACATAATCGTGTCTTATTGCATGCAAAGTTTTCAGTCGCACACGCCTGATCAATTGCTTCTTTTGTTTCCACAATCACTCCACGAGCGACAGCAAGTTTCACTGGCGTCACCGATATTTCGTGGTTGGCGCTGTGCTTGAGATATAGCAACTGCAACTTGGATGTTTCTTCTTGATCGGCCGATTCAAACATGAGTGCGTAGGCCAAAAGCTGGAAGTACTTCTCATCTTCTGATTTGAATTTCGGATTGGGTATCGCGCCGGTTTTGTAATCACTGATGATGAGTTTCCCATCGTCTTCGTCATAAAGAAAACGATCAACGTAACCCTTCATACGAACCCCTTCAACATCGGTAAAGAGTTCGTATTCCATATTGATGAGTTCAGTTTGCTGAGGATCTTCGATCTTCCACAAATTGGTCATGCACTCAAACGCAGTCTTTTTGAAGTCAACGATTGACCCCATCGGCTTTTCAAGTGCAGTCACTTGAGCTTCCCATTCACTGGTATTCCAGCGTTCGGTGGCCATTGCCTTCACCGAGTCAATCGTTCGAGCCTCGGCATCAAGTTGATAAAAGTGTTCAAGCACCTCGTGGACAAAGGTGCCGATATGGGTATGCCAAGTCGGCGGTTCGACAATTCTGTCAATGCGCGAAAACTTAAATTTCATCGGACATTCGCGATATGTCGTAATAGACGATGGCGACAGATACTCCGGCGTTTCAAACATGACTTTAGTCTGTCACTTGGCTATGGCAATTTTGGGGAGACCCCCACACTGAAATGGAAATGCCGACTACTTGGCGAGTTGCAAGGCTGCTTGCGCAGCGTCAATCAACCAGCCCGGCCAAACTCCAACGAGCAAAGTGAAGAACGCTGCACCAGCCACCACGATTCCAGCAGAGAACGGCACCTTGATGGCCTCACGCTTATCGTCGCCCGACTCTTCATCGCTCAACCACATGCTGATCATGATGCGCAAGTACAAGAGAGCCGCAATCACTGAAGCGACCATTGCAACGATCGCAATTGCATAACTTTCATTCGCTGCTGCCGCCTGAATGACTCCGAACTTGGCGATGAAGCCCGAGGTCAGTGGCATTCCGGCCTGAGCCAACAAGAAAACCGTCATCGCGAGAGCAAGTGCAGGACGCTCTTTGCCAAGGCCACGGAACGAACCGATGTCGCTACCGTCATCACCAGTACGAGTCACGAGCGACACCACCGTAAATGTTCCGATGACCAAAACTGAATAGATCATCAAATACAACAATGTCGCGGGAAGACCTTCGACGTCTCCGCTATGACCGATTGATTCAATACCAATCATCATGAATCCGGCGTGACTAATTGACGAGTACGCCAACATGCGCTTGACATCAGTTTGTACAACGGCGAGCACCGAACCAACAACCACCGACAAAATGGCTAGCACCCAAATTACTGGGCGCCAGTCTTCGGCACGGGTCGGGAGCGCAGTCGTGACAACTCGGAGCAGTGCAGCAAACGCCGCGAACTTTCCAACTGATGCCATGTACGACGTCACTGGTGTTGGTGCACCTTGATACACATCGGGCGTCCAGAAGTGGAATGGCACCACGGCCACTTTGAAAGCCAAACCAACGATCAGGAGTGCAATGCCCGCGAGCAACATCGCGTCATCGCCATTGACAAATACTTCGGTGGACAACACGTTGCCGATACCCGAGATATTGGTCGTTCCAGTTGAACCGTAAATCAATGCAATGCCATACAAGAAGAAGGCCGAAGCAAAGCCACCAAGGATGAAGTACTTCAATCCACTCTCTTGGCTGTCAGGGCGACGGCGATGGCTCGCCGCCAAAACGTACAGCGCAATTGACAGAGTTTCCAGACCAAGGAACAACACAATCATGTCGTTTGATGCCGTCATGATCATCGCGCCAATAGCCGCACAAATATATAGCGCGTACATCTCGGGACCCTCAAGATCTTCACGGCGCAGATACTCAGCGGTTGACAATGACACCAACGCCAAGGCTCCGGCGATACCTATCCAACAGAACATTGCGAAGTGATCTATTGAAAGTGCATTATTGATGATGATGCGCGAGCCATCTTGATTGATGTCGTGCCAGATAAACATCTCGACGATAATTGCGGCTACTGCCAACACGACGGTGCCGATGGCGTACCAGGCTCGTGGCCACACTCGCGTCAACGCAGCAATCACCAAGTTGATCATCATTCCGCTAAGCAAAATGATGAGAGGAGCAATTGCTAACCAATCAATAGCCGGGTAATTAATGGTTTGAGCGCCCATCAGCCCTCTCCCCCTTCGTGAGATTCAAGCACCATTGGGTGGGGTGCAACATAACCCGTCTTCTCTTCAACGCGTTCCAAAATTGCTTTCACACTGGGTTCAATTCGGTCAAGCATTGGCTTCGGATAGACACCACAGAAGATGATGATTCCGATGAAGGGCAGCAATACCAAACCTTCGCGTAAACGAAGTTCACGGAATGTTGAGTTTGCTTCGTCGGGTTCACCGTGGAAGACCCGTTGGTAAGCCCACAGCAAATACAGCGCCGCCAAAATTACGCCAGTTGCTGCCACAACAGCCCACCAACGAGCAGTGTTGAACGAACCAATCAAGATCAAGAACTCACCCACAAAACCGTTCAATCCAGGAACACCAATACTTGACAACATCACGACCATAAACGCTGCGGCGAATATTGGTGCAACCTTTTGCAGACCCTTCAGCTCGGAGATCAGGCGTGTGTGACGTCGTTCGTAAATCATTCCGACGAGCAGGAACAGTGCGCCGGTTGAAACACCGTGGTTGATCATTTGCATGACGCCACCACCCATCGCCTCTGAAGTGAAGGCAAAGGTTCCGAGAACAATGAAACCAAGGTGGGCAACCGATGAATATGCGACCAGTCGCTTCAAATCTTTTTGCATGGTGGCGGCAACAGCACCCCAGATAATTCCGATGACCGCAAGAGTCAAGAAAATCTCGCGACTCCACAGCGCAGCTTCGGGGAACAGATACACGCCAAAACGCAACAGACCGTAAGTACCCAGCTTCAGCAACACGCCAGCCAAAATGACCGAGCCGCCAGTTGGTGCTTGAGTGTGGGCGTCGGGCAGCCACGTGTGCAACGGGAACAATGGGACCTTGACCGCAAAGGCAATAGCAAAAGCAAAGAACAGCCAACGTCCAGTGCTGGTCGCGAAGTTGGCTCCCTCAGCAATTTCCACCAAGTCGAAGCTCACATGACCAAGATCGTTCTTCGCCAACAATGCAGTAGTGACAATTCCGACCAACATGAAGGCCGATCCAACCATCGTGTACAAAAAGAACTTGGTTGCCGCGTAAATGCGCTGGTCGTAACCCCAACCACCGATCAAGAAATACATCGGTACCAAAACGATTTCGAAGAACAAGAAGAACAAGAACAAGTCAAGACTCAAGAACGAACCCATGACTCCGGCTTCAAGCAACAAGAGCCAGGCGAGGTAACGCTTCTCATCGTGATGCGGATCACAACCAATGATGACAAGCGGGAACAAAATGCCCGTTAGCACTACTAAGAACAACGAGATTCCGTCGACACCCACATGCCAACCGATGTTCCAGGTGGAAATCCATTGGTGTTTTGACGTGAACTGATAACCAGCTTCACCGGTTTTGAATGATGCAAGCATCCACAAACCAAGCGCTCCGGTAAACACCGATGTCAACAAGGCAATCAACTTCGTGATTTCGGGACGTCGATTTGAACTCATCAACGTCAAAACTGATCCGATTGCCGGAACCAAAATCAAGGCTGTCAGAATTGGGAAAGGTAGTGAACCCTGCGTTTCGCTGGCCAACAATGACATCACAGCACCACTCCTCGAACAAAGAACCACACCAGCAAGGCGACAACGCCTAAGCCCACAGCCGCCGCGTAACTACGCACCGCCCCGGTTTGACCCTTGCGTAAAAAGCCACCGGCTCCCTGAACAAGTTTGCCGACACCATTGACCGCACCATCAACGATGGTGCGATCGGCCCATGTGATTCCATCAAACGCTTTACGACCAGGTCCGCCCATGAAATTTGAAATGCCCTTGTCGTAGAACCAACCCTGTGCCATCACATTAGGTTCAATGGCTGCAAACTTCTTCTTTGAATACACCATGTACGACGCAGCGATTCCAGATAGTGCAACGACAATAGCGATACCCAACAAGATGTACTTGTTTTCATAGGCCCACGAATAGTGAATGTCGGCTTGGCCAAATTCAATAACTGGTTCGAGCCACTTTTCTAAGAAATGAGTTTTGCTGCTGAATGGCAACTGCATTGCTCCGCCAACGATCGACAATCCAGCCAGTACAACAAGCGGTGCCAACATAACCTTTGGGCTTTCGTGCGGCTTGAAATCACCATGTGCGCCATGCTCTTCACTGTGATCATTCCAACGAGCTTCACCAAAGAACACCATGATGACTTGGCGAGTCATGTAATACGCGGTGAGCAACGCGGTGATCAACCCCACAACATACAAAATTGGGCTCTTGGCAAAGGCGAACAACAAGATTTCGTCCTTGCTCCAGAAACCTGCGAATGGTGGAACACCAGCAATGGCCAACCAACCGATAATAAAGGTAAATGCAGTGACGGGCATGAGCACGCGAAGTGCACCCATCTTGCGCATGTCTTGTTCGTGATGCATGCCATGAATCACTGAACCCGAACCCAAGAACAACAAGGCCTTGAAGAATGCGTGGGTCACCATGTGGAAGATCGCGGCTACGTAAGCGCCAGAACCGATCGCTAAGAACATGAAACCCAACTGGCTTACTGTCGAGTACGCCAAGACTTTCTTAATATCGGTTTGTGCAACGGCAATCGTCGCAGCAAATAATGCTGTTGCTACACCGACGACCGCAATGATTGTTGGTAACCAATCGTAGGAAATTGCCAGTACTGGATTAATGCGAGTCATGACGAAGACACCGGCGGTCACCATTGTTGCAGCGTGAATAAGTGCCGACACTGGCGTCGGGCCTTCCATGGCGTCAGGCAACCAGATATATAGCGGCAACTGCGCACTCTTACCGCACGCGCCAATGAACAACATCATTGCGATACCCGTTGCAGTGACAGCAGACAGCGCGCCCGACTCGGCAGCGTGATTGATTCCGGCGTAACTCAATGTTCCGGTGGCACCGAAAGCCAAGAACATCGCCATCATCACACCCCAGTCACCAACACGGTTAGTGACGAATGCCTTTTTGCCCGCGGTCGCCGCACTTTCGCGAGTATGCCAAAACGAAATCAAGAAGTACGAGCAAGTACCAACACCTTCCCAGCCGAGGAAGGTAACGAGCAAGTTTTCGCCCATGACCAACATCAACATCGAGAACACGAACAAGTTGAGATATAGGAAGAACTTGGAGAATTTCGGATCGCCGTGCATGTAGCCAATGGCGTACAAGTGAATGAGTGAGCCAATTCCGGTAACAAACAAAGCCATCGTGATGCTGAGCGGATCAGCCAGGAAGGCCAAGTCAACTTGCAAAGAGCCGATCGGGACCCACGAGAACGCCGTGAAGACATGATGACGTTCTTCCATTGGCTTTGAAAGCAATTCAAAAAATACTGCGACGGAGACAACGAATGAGCCGGCCACCATCAGTGCTGCCAAGATTCCAGACTTCGGTTCTCCTAACAAGCGACCGAATAACAAAATCAGAATGAATCCAGCGAGCGGCAACGCTGGGATTAACCAAATGAGATCAAGCATTGTTTACCCCTTAGCCCTTCAACGCCGAAATATCGTCAACGTTGGCACCGGGGCGTTTACGCATAATGGACACAATGATGCCGAGACCTACGACGACTTCTGCCGCGGCCACAACCATCACGAAGAACACTGTGGTTTGTCCACCAATATCACCGAGTCGCTTAGCTAGCGCCACAAATGACAAGTTGACAGCGTTCAGCATGAGTTCAATGCACATGAACATCACGAGTGGATTTCGACGAACCAAAACACCAACGGTGCCGATTCCGAATAAGACTGCGGCAAGCACCAAATACCACGTAGTAGTTGGCGTCGCAGCGGCGACCAAAGCTGACATCACTGAGATTCCTTTAATGTTGACTTCATTTTGCGAGTGAGCAACACAGTCCCGACGACCGCAACAACCAGCAAAACCGATGTCAGTTCAAAAGCCACGACATAATCACCAAACACACTGCGTGATAATTGACGAATGTTTGAATCTGGGTCGGTCATTTCTGGTTCAGCGATGCCTGCACCGCGGGTAGCCACGACATCGCGAGACGTCACAACGGCTGCCGTCACCAAACCGATTAAACCGACACCAACAATAATTGCTAACGGACGCTGAACCTTAAACGGCTCAGTTTTGATGTCTTCAGTTCGGTCGACGCCGAGAAGCATGATCACGAACAAGAACAACACCACGATGGCCCCGGCGTACACAATGACTTGTACGGCGGCAAGAAAATGTGCCTCTTGTGACACGAAAATCACAGCCACACCAAACAGAGTCAAGACCAGACTCAACGCAGCATGTACTGGATGACTACGAAGGACTACTCCAAGTCCGCCGATCAAGATCATGGCAGCAGAAAAAATGAAGACCACTAGTTCCATCAGTGACCAGCCTCGTCTCTCTGATCTTGAGCGGGTTCTGGCGTGCGAACGCCGTAACCCAACTCGCCACTCCAGCCAACGACACCTTCAAAGGTCGCATCACCCGACGGAGCAGTTGCCCGCAACCAACCCGAGGTCAAGATATCTTCGCCTTCGCGCCAGTCTTCCCATGGCAACTGCTGCGGCTTACCGTCATCGTCGACGACCAATTCATCTTTTGTATAAATGGCGTCTTGACGATTTGTAAATGAGAACTCAAACAACTTCGTTTCGGTTATTGCTTCGGTTGGGCATGCTTCAACGCACAAGTCGCAGTGAATACAACGCAAATAGTTGATCTCGTATACAAAACCAAAACGCTCACCTGGTGAGGTGGGATTCTCGGGGTCGTTATCGGCACCTCGCACGTAGATGCACTTAGCTGGGCAAACACCGGCGCACAGTTCACAACCGATGCACTTTTCCATACCGTCCTCATAACGATTTAGAACATGACGACCGTGCAAACGTTCGGGCTTGGGTGCCTTCTCGTCTTTTTGCGGTTTGCCCTTTTTATTTTCACGACCACCTGAATACTCAAGGGTCAGTTTGTTGCGACGACCGACCTGAGCCAGCGTGACAAGAAATCCTCCGAGGTAACCCATCAGAACATCGCTCCTTCACGTTCGCGATTGGCTTTACTTACTTTGACAGCAGTTGACATCAGCGCAACACATCCGAGAATGATCACGGCAGCGACGATGGTGACCACAACGACGTTCCAGTCTTCGTCACGTCCGAGGCGCAACACTGCCATCAACATAAACCAGCCAAGTGATGCCGGGATCAAGATCTTCCAGCCAAGGTCCATCAACTGGTCGTAACGGAAGCGAGGCAAAGTGGCCCGCATCCAGACATAGACATACAGGAACACCAGTACCTTGGCGATCAGCCAAATGGAGCCTTCGATCGCACCAGGAATTCCGGGAATGTCAAACAAGCCTTGCGGACCACCAAAGAACAGGGTCACTATGACAGCACTCATCGTGATGGTATTCATGAATTCAGCCAGGAAGAACAGGCCGAATCGAATACTTGAGTATTCGGTGTTGAAACCACCAACCAATTCTTGTTCGGCTTCAACTAAGTCAAATGGAGGACGATTCAATTCAGCAGTTGCCGCCAACATAAAGATAATGAATGGAATGACGCCTGTTGATACAACATGCCAATCAGTAAAACTTGATTGGTTTCCAACGATCCCACTAGTGGACAAAGTGCCAGCCATCAAAATGACCGTTGCAAGACTTAATCCAAGTGCAGCTTCATATGACACCATTTGCGCAGACGCACGAACTGATCCGAGCAATGGATACTTCGAACCACTTGACCAACCAGCCAACATGATTCCGTACACCGCAATCGATGACAAGGCCAGCAATAACAAGACGCCAATCGGCGGATCGGCTAACTGCACACGGGTCGCATGACCAAACCACGTGACCAGACCATCTTTGCCATCTGAGAAATCTCCACCCAGTGGAATGACTGCCCACACCAAGAACGCTGGAACAAATGCCAAGAAGGGAGCCAGTTTGAAGACAAAACGGTCAGCACGATCGGGCAACAAGTCTTCTTTGAAGAACAACTTGATTCCGTCCGCCAAAGTTTGCAGCAAGCCCCACGGGCCGGCCTTGTTTGGTCCGATGCGGTTACCCATGCCAGCGATTGCCTTGCGCTCAAACCACACCATCAACATCGTGGCAACAAGTCCGATCACAAAGACCGCGACGACTTTGAGCAAGATGATCAAAAGTGGTGCCCAAATCAAATCACCGATGGCGATGGGATCTAGACCGAGAAGTGCAGTCGAGTTGTTCACAGTGTTTCCACCTTCACATCATTCACTGGACGGGACGAATCAATGAGCTCACCAATATTTGAGCCACTTTGTGCCCAGGCTGCCCACACCGTTCCGCGCGTCACTGCTTCGTCGGCAACAATCGGCATCACGATAGAGGTTCGATCACTTGAGACTTTGACTTGTGCACCGACCGCGGCGCCCAGTCGTTCAAGATCAAGTGGGTGCATGTGCAATGCCGAGCCCGGTGCCAACGGCGCCAATGAAGCCGAATGGGCAACGTTGCTGCCGTTGTCATACAACTTACGACCGACCACCAAGCGATAACCAAAACCGGGACGATCAGGTACTGCTGGTACTGCGACCGACGCACTATTACTAGATGAGCGACGTAACAAAATTCCGTCAGGGTTAATGGCAAGAGCAGAACGAGTCGCATCAGCGAATGCGGCGACCTTGCTCACCAGTTGCTGATGTACTTCTTGAACTGAGCCAACACCCAAGTCATGACCCAAGTAATCAGCAAGTTCAAGAGCGATCATCCAATCGGGACGAGCGGTACCGTGAACATTGACCTTGCGATTGAGTTGCGTAACTCGTCCTTCAAGGTTGGTTGTCGTTCCATCTTTTTCACCAAATGCAGCAGCCGGCAACAACACGTCGGCGCGTTGGGATGAATTTGAGGCAAAGGTATCAACGGCGATGATGTGTGGAACTGCAGCCATCGCTTGGCGAACAAGTTCGGTGTCACGAACATCGGCAATCGGATCTGCACCAAGAAGAATCAAGCAATTGATCTTTCCAGCTGCTGCTGAACGCAAGATCGAAGTTGTTGATCCGGTCACCAAACCACTTTCAACTGCACCACGAGCATTGCCACGACGGATCACCGGAAGAACTGCTGCCTGAGGGGCAACGGCCATAACGGCATCAAGTGCAGCCAACGTGAATGAATCATCTTCGGCCAAGTTCGCCCGTCCGACTACAACGACAACTGATCCTTTAGCAACCTGAGCGGCAACTGTTGCCTCAGCCAAAGTACTCGCGACAACTGCAACCTGGTTGCCGGGTTCATAGGCAACAGATTTCCATGCATAACGCGTGATGCCGGTTTGCTTGGGGGCGAACTCTATAAGTTTGCTGCGCTTCTTCTCAGAAGCGTCACGCAAACGCAAATACAAAATGGGCAATTCTTCTTTGAGGTCTGGTGACAACAAAATGACGGTGGTTGCATTCGCGGCTTGATCGATGGTCGCCTGGTTGTATGCGAACACCGAAGCAGGTAGACCATCGTCAAACTGCGCATCAACGTTGGTGACACCTAGAGCCTGAGCCAGCAACGACCACGCGTAAGCATCTTCATTCGTTCCCCGTGCTCCACCAATGATGGCCACGCTTTGCGCACCACCGTCATTAATTGATTGCGAAATCAAATTGGCGGCAGTCTGTAGAGCCGAACTCCAAGAAGTTGGAACTAACGCACCGTTGTGCTTCACCATCGGCTCAGCAAGACGATCATCGCTCTTGACCGATTCAAAATTGAAGCGGCCCTTGTCGCACAACCAACCATGGTTCACGGGGTCGCTGTCAACACCTTGGTAGCGCAAGAGTTCATCGCGGCTTGACTCAACAGTGATACGACAGCCGACTGAACAAGTTGTACACGTGCTCTCGGTCTTTTCGAGGTCCCATGGGCGAGCCTTGAATCGGTACGGCTGGGCAGTGAGCGCGCCTACTGGGCAAATCTGCACTGTGTTACCCGAGAAGTACGAACTAAATGGTTCGTCGGGGAAAGTCTGTACTTGAGTGTTATTTCCTCGTGACGTGAAGTGAATCAATGCATCGCCAGCAACTTCATCAGCAAATCGCGTACAACGATCGCACAAGATGCAACGCTCACGGTCGAGCAAAACTAAATCGCTAATCGGGATGGGCTTTTCGTAGTGACGTTTTTCTTCGATGTAACGACTTTCGCCGGGACCGTGGCTGAACGCTTGATCTTGCAGTGGGCATTCGCCACCCTTGTCGCACACTGGACAATCAAGGGGGTGGTTAGCCAACAACAATTCAACAATGCCTTCTTGAGCGCGCTTCACCTGATCAGTCTCGGTGCGCACAATCTGTCCTTCAGCAACGGGGGTCATGCAACTGACCACCATCATCGGCCCGCGAGGACCTTCGACTTCAACCAAACACTGACGGCACATACCAACAGCGCTCATACGCGGGTGATAACAGAAACGCGGAATGTAATCACCGCTGCGATCGGCAGCAGCAATAATCAATTCACCTTTACGAGCGGCAACGGGCTTGCCGTTGATCGAGATCGTGATGGCATTGGGATCAATAGGCGTGTCGACCGGTGCCGCGTTTTCGATGTTGGGTTCAGTCGTAGTCATGACGCAGCTCCAACGGCGGTAACAGGGATCGTGTTGCGCTTGACTATCTTGGCTTCGAATTCTTCACGGAACAAAACAAGTGCCGAGTTCACTGGCGCATACGCCGATGGTCCGACGAAACAAATGGTGTTCATCTTGTACGGGAACGGCACTGCACTAATTCCTAATTTCGCGTTTGATGCATGCGGGAAATCACCGGGACAAATTGATGTTCCAACTTCGATGAGTTGGTCAAGGTCGGCCATGGTGCCCTTGCCGTCAACCACACGGCTGAGAATTCGCTCAAGCCAAGTTCCGCCCTCGCGACATGGCGTGCACTTGCCACATGATTCGTGGGCATAGAAACGAGTCAACGTGAGAGCAGCTGCGGGAATGTCGGTGGTCTCATCCATCACCATGACGGCACCTGATCCGAGCATTGAACCAGCAGCACCAGCTTGTGGTCCTTCGAAGGGAATATCAAGTTGATCTTCGGTGAACCAAGGTGCCGATCCGCCACCCGGTACAAACGCCTTCAACTGGTTGCCGTTACGAATGCCCCCACAGAATTCTTCTTTGTACAACAAGTCGCGGAAGGTGGTGATGCCGTTAATGATTTCGTACACACCTGGGCGCTTGACATGTCCGCTCACTGCAACCATGCGCGTCCCTGGTGAAGTCTTGGTTCCGATGGCGGTATATGCCTCGGCTCCGTTCAGCATCAACCAGGGCAAGTTCGCCAAAGTTTCAACATTGTTCACGATGGTTGGTTGACCATAGAGACCAATAGCGGCTGGGAAGTACGGAGGCTTGAGTCGCGGCATACCGCGATTGCCTTCGAGACTTTCGATCAACGCGGTTTCTTCACCGACGACGTAGGCACCAGCACCCCAGTGCAACACGATGTCAACGGAAAAGTTTGAGCCCAAAATGTTTTTACCGACATAACCCGCGGCATACGCATCGTTCAATGCGGCGGCGACACGTTCTTGGGCCAAAGCCATTTCGCCACGGATGTACAAGAAGCACTGTGACAGGCCAGCCGCATAACACGCGATCAAACAACCTTCGATCAATTGGTGCGGGTCGCGCTCCATAAGCAAACGGTCTTTGTAGGTACCTGGTTCACTCTCGTCACCATTGACCACTAAGTAGCGCGGGTACACACCTTGTGGTGTGAGGCCCCACTTGGTGCCGGCTGGGAAACCGGCTCCGCCGCGACCAAGCACAGTTGCACTCTTGACTTCATCGTGCACTTCATTGGCCGCACGGCCAAGCGCGGCGCGTAAACCTTGATAACCATCAGTCGCCAAGAAACGCCGCAATGTGTACGAGTCTTCGTATTCAAATCGTGACGTCACGATCTTTGGACGATCTCCGGCAATGAAGCCAGGAGCGTGGGCGTATGTTCCGCTCATAGCGCAGCCTTCCCATTGAGCCATTCCGGCGCTTCAGTCACTGATTCAGGAGGAACTGCACCAACGCCGCGATCGGCAGGAATGTGCTGAAGAACTTTGGCCACGGTTCCGTGATCGGGAATTTCAGCGGTCAAACGACCGGCCGACAAGTCGTCGATCAACGAATCAAAACTTTCTGGCGTCACGCGGAAGCGATAGCGGTAGTTCACTTGCAAGCACGGAGCTTCGGTACATGCGGCCTGACATTCGGCATGCTCAAGAGTAAACATTCCGTCGCTGGTTGTTCCTCCGACCTTGACGCCGAGTTTGTGTTCGGCGTGATGCATAAGTTCTTCCGAGCCCATCAATGCACACGACATCGTTCCGCAAATGTTGACGAGGTACTTGCCCACTGGTTCGAACTTAAACATTTCGTAGAACGATGCAGTTCCGTACACTTCGGCCGATGTTGCCCCCACTAGTTCACCAATGTGCACCATTGCATCGTTGGTGACGTAACCACTCTGCTGTTGAGCAAGGTGCAGTAGCGGAATCATTGCCGAACGCGGACGCGGATAACGACCAATGATCTCCTTAGCGAGACGTGCGTTGTCTTCTGTAAAGCGGGACATCAGCGATCGACCTCTCCTAAAACTGGGTCAATTGACGAAATCACTGCAACCGCGTCGGCCACCAAACCACCGCGCATCATGTGCGGCAAGGCTTGAATGTTGACGAAGCTTGGAGCACGCATGTGAATGCGATATGGCTTCGGGCCTCCGTCGCTCACGATGTAACAACCGATTTCGCCACGGGGACTTTCAATTGCGGAGTACACCTCACCTTCAGGCACTTTAAAACCTTCAGTGAAAATCTTGAAGTGGTGAATCAGAGCTTCCATTGATTCGTCAATACGAGCACGCGGTGGGGGCGTGACTTTCTTGTTTTGAATGCGATAGTCGCCAAGCGGCATGGCATCAAGTACTTGGTGCACAATACGAATTGATTCACGAATTTCGTTGATACGAATGGCATAGCGGTCAAATGCATCGCCGTATGAACCAACAATCACATCGAACTCAACCTTGTCGTAATGCAAGTACGGCTGATCGCGGCGCAAGTCCCAAGCAACACCAGTCGAACGCAGAATTGGTCCGCTCGTTCCGAGAGCCAAAGCTTCATCGGCGGTAATGACGCCAACACCCTGCAAACGTTCGCGCCAAATGGGCTGATCGGTCATCAAGATGTCATACTCGGCCAAACGAATGGGCAGCATTTCAAGAATTTCTAGAACGTCATCACGCCAACCTGCGGGCAAGTCGGCAGCAACTCCACCTGGGCGGATGAAGTTGTGATTCATGCGAAGACCGGTGACTTTTTGGAAGAAGCGCAATACTTCTTCACGTTCGCGCCAGCCGTACAACATCATCGAGACTGCACCGAGGTCCATGCCGTTTGTCGCAAGGAACAACAAGTGACTACTCATGCGATTGAGTTCAGAGAGCAACATGCGCATCCACACGGCGCGTTCAGGAATGTCGTTTTCAATGCCGAGCAATTTTTCAACGGCCATTGAAAAAACAAGTTCGTTATTGAGAGGACTTAGGTAGTCCATGCGCGTGACGTTGGTGCCACCTTGCATGTAGGTGAGTTCTTCACCAGTCTTCTCCATACCGGTGTGCAAGTAACCGATGATGGGCTTGCAACGCAGGACTTTCTCGCCTTGAAGTTCAAGCATGAGTCGCAATACACCGTGAGTACTGGGGTGTTGTGGTCCCATATTGATGATCATGGTTTGGTCTTCGTCGGCGTCAGCCGGAATCTGTCCAAGCTTGGCCGCTTCGGCTTCGCTCATACGCAGAACTGAACCGACCTCGCGCAAAATTTCTTTGGCGCTGATTTCGCTACGGGCGCGCATTTCTTGCGCGCCTTCATTGGTCTTGAAGATGTTTTCGACCGATGTCATGAGTTAGACCCCTTGAACTGCACCGGAATGCGACCAATCGCATAATCCTTGCGAAGGGGATGTCCATCCCAATCTTCGGGCATCAAAATACGTGTGAGATCGGGATGTCCGTCAAACGAAAGACCAAACATGTCAAAGACTTCTCGTTCCATCGCCTCGGTGCCTGGCCACAAATCAAACAGTGACGCAATGGTCGGATCAGATTCTGGAACTTGAACACGCACGCGAATGCGATCACGCGTCGCGATCGCCGTGAGGTTGACAACAACTTCAAATCGTTCTGCGTCAATTCCCTCGGGCAAAGTTCGTCCCGAGTGAGTCAAGTAATCGGTGGCAGTGAGATCGCTGCACATGACATAACCGCCATCGAGCAACTTCTTCATTAACGCCACGTACTGCGCACGGGTTGGGTGCACAACTGATTGACCACGTGAATCACTAACTGGGCAACCATGTAGTTGCGGTTGCAGTTCAGGCGTTACATCAACATCGGTCGTGGCATCACTCATAACCGTGTCCCCATCACTTCTGGACGACCAAGTGAGACTGCAACTGGTGACATCTGCGCAGGGATTTCGGTGATATGAATATTTGCACCAGCACCGCTCTTGGCCCGACGACGCATAATTTCGCCATCTTCAATCTTCTGGTGCAAGGTTTCAATGGCATGGATGAGGGTCTCAGGCGTTGGCGGGCAGCCAGGCGCGTACACATCAACGGGAACAATCTGGTCCACACCTTGAAGAATCGCGTAGTTGTTGAACATGCCGCCGCTTGATGCACACACACCCATCGAGATCACCCATTTGGGTTCCATCATTTGGTCGTACACCTGACGCAACACTGGCGCCATCTTTTGGCTCACGCGACCAGCGACGATGATGATGTCTGCCTGGCGGGGCGAAGCACGGAAAACTTCCATACCGAAACGAGCGATGTCATAGTGGGGACCACCAGTGCCCATCATTTCAATCGCACAGCAAGCCAAACCAAATGTCGCGCCCCAACTTGATCGGCTACGTGACCACTTCACGAGATCTTCAATGCGACCAGTGATGAAGTTGTGTTCGATGCCACCAAGTCCATCGTCAAGCACGTTGCGAACTACACCCATATTGATTCCCCCTACTACTCAGGCAGCCTGATCGTTGTCGACGCGACCTTCAAGACCGACGCGACGAATTGTCGATGTTGATGTGCGGGTAGCCGAGACACCGTCAACGAGTCGACGCGCCTTTGCGACCGGACCCCAATCAAGGGCGCCTCGAGCAACGACATAAACAAAGGCTAAAAAGAACACCACGCTGAAGGCCAACATTTCCCAAAACGCAAAAGCACCGAGCTCTGCTCGGTTGACGGCGTATGGATAAATGAAAATGATTTCAATGTCAAACATGATGAACAACATCGCCACGATGTAGAAGCTCACCGGAAAACGTTCAGGTGGTTCTCGAGTTGGGACAATGCCACATTCGTACGGTGCTTCCTTCGCCGACGATGGTCGACGCGGCGCCAACAAACGTGATGCGACAAAACTCAGTGCACCAAACAGAATTCCGAGAATCGTGAGAGCAAGAACGGGAAGGTACTGACCCATGCGTTATACCTTCGCAGGAGTCGTCGCGCCCGAAACATGTTCCGCCAACGTCTTATCTCGACGATGCAGCATCAGACAACACAACAAGAAAATGATGGCTGAACCGACGGTGATGAAGAACGCTGGTTGACGCTTTGAGCCGAGATCGCGAATCATGATCACATATTGGTGGGGCTGGCTCTCGTCAATCACTGGTCGAGCCGGCGCGCGACCTGGCTCTTCGCGCTGTGGCACGAGTGGCACAATTTCGACGACGGCGTAATGGGGCTTATGGAAGAAGGCAACAAAGTCAATTTCGTCACCCAATTTTGGATAACGCTCTCCGCCTCTCTTATATACCGCAACTGCTTCGTACTCTCCTGCGGCATACATTTCGGCTTCCACTTGAATGACTTCATCGGCGGCTGCAATGGCTTGACCGCGACCCGCATCGTCAGTGGGCAACACTTCCCAACCTTCAGCCACAAGTGCTTGTGACGCTGCCGCCGCGACTTCGGTGGGCGAAGCATTATCAGCGACTTGTACTGTTTCTTCAATAACTTCAGATTGGTTAAGAAGCGAACCATCGCGAACAATCGTGAATGGTTCAGCAGGCTTCCAAGATGGCTGATTACCGATGAGACCGATGCCGTAGGTCATCCAAATGACGCCCATCATTAACATCCAGCCAAACAGTCCGGCCATGGCCACCAAAAGTCCAAGGCGAATGCCAAGGTTGGTTCCAAGAAGGAGATAGACACTGCCGCATAAAGCGACCGTTCCAATGATGACAGTAAGAAGTCCGCGAAGTTCAGGTTCCCAACCAATGCTCAAAAGTGCGCTCATAGTTCGTTCCGAACGTAGTTCACGATTTGTTGAATCTGCTCATCGGTGAGAAGGTCACCGAACCCGGGCATACGTCCAGAGCCTTGACCTTGAATACCGTACTTGACGCCATACTTCGAACCCGCCTTGATGAAATCAATCATCTCTTGTTCAGTTGAGAAGTGACTATTGGTTGCACCACCCGTGAGGTTCCAGCCATATGCTCCAGAACCCGTCTGACCAGGTTCGCCCCAGCTCCATCCGGGCGTGTGGCAGCGAGCGCAACTGTAGGCGCCTGATCCGGACTCAAGATTGAACAACGCTTCACCGATCGAACCGTAAGTTCCATCGTCAACAGTCTTTTGGGCGGCTGCTTGGATCTTGTCTTGTTCAGAGTCTGGAAAATGTCCGCCGTCGCAGTTGAGAGGATTGGCATCAGCGACGATGCAATCTTCCCGCGGAATCTGAATGCTCTTCAGATATGAAATCAAGGTATCAATCTGTTGCGAGTTCAACGGTCCGCCACCATCAATACCCCATGGGGACATCGGCGAGAATGGACGACCGTAAACCAGAATGAAGCGAACCTCATTTTCATCAAAACGGTAGAAAACCGTGTTGATCGCCGGCGCTTTCCACGTGACGGCCTTTACTTCGCCAGTCTTTGAATCGGTGACGGTGTACGGAGCCGCACCGCCAGATCCGTTCATTCCGCCGTGGCAACCTGCGCAGTTGAATCCTCCTTCAGCCGTTGATGCAAAAAGACCTGATCCCCAAGAAATAAAACGGTTGGCTTGACCCTCAGTCGTGTTTCGTTGACGATTCGGTTCATTCAGCCAATAGGCCGGCAAACCAATGGTGATCGTGGCCAAAATCAAGACTCCGAGCAACTGCAAACGCTGTAATCGGTGACCTTCAAGTTCTTCGTCCTCGTAGTACTTCTTGCGGTTGGCAGCAAGTTCAATTTCTGAACCAATTTCGGCTTTACCGGCCGAACGATTCATCACGGCGTACACAATCCAGCCGACCACAAAGGTCAGCGAAATCACGATGGCGATGGTGTTTGTGGCTGATGCAGCAATCATGATCAGTGTTTCGCGCCTCCGCCGACACAGTGTGGACCTTCAGCTTCCTGACCAGTCGTGTTGATACCAATCGCTGGACCGTCAAAAACAGTTCCAGTGTCAACAATGACATTGCCATTGGTCACCGTTACACCGAATCGATCCATTCCGCGAGGAGCCGGTCCCGCTTTCTTTTCGCCCACTCGGTCGTACTGCGAACCGTGACACGGGCATTCAAACCATTGCGAACTCTTACATTCGGGAACTCGACAGCCGAGGTGCGGACACTTTTGGTACAACGCCACGACGCCGGCTTCCATTCCGGCCAAGACCGGACCCTGCGATGCAAATGTCACGCGCGCTTTGGGCAAGGCGTCTTTTGGGTAGGCCGTTAGCCACGTACGGGCTTCGGGTTTGTACACAAATCCTTTGTCTCCACGGATCTGCACAACGAGATCTTCAAGTCGACCAATGTTGACCTTTGAACCGAATCCTCCACCGGCACGCGGCCACAAGAACGCGATACAGGCCACGCCAAATGAGGCAATGCTCGCAGTCATCAAAGTGATGGCAGCACGGTTAAAGAACTGACGTCGTGAAACATCAACCGCATCTTGATCGGGAGCTTGCCACGCAACTGGCGCAACTTCGGTGGCTTTGGCGAGTTCAGATGACCGCGTGGCCACTTCAGTTGATTCGTAAGCGGCGCCCGACGGACCAGCACCCGATTCGGCCTTAATGGACTTGTCGCGTTTCACGGTCTCACGTGATAGCGCTCCGGCCCCGCGAACATCTGAACGTCGCGCCGACGTCACCAGGACGACTGCGGCCAAAACCACGAGGACTGCGATGGCAATGATGATCGTTGCTAGGGGTGTCATAAAAGTTCGAACCTCACAACTCGAAGTACAGGCCGTCACGCCATGGGAAGACAAAGTTAAATCCTGGACCACGGAAGAACGAACCGATCATCACGAGTACAGCCCAGAACATAAGGTGCACGGTCATGATAGATGTTGCGAACTTGCGATCCTCTGGTTTGTTTGATGGGTTCTTGTCAATGTACGGAGCAAGAATCAAAGCGAACAATGCAATACCCGGAATGGTGACACCAGCAACCATCGGGTGGAACATGGTCAACAATTCTTGCAATCCGAGGAAGTACCAAGGGGCTTTGGAAGGGTTCGGTGTTTGGTTGGGGTTAGCCAACTGCAACAGCGGTGCATTTACGAAAATCGAGAAGAAGAACAAGAACGCGGTGCAAGCCAACGCTGCAACAAATTCAGCGGCCAACAAGTGTGGCCAGGTGTGCACCTTGTCAACCGGTATGGCCTTCACGTCTTGGATTGATCCCGACTTAACAACTGTCAACAAACGCTGAGTGTGTCCACCAGGACCAGCACCAACCGGAATGCCGCCAGATGACGGAGCCGCAGCAACTAAAGCACCAACTTTTTCGGCCACCGCCACTGCGCCAGCATCGCCTTCAACTCTAGTTTTGGCGGCTTTGCTGCGTTCAAGAAGATGCGCAGGGATACGCGGATCGGATGCCGGCGCGTCGCTTGAAGCCGGCGCAGCAGCACCAGCGTCAGCAGCAGCCTTGTCGCGAGCAGCCTGTGCTCGCTTCAGCAGGTGTTCGGGGATTTCAGTCATGTTAAATCAGTTCCTTTCAAACTCCGGTCACAACGGACCTGAGATGCCGCCGTCTTTGCGGACACGCCAGAAGTGGATAGCCATAAATATCACGATGACAAAAGGAAGCAAGAGTACGTGCAACACGTACCAACGCAACAAGGTTTCAGAACCAATTTCGACACCACCAAGCAACACGAAACGCACTTGAGAACCAAACACGGGTGTATAGCCCATCATGTTTGTTCCCACTGCCACAGCCCACATGGCCAATTGATCCCAAGGCAACAAGTAGCCGGTGAACGACAACAACAAGGTGAGGGTCAACAACACGACACCGATCACCCAGTTGAATTCGCGTGGAGCCTTGTATGCACCATGATA
The DNA here is from genome assembly GCA_937876415.1 of uncultured Actinomycetes bacterium. GTDB lineage: Bacteria > Actinomycetota > Acidimicrobiia > Acidimicrobiales > Ilumatobacteraceae > Casp-actino8. Next base: position 27,515 of record CALEHE010000067.1, read on the forward strand.
GAAAACGCGAGCCATGTGCAAGAACGTCGTAAGCACCATTAAGTGGGCGCCCCATCGATGCATATTTCTCACAAGTAATCCGAACGCCACCGAAGTCTGAAGACTGCTGATGTCATTCCAAGCAGCAGTTGCTTCAGGTCGGTAGAAGAACATCAAGAAAATGCCCGTCACGGTTAACAAAATAAAGAGAAAGAAACTCAAGCCTCCGAGACACAAGGTGTAGCTGACTTTTACCGCGTGACGCTTCACCTTCACGGGATGCAAGTGATACAGCACCGAGTTCATGATCACGTACGAACGGTTACGCGGGCTGTCGGTGTAACCCTTACGGAAAATAGAACCAGGACGGAAGATTGAGTTCCAGACTTGACTGCCTTGAACACCGTCTACCGTTTTATTCAGCCGCTCTTTTGCGGTGGGTCGGGGATCTTCGATGACCTTAGCCATGTGCTTGTCTCCTAGAAACGCATTCCGTAGGCGTATCCGTGGTTTGCGGTACGGGTGTGGGTGTCACCGGTTGCAAGTGCTGCACCGGCCTTGCCGAGAATGATGACGCCGGTCGGACACCGATCAACGCACAGTGCACAACGCGTACACACATCATCATCAATAATAAAAAGAACGTTGTCGTTGGGGTCAATTCCTGGACGCTCAGTTCCTGTGGCTTCCACCACAGCATCTGGTGTGACCATGTGAATGCACTTCCACGGGCAGATATCGACGCAACCCTCACACATGATGCATTCGGATTGATCGATATGAATGAACTGCTTGGGTTTCACCGCCTTGGTGAGGTAGTCCGCGTCCACCTCGACCAGTTGGTACTGGTCAGTGAATGGCATCATCGGCGGATTGGCGTCAGTACGGGCCATGAGTTATGCCTTTTTCACCAATGGACGACCGTACGTTGATTGCTCAACTGCGGTTGATTTTTTGGTTCCGCGCTTTTGCCACCACATCCAGGTGTAAATCTGCACACCCAAGAGAACGCCATATAGACCGGTGACGATGATGTCGCCGATCTGCAAGTAGTTGATATCGAACGGAAAACTTCCGCCCTTTGCCTGAGATTTAAAGATTGAGCCAGGTCCGAGAAACGGCTTGTCAGAGCGCCAGCCGAGTTCGTTCTGCACATGAACGAGCCACTGGTGAGGAAGGACTCCGTACCCAATGAACATCACGAAGAATGCGTAGACCGAACCAATCATTGCTTCGCCCCATGACACCGGCGTGCCGATGGGACGACGTTTGCCGTACACAAAAATCAGACCAGTCAAAATGACGGTCAGTATCAAGGAGAAAATGAAGGCCTGATTCATTCCCGGCCACTTCAGAATGTCTATCGCCAGCATGCAGCCGGTGGTCCCTTCTATGCCCTGTAACGAATTCGATACATGGTCGTTGCACGTATTGGTTAGTTGATGATTGGAGGTTTTTAAACTGTAAAAATCGTTTCTGGAAGCTTGCGCCACCAGAACCACCTTGAACCTTAGTCGCCAAGGGTCTTGCCCCACCCAACTCCTCAAAGTTGGACTGAACAAACTTTCCTGACGGCCGTCGAACCTTTACCAGTTGACTAGTAGTGGTCTATCAGCACTCCCACCCCCTGAGGCGTGGTTGTGCGCAAGTTCACGGTACTCAAGTCGTCTCCTGCGTGACAGGTTTCCGGAGATAAAAGTGCGAGGAATTCCGTCATAGGGTCGCTCGCCCTCTAGTGTTCTTACCGAAGTCGGTCACCCCTTGGTGTCCGCCAATTATTTGTCGTGCCCCACGCCCGAAAGGACTGGCCTGTGACCGAGATTCCCGAGCACCTACTCAAGCGTTCCCGTGACCGCAAATCTGCGGGTGGAGACGCAACATCCAGTGAGGCTTCTGCGTCGACGCCAGCGACGACTACGGCAGCCCCGGTTGCCAAAGTTGTTGCCGAAACACCAGTAAAAGCAGAAGTATCAAAGCCCGAACCGGCTTATGTCAAGGCTGCGAAATCTCGTGGCCGTATCCCGTCGTGGGCTATGGCGACATTGGCGCTGATGCCGATCTTCTTATTCATGTATGTGCGGGGTCTCCAGCCGCAAAAGGCCGAGGCCAGCGGTCCAATCGCCATCGGAATTGAAAACTATGGTGCCTGCGCCAGTTGCCACGGAGCCGACGGCGGTGGTGGAGCCGGTCGAGTGTTGAAAGACGGCGAGTCCCTCAAGACCTTCCCCCATATCGAAGACATGTTGAACTGGGTTTACGCCGGTACCGAAGCCTATGAAGCCGCTGGTGTGACGAGCTACGGCGACCCGAACCGAGAAGGCGGAGCCCATTACCCACGTTCATATAACGGCAGTGTCATGCCCGCTCAAGGCGCAATGGCCGGTGGAGCACTCACTGAATACGAAATTCTTGGTCTGATTTGCCATATTCGTTATGACATTTCAGGTGCTGATGAGGCTGGTGAGTGGGCTGCAGAGTACGAAAAGTGGTGTGCACCCGAAAGTGAGATCTTCGTCGGTCTCCAGGACGGATCAATCACCTTTGATAGTCCTGAACTTGGTGTTGGAACCGCCCCACGTCTGGGAACCGCTGCCGACGCCAACATCATGACCGCCGGCTGAACGACCACGTTGATTCACCAGGCTGGTCGGTGACCTCGCACCCTGGCCTGTTCCGACCACACCGTGAAACCACACCGTGAAACCACATCATGAAATCACATCATGATGTT
>CALEHE010000068.1 GCA_937876415.1 uncultured Actinomycetes bacterium
GACTCGTGCACGATGTCAAACTTGATCTGTCGTTGCAGGGCCACTGACGCATGTTGCAAATCGCAACCACCACAGCCCTGGGCAACGTATTCGCACGGAGGCTGAACTCGCTGCTCGCTCGCCTCAAGTACTTCGGTCACGACGCCGCGGGCGTAATCCTTTGATTGCTTCAACACCTTGGCAACAACAAGTTCGCCCGGCAAACCACCCTCAACGAAAATAACCCGACCGTCCTGCAGATGGCCGAAGCCATCACCCTCAGCGACCACCTTTTCGATACGTACTTGAACTTCGAAATTGGGTAACGGCCGCGAGCCAGATTTACGGATCGGTCGCTTCGTCATACCCCTCGCAGGCTAGAGCCGACTAGCGTGTGGGCGTGTCCTTACCGATCATGATCTCCCCCTCAGTTTTGCCCTGCGACTTTTCAAAGCTTGGCGCCGAAGTTGAGGCACTTGATGCCGCGGGCGTTGACCTCTTTCAGTGGGACGTCATGGATGGCCAGTTCGTCCCCAACCTCACCTTTGGACCCGACGTCATTGCGTCAGCCCGCAAATACACCAAGAAGCCTTTTGAAGCGCACCTCATGGTGCTCACACCAGACGTTTTGGCTCAGCGCTACGTCGACGCGGGTTGCAGTCGTCTCATCGTTCACGCTGAAGCATGCCCGCATTTACATCGCACGTTAGGCAATATCAATTCAATGGGAGCCAACGCCGCCGTTGCCCTCAACCCGCACACGCCCATTAGCGAAATTGAACATGTCCTAGACCTCGTTGACATGGTGTTGGTGATGACAGTGAACCCAGGTTTTGGTGGTCAGTCGTACATTGCATCAATGGAACCCAAGATTCGCGAGCTCAAAGCACTGATCGAACGTCGCGGACTCTCTGATCAAGTCAACATCGAAGTTGACGGTGGCATCGGGCCTTCCACAATTGAAGGTGCGGCCGCAGCCGGCGCCAACGTGTTGATTGCTGGAACCGCTTTGTTCCGTTACACCGAAGGTCTTGAATTTGCCGTGAAAGACTTGCGAGCCAAAGCCACTGCTGCTCGCAACGCACAATAACTACTG
>CALEHE010000069.1 GCA_937876415.1 uncultured Actinomycetes bacterium
TTTTGAGGCCGGCAACGTTGCCCCCAGTTGCATTACGCCCGCCAACGAATCTTGACCAAGGAACTGTTTCGACAGCGGCGAATAATCCGAATGTGACGACCAACGCAAGTCCGACTTCGGTGCCTGAGGCAGAAACCACTTCAACAACAATCGCCCCAACAACAACGTCATCAACAACGACCACAACTCTGCCACCGGCACCGATCACCTTGGCCTTTACTGGCGACATTTTGGTGCAAAAGGGTCTTTGGCCAACTGCAGCCAGAATTGCCCAAGAGTCAGGCTCGCCCGAGCCCTTTGATTTCACGCCGATGTTTGGCGATGTTGCCGAACTGTTGACTAGCGCTGACTTGGCAATTTGTCATCTTGAATCGCCGATTGCACCGCCAGGAGCCGAACCTTTCTCGTACCCAAAATATCAAGTGCCTTCGCAAATCATCCCAGCAATCGCTGAGGCGGGTTACGACGCCTGCTCAACAGCGAGTGAACATGTCTTTGATGGTGGCAGTGAAGCAATCAACGCAACAGTGAGTGCGTTTGAGTCTTTGGGAATCATGCAATCGGGAATGGCGCGAACACCTGAGGAAATCAAACCATTGCCAACTCAAGTGGGTGATGTTGTGGTTGCCCACTTGTCATACACATTGCGTTATGACTCTCCGCCTGCCCTTGGCGAAGAGTGGCGTTCAGCCTTAATTGATATTCCACGTATTTTGGCCGATGCGCGCGAAGCACGAACCCTTGGTGCTCAGGCAGTGGTGCTGAGTTTGCATTGGGGCAACGAGGACTCTGCTGTGCCGACCGAGCAGCAACGTCAATGGGCACAAGAACTCACAGCATCTGGGCAGATTGATCTCATCGTTGGAGCGCATTCACATGTGTTGCAACCCATTGAACAAATCAACGGAGTTTGGGTCATGTTTGGTCTCGGAAACTTCTTGACGAATATGCCAACGAAGTCGTCACGACCAGATGAAGGTCAAGATGGTGCCATCGTCACCATCACGATGATCCGAACCACTGATAACCGAGTAACGGTGAGTCAACCACTTGTTTATCCAACGTGGGTTGACAAAAATGCCGGCTACACCATTCGCAATCTGA
>CALEHE010000070.1 GCA_937876415.1 uncultured Actinomycetes bacterium
CCAGGTAAGGCGATGATGGAAACCGATCGCGACACCGAATGGGCTTTGCTCAGCGCTCTTGGTCAAGCCGAAAGCATTCCTATGCCGAAGGCTCGTTACTACGACAGCACTGGATCTCAACTTGGAACTAAGTGCATTGTGCTCGACTTCGTTGCCGGTCAATCGCTGCAAGCACATCTCAACGAGTGCACCCCCGAGTCAGGCTATGGTCGTCATACCTTCGATCTCGTTGACACTATGGCTGCGGTCCACCGCATCAATCCAGACGATGTCAGTGCATCCATTGAGCGACCAAACGATTGGTCAACCTATTTAGGAGGACTCATTGATCGATTCCGTCAAGCTGACCGCAATCATGCAGAATCAAATCCATTTTTACGTTATGTTGCCGAATGGCTTGATGCCAATCGACCACCGCCGCTTCCGTTGCGACTAGTCCACAGCGACTTTCAACCCGCCAACATCATGGTTGGCGCCGATGGTTCGCATCAGGTCATTGACTGGGAACTCACCCACATCGGAGACCCACGTGAAGACTTGGGTTACTACATGATCTATTCGTCTGCCTCGGGTCCCAATCTCATCGTGCCCGACCCTGAAGCATTCTTAGCTCGATATCGCGAGAAGACTGGCTTTGGCGAAGACACCATCAATATGGCAACGCTTGGGTATTTCTCATCACTCGCTGCAATCACTGTGTACGGTCAAGTTCTGGCGGGTGCTGGAGCCATGGCGCGAGGACAAAACTCGGGGATCATGACGACGTACACGTTAAATGCGCTCACTGTCGGCCACAACAACTTCTTGGCGGGTTGCATCCCGCCCTCACTCTGAAAGGTGACGCCATGCTTTCTCGCCCTACTACCGACCAAATCATTCTTGATTGTCGGCATGAATTGCTCACAGCAGTTGATGCGGCCGTGAGTGATCCCACTGTCAAGATCACCATCCAGATGCTGGAAAACGTGTTGCGCAATGTTGCCGAACGGGCCGCTCACGAAATTGCGTGGATGCATGAAGAAACTGATCTCATGATCGGTTTTGCCGACGAAGTTGAGGCAACTCTCGGAAAGTCTGACGAACTGACGACAGCATTGAGTGCCTACCACGCCGGTCGATCAGACAGCCTGCATCTTGATGATGTCAGTAAAACGTACGGACTTGCGGGCGAGTGCTTTTCACTGGCAATGGAGAAGGCCTTCGCCGCATCACACACTGCATTACATCTTCGGAGCCGCGAAATTTTGTCGATTCGCCTAGATCACGAAAACAAGATCAAGGGTGAATGGGCCTTCGTCGGTCGTGGCTGAGCCCCGTATCTCAGTTCAGGTAGTCACGGGCGGTCATCCGTTTGTCGCTGACGCCTTTTTTGCGGTCTTCGATT
>CALEHE010000071.1 GCA_937876415.1 uncultured Actinomycetes bacterium
TAAATCGCTCATCTAGTTCTTGACCTGAACCATCAATAAGTGCTTGCAACTCTTGACGCATATCTTCGTCAGGTTCAGCAAGCAACCACTTCTCTGCCATGTCACGACTCAAGCCACGACTCATGATGCGTCCTTAGAACTTTGGTAAGAGAGTATGCAATTCAACAAGTGGCCGCGGGCCGACATGCGAAATCACTTCTCCGGCAGCAATCGACCCAAGAATTCCGCATTCCTTCAACGAGTACCCATTGGTGTATCCGAACAAGAAGCCCGATGCGTACAAATCACCAGCACCGGTGGTGTCAAGAACATGCGGCACGTCTTCGGCCGGCACATCAATTATCTCCTCACGCGTAATGATTGAAGCCCCACGAGGGCCGCGTGTAATGACGGCCAATGAACTGTCTCGCCGAATTGCCGCTACAGCAGCCTCGAATTTGTCAAGTTGATATAACGACAAAAGTTCATCTTCATTCCCGAACAAAATATCCACTTCGTCGGCGACAAGTGCTCGGAAATCATCACGATGGCGATCGACACAAAAACTGTCCGACAGGCTCAATGACACTTCACGACCAGCCTCATGCGCTGCACGCGCCGCCTTACGAAACGCTGCCTTCGCATCGTCACGGTCGAAGAGATAGCCCTCCATGTAGAGGACCTTCCCAGATGAAACCACCGACACATCGACATCATTGGGTTCCATAAACGAAGAAACTCCCAAGAAGGTGTTCATCGTTCGTTGAGCGTCTGGGGTCACAACAATGATGCATCGACCAGTTGGAATACCGTCAAGGTGATGTCCTGGGCTGAAGTGCACGCCAACCGCCAATAAGTCATGGCCGAAAACTTCACCCAAATCATCGTGACTTACCTTGCCGATATACGCGGCTTTGCCGCCAAAACTTGCGACTCCACACACCGTATTGGCGGCCGAACCACCACTCATCTCAACAGCCGTGCCAAGGGCCTTGTAGAGGTGTAAAGCCCGATCGGTGTCGACAAGGGTCATTGACCCTTTGACGAGCGATTGTTGCGAAATGAAGTCGTCGTCGGCGTGAGCGATGACATCAACAAGTGCGTTGCCAATTCCTACAACATCGTAAATCGGTTCAGAGATTGGCTGCGTAGACACGAGCCTTTACGCTAGTCCCTCACAACCAACCGATCAGGCTTCCCGATGATGAAACTCATGGCGAACATGGTGGCAATTACGGGTTCCACAGTACGCTCGGTTCGTGACCTCCCCCTTGCTTGAATCGCCCTCCGACCGCAGCCAACTCGAACCATTCCGCCTCCCGCGACACATTCTTCCGAGCCGTTACGACCTGACGCTCGAGCCTCATCTCAACGAATCCACCTTTGACGGACATGCTCTCATCACCGTTCAAGTATTAGCTGCGACTCGGCTCATTGTTTTGAACTCCATTGAGTTGGATATCACATCGGTATTTGTCGATGGTCAGCCCGCACCATTCAGCCTTGACGTTGAAACCGAGAGACTTTTCATCGGGGTCATTGAAGAACTTCAGCCAGGCATCGCGATGATTGACATTGTCTTCACAGGCATTCTCAATGACAAACTTCGCGGGT
>CALEHE010000072.1 GCA_937876415.1 uncultured Actinomycetes bacterium
GGCTCGCTCAGTTGCTTTTTGCGAGCCTTGAGTTCGCTGTGCGTACAGCGCGATCTCACGTCGAGTGATTTCCTTCGCTCTCCAGCTAAGGCTGTGAGCATTGGTAACTGCAGATTCCGTGGAGGACACGGTTAAACACCCCTTTTACGGTTTCCCCAACCCTAACACCAAAAATGGACAGGGCGTAACAAGAGAGTTTCGGGCGAATGAACGGTGCGATTCCGTGTTCGATATGGCAGAATAGTTGGGTCACATGGTGGGCGTAGCTCAGTTGGTTAGAGCGTCAGTTTGTGGTACTGAAGGCCGGGGGTTCGAGACCCCTCGTTCACCCAAAACATACGAAGTCGCTGGTTAGCCAGTCCAAAGATCGGTCAGATTCCTCGACCGTAGCCGTTGGTCATCTACACTGCTTCTTCGCGTTGCGCACCTCTAGCTCAATGGCAGAGCAGTGGACTCTTAATCCATTGGTTCTGGGTTCGAATCCCAGGGGGTGCACCATTGACTGCTCGTTTCAGGGAAACATCCCCTGCACCTGGGAGGCCCAACCATGAAGGTTCTCGTCGTCCTCGCCCACCCCAATCCCGATTCGTTCAGCCATGCGATCGTGGACAAAGTGTCCGCCACCCTCGCCAACCGAGACCACTCTGTTTCGGTCATCGACCTCTATGCCATCGGTCATTCACCGACCATGACCCAAGCCGAATTGGCGGCGTACCCAACCTCGACGCCAGCGATTGACCCCATGGTGATTGAACACACTCGACTCATTCAAGAATGCTCAACAATTGTCTTCGTGTACCCGACGTGGTGGAGTTCGATGCCGGCGATATTGAAAGGTTGGATCGACCGAACCATGTTGCCGGGAATCACGTTTTCGGTTGACCCAGAAACATTGAAACTTCAACCCGGACTCACCAATGTGCGAAGACTCATCGGCATCACAACATTCGGTGGACCACGTTTGGCTTCGCTGATTGTTCGAGACAACGGAAGCAAAATTGTGACGCGCTCGTTGCGCGCTATTTGTCATCGACGTTGTCGCACAACTTGGCTTCGATTGTTCGACATTGATTCGTCAACGATCGCGCAACGCGAGAAATTTCTGCAACGCGTTGAGCGAACCGTGCAAAAGATCTAGCGACCCGCGATGGCGACGGCAACTTCGGCTGCAACTCGCGCATTGTTTTCGGCCAGCGCAAGATTTGCTGGAACACTGCGTCCTTCGGTGGCTTGACCAATTCGACCCAGCACAAACGGCGTCACTGCGGCCCCGCGAATTTCGGCGGCTTCACAATCGGCTAACGCTCGTGCCAGCACTGAATCAAGTTGTGTTGCATCAAGTTCGGCTTCAACCGGAATCGGAACCGTGAGCAATACACCTGTGTGCGCGCGTGAGCGATGCAACAAAATGTCGGCGACTTCAGATGCCGATTGCACCTGATGTGGAACTTTCAAACCCGAAGAACGCGTATAAAACGCGGGAAACCATTCGTGTTGCCAACCGAGTACTGGCACGCCAATAGTTTCAAAATACTCAAGAGTTCGGGGCAAATCGAGAAATGCTTTTGCTCCTGCCGAAACTGTGACGACGGGATACGAAGCAATTGCATCAAGGTCGGCCGAGATATCTCCGGTGAGTTCGGCACCGCGATGCACACCACCAATGCCACCAGTTGCAAAAACACTGACTCCCCCGGCGGCAG
>CALEHE010000073.1 GCA_937876415.1 uncultured Actinomycetes bacterium
CTCAACGATTCTTCGCTACGGCACACAATCACGTCAGGCTGGATACCGCGGCTACGTAACTCAGTCACAGAGTGCTGTGTGGGCTTGGTTTTCTGTTCGCCCGACGGGCCAATGAATGGCACCAAAGTGACGTGGATATAACACACGTTTCCACGGCCGGCTTCTTTACGATATTGGCGAATCGCCTCTAAAAACGGGAGAATTTCGATGTCACCAACGGTGCCACCAACTTCGGTGATCACCACATCAACATCATCAGAAGCCATGCGACGAATACGACGCTTGATTTCGTCGGTGATGTGCGGAATGACTTGTACGGTCTTGCCGAGGTAATCACCGCGACGTTCAGCAGCCAGCACGGCTTGATAAATCGAACCTGTTGTTGCGTTTGAATTACGTGAGAGATTTTCGTCAATGAAACGTTCGTAGTGACCAAGGTCGAGGTCGGTTTCTCCGCCATCATCAGTCACGAAAACTTCACCGTGTTCAAACGGGTTCATGGTGCCTGGATCAATGTTGATGTACGGATCTAACTTCTGCATGGTCACTCGAAGACCACGCAATTTCAAGAGGCGACCGAGCGACGAAGCAGTCAAACCTTTACCTAAAGAACTTGCAACTCCACCAGTCACAAAGATGTGCTTCGGCATTTTGACCTCCCGTTTGGTTAAACCAACTACGGGAGAGCACCTTACAACTATTCCTGGCACCCATATGCACTACGGCGATCTCCGCCGAAGAAATTCGAAATTCTTTTTGCTTAATCAGTTGAAGTCCGTGAAGCCAGAAGTTCTTTGGCGTGCCGGCGGGCCGCCGTGCTGTCAGGACGACCCGACAACATGCGAGCGATTTCGTCCACCCGACGAGGTCCAGAAACCTCAGCCGCACTTGCCAACGTGATCTCGGCACCCTTGCGATCAACAATGTTCTTTTCCACGACCACGTGATGATCGGCAACAGCTGCCACCTGAGCCAAGTGGGTGACGACGAAGATCTGATGCGCTTGAGCGAGGCGCGACAGGCTTTCTGCCATGGAATTGGCAGCCGATCCACCAATCCCGGCGTCAACCTCATCAAACACCAAAATGGGCGGACCTTGGGTGAGCACCATACGAATTGCCAGCATGGTTCGGGCCAGCTCGCCGCCAGAAGCCACCTTGCTCAACGGAGCGGCCGGGACTCCCGGATTGGCCGCCAGCATCATGGTCACCTCGTCGGCTGGGTCATCTCCCCCGACCTCAATATCAACCACCGCTCGCTCCATCGCCAACTGGGTGAGGTGACCAGTAATGGCCGATCCGAGGGCTTTGGCAGCCCCTTTACGCACCTTGGCGACCTTGGCCGCAACTTGGCGCTCCCGCTTTTCGACATCTATCCGCTGCTTTTCGAGGGCTTCAACTCGAACCTCAAAAGACTGCAGTTCATCGAGACGCTGAGACGACTCATCTAGATAGGCCATCACCTCGGCCAGCGATTCGCCGTATTTGCGACGAAGTTCGCGCAGGCTCTGGCGACGTTG
>CALEHE010000074.1 GCA_937876415.1 uncultured Actinomycetes bacterium
CTTGCGATCTTGATTGGTGTGAACGTTACAAAGGAACACTTTTTAACTTCGATCGTTATCGCCGTCCCGAGGTCTACACGCGTATCACGCAACAACGCGGTTCTGTGATTTCAACAGCGAACAAGTCCGCCCTTGAAGGGAAATCACATGACTGAAACTGCACATAACCCTCACCGCATCGCACAGCGGCGCGTTGAATTACAAGTAAACGGACAAGAAGTAACAGTGAGCGCGGATCATCCGCATTTACTTGCAGCTTTGCGAGACGAACTTGATATCACTTCGCCAAAGGACGGTTGTTCGCCTTCTGGTCAGTGTGGCTGTTGCACTGTTCTCATAGACGGCAAGGTTGTGGTGAGTTGTCAGCAGTCCCTCGAGAAAGTTGCCGGCAAATCGGTTGTCACTCTCGAAGGCCTAGAGCAAGCAGAACGTGACTCTTACGCAAATGCGTTTGCCGCTTGTGGAGGTTTGCAGTGCGGTTTTTGTATTCCCGGCATCGTGATGCGGGCTAAGGGTCAAATAGACAAAAAGGGAGCAGCACTCACCAAGGCTGATATGAGTCGCCATCTCGGCGCCAATCTGTGTCGCTGTACCGGATATGTCAAAGTGCTTGACGCAATTGAGGCAGTAGCACTGGGCAAACAACTCGTTCCCCAGCAACCAACTGGTCTTGGTTCGGGTGGAATGAAATACGAAGCCAAAGAGTTAACCCTGGGTGATCGTGGCTATGTCGACGATATTCGTATTCCCGGAATGCTTCACGCAGCCCTCGTTCTCACAGAACACGCTCGGGCAGATATCACGGCCATCAATACTGAAGCCGCGCAAAAAGCCTCAGGAGTAGTTGGCGTTTTCACCGCAGCTGATATTCCTGCCGAACTGCGAGTTGGTCTCATTTACAAGGACTGGCCGGTGATGATTCCGGTCGGAGGTCGAACCAGTTACGCCGGTGATGTTTTGGCGGTTGTTGTAGCCGAAACCCGCATTGCGGCTCGCGCTGCTGTGTCGCTTGTTGAAGTGCAGTATTCCCTTCTCAAGCCGATCACCGATCCCCTATTTGCGATTACCAATCAAGAGTTAGCCGTTTGGGGAACTGACTCAAACGTGTTGAGTATCAGTAAGTATTCGCGCGGCAATGTGGAGGTTGCTCTGGCGGCAGCGCCTCATGTCGTGCACGAGATATTTGATACTCAGCGTATTGAGCATGCCTTCTTGGAGCCCGAAAGTTCGCTCGCCGTTCCGTCAGTAATTGACGGTGTTCGACGTCTACATGTGTATTCGGGTGGTCAAGGCGTGTGGGACGACCGTAATGACATTGCGCGCGTTCTCGGTATTGACAATTCGCAAATCACCGTCGAGCTTGTAACAAATGGCGGAGCATTTGGTGGAAAAGAAGACATGAGTAATCAAGCGCATGCAGCACTTGCGGCATGGTTGCTTGACACACCTGTGAAGTGCACGCTGTCGCGTGAAGAGTCATTCTTGATGCACGCCAAACGTCACCCCATTCATATGGAGTACATCGCTGGTTGTGATTCTGATGGTCGTCTCGTTGCCCTGAAAGTGCGTGCACTTGGTGACAGTGGAGCCTATGCAAGTGTCGGCATGAAGGTGCTCGAGCGTATGGCTGGTCATGCCAGCGGACCGTATGCAATGGACAACATTGATGTTGAGGCAATCGCCGCTCGTACTAACAATCCGGTTTGTGGAGCGTTCCGTGGTTTTGGAGCGAACCAGGCACAATTTGCGATGGAAGGCATCATGGATCGCCTGGCACAATTGGTTGGTATTTCAGGTTGGGAAATGCGTAAGCGAAACGTGATCAAGCCCGGTGTTGTGTGGGGCCCTGGACAGATCATGGATGATGGTTGTCTTGGCGCTGAAAGATGTCTTGATGAAATCAAGCCCTTCTATGACGCTGCTCTTGCTTCAGGTCAAGCAGTCGGACTCGGCTTAGGACTCAAAAACTCAGGTCTTGGCAATGGCTTTAAAGAAGTCAGCGGAGCCGTGGTTCATTTTCGTCCCGATGGAATCATTGAAGTGCGTCACGGTTGGACTGAAATGGGGCAAGGTATCAACACCGTTGCCTTGCAGGTTGCGGTTCATGAACTCGGAATAGATCCAGAAAAGGTTCGTGTGATTGTCGATACGACTCGTGAACTTGGTTTTGGACAAACCACCGGTTCGAGAGGCACCTTGATGGGAGCAGGCGCTGTGAAAGCGGCTTGTGAAGCGGCGCGAGCAGCAGACTGTGCCGTTGGTGTTGATCACTATGGCGAATACCGCGTTGATTGGACCCAGAAGCTGGGTGAAGTGGAAAACCCCACTATTCATTCAACATTTGGTTACGCAGCACAACTTGTCACGGTTAATCGTGAAACCGGAAAAGTTTCCGAAGTAGTCGCGGCCCATGACGTAGGACGTGCTGTCAATCCAACATTGTGTGAGGGCCAAATCGAGGGTTCGGTGCACATGGGTCTTGGTTATGCTCTGTCAGAGAATTTCCCATCTGATCCCGACACAGGTTTCCCTACCAATACAACGTTGCGTTCGCTCGGAATCATTCGCGCCAAGGACATGCCGCCCGTGAAGGTTGTGCTGGTGGAGTCGCCTGAGCCGAACTCGCCGTATGGCATTAAGGGAGTTGGCGAAATTGGATTGGTGCCAACTGCAGGCGCTGTAGCCGCTGCGCTTTATGACTACGACGGTCAATGGCGAACTGTTTTGCCGATGCGTCCGATTAATGAAGATAACGACTGAGATGACGAGCACCACGCCTGGTCTTGTTTGCGGTCACCATCATTTGTATTCATCGTTGGCCCGGGGCATGCCCGCACCACCTATTCAGCCCACCAATTTTCTTGAAATCCTGCAGCAAGTTTGGTGGCGTTTAGATTCTGCGCTTGATCTCAACATGATTTACTGGTCAGCCAAACTAGGTGCCGTCGAAGCATTGATGAACGGTACGACCGGAATCATCGATCACCATGAAAGTCCCAATGCTATTGAAGGCAGCCTTGACGTCATAGCCCAGGCCTGTGCTGAAGTCGGAGTTCGCGTCAATTGCTCATACGGAGTGACGGATCGACATGGCGTTGAAGCAGGACTTCGAGGACTCGAAGAGAATCGACGGTTTATCGCAGCGGGTGGACGCGGAATGGTGGGTGTGCACGCTGCGTTCACTTGTTCAGACGAACTACTCGAAAGCGCTTCTGGCCTTGCAACCGACCTTGGTGTCGGTGTGCACATACATGTGGCTGAAGGAATTGATGACATCACCGCCGGTGCTCGACTCGAAAAACTCTCTCAAGATAATTGGCTACTCGTTCACTGCGTCCATCTTGATCGAGAATTGAACGGAACGATTGCCCACAACCCTCGAAGCAATATGAACAATGGTGTTGGTTATGCGCACCCGACTAGGCGTTCAAACAAAATCATCATCGGTACCGATGGTATTGGTGCTGACATGCTTGAAGAAATGCGACTTGCTTATGTTGCATATCGATCCGAAGATGTCACGCTCTCACCTGACCTTGCTTGGTCTTGGCTAGAGAACAGTTACTCATTTATTCCCGAATGCCAAGGTGACCGTGTGTCTTGGAGTTATGACCACAGCGATAGTCCATGGCATGTTGCATTCACGCCAGGAATCAGGGCTATCAATGTTCAGACATCAAGCGGTGAGACTTTGCTCCGCGATGGATTGCCTACCCGAGTAGATCTCGATGAGGTGCGAAGCAAGGCATCCGAATCTGCGCAACGACTTTTTGCCAAACTGTAAACCAACCCAATCACCCAAAGGCGCGAAATATCATGAGCCAAATCCAACAGAATCAACCCGTTGCTATCTACTTGCAAGACGCGCACCCGATTCGTGAAGGTATGCAATTTGCTCAATACGCAGAAAGCAAAGGCTTTGACGCAGTGTGGCAGGCTGAGAGCCGACTAGTACGTGAAGCAACGGTTCCGATGGCCGCATTTGCGAGCGTTACCGATCGAATCAAAATTGGCAGTGGCGTTGTTGATTGTTGGAGCCGTAATCCCGCTCGTCTTGCAGCGACCTTCTCAACACTCGACGACCTTGCTCCTGGCCGAGTTATTTTGGGTATCGGTGCATGGTGGGATCCGTTGGCACAAAAAGTCGGTATTGATCGTGCCAAGCCACTGCGAGTCATGCGCGAAATTGTGACCACAGTTCGAGCACTCCTCAATAATGAAACAGTCACGTTTCATGGCGAATACGTTCACTTAGATGGTGTCGAATTGGATTACGTATATCAAGATCGTCGGCCGAAAGATGTGCCGATCTATATCGGTGCAACCGGTATGCAAATGATGGAACTCACTGGCGAAATCGCTGATGGCGCGGTGTTGAACTATTTAGTTTCACCCGACTACAACGATCAGGCTCTCGAGGCTCTCGAAAAGGGAGCCGCTAAGGCTGGCAAAACGTTGGACGACATTGACCGTCCGCAACTTGTGGTGTGCAGCGTTCATGAAGACCGTCAAACTGCCCTTGATATGGCACGCCTGATGGTGACTCAGTACCTAGGTCAGCAGCCGCACATCATGAAGGCCTCTGGCGTTCCTCAATCGTTACTGGACAAGGTCGGCGAAGTTCTAACCTGGCCAGCCAGTCACGAACAAGTTGTCGCGGCGAGCAAACTAGTCCCCGATGAAATCGTGCAAATGCTGACTGCAAGTGGCACGCCTGCAGAGGCCCGAGCCAAGGTCAAGCATTACATTGACCACGGATGCACCTGTCCAATTCTGTATCCGCTTGGCGATGTTAAAGCCATGATCGACGCCTTTGCCGGCTGGGATGGATCAGCGAAATAGTTGGATATCGCGCGTCAACTCAACGCGACGTGCCAATGTCGCTAACGCGACCATGACTGGGCCAATAACGACTAGAGCTATTACTAGTGCTGGTACTTGTGGCGACCAAATAGTTCCCAGCAGAACTCCAATCACCCAAACTGAAATTGCCGTCATATTCCAGATACGCCATTGAATAACCCGAACCGGATGAGCGAATTGCACATTGGTCATCGTGAGAATTGATAAACAAGCCACGACAACCATGGTGACCGTAGGCGAACTATCCAATAGCCACAAGGTCGGCACGACCATATTCCACGCCGCTGGAAAACCATGAAACCAACTGTCGTCATCTTGTTGGTCGGTGCGACTGAACCACAAACTTGAGAACATCAGAAGCGCAGCGATAGCAATCATGCCCGAGCGATCATGATTGACCATTCTGAATTGCCATAAGAAGGCAGCAGGCACGAGGACACAGGTGACGAAATCGATAACAAGGTCAAGCACGTACCCGTCAAACTTGGTCGTTGCTTCATCGGGCAGTAGACGACGCGCTAGCGGTCCATCAATTCCGTCAATGAGTTGCGCCACCAGAAGCCAGATAATCGCCATCCGAGCTGAACCATCTAGCACCGCCACCAAGGCGGCCATACCGACAAGAACACCCGTTGCGGTAAACGCATGAAGCGCTAACGACATGTCGCGAGGTGATGAATCCTGGGACCGGCCTTTAATTGGGAATTTATAAAACACAACGTCCTGACCTTATGCCCCTTTAGCCTCTAGACAGTGACAAAGAGGCAGATTTCACTTGAACGAGCCTGGTTTGGGGCCGTGATGGTCTGGAGTGTCGTCAGAATCATTTTTGCCGACGTCTTTTTCGCTAAATATGGCGTCAATATTTGGATTTTTGCCGCAGTTGAGGCGTTTTCAGCACCCCTTTTCGCTCGATCGACCGCAAAGATGGCGATATCGCTCTCGGTCCACCAACTGCGGGACTCGTTTCTCTGGGGCACTTTGACTTTGATGAGTTTCGCTGCCCCAGATATTTACCTGCTGACGGCGGGCAAACATATCCCCTGGCTGGCCTATCTGGTAGTCATCGCGATGATGGTGATTGCTGCGACGATTTCAATCATTGGGGTCACTCACAAGGCGGAGAAACTCGCAAATTCAATTCAGTGAGAACTCTCCTGATGTTTGACAAAATGTAAACTAAATCCGTGCCAGTCCTCATTCCCCGCAACGTTGATGAACTCATTGACGTCTTCCAAGCCAATCCCCAGGCCAAGCTTTTGGCAGGTGGAACTGACTACATGGTTGAAGTCAATCTGCATGGTCGTAAGCCCGACACCATGATCAGTTTGCGTCAAGTCAAAGAGTTGACAGAGTGGTCGGTTCGTCCGTCCCAGTCACGAATCACTATCGGCGCTGGTGTGCCCTACGCCGAGATGGAAGTCGGTGAAATCGCACGACTTGTCCCAGCACTTGCCCAAGCCGCCCGAACCGTTGGATCGCCACAGATTCGCGCCGCTGGAACACTTGGTGGAAACTTAGGTACTTGTTCGCCTGCTGGTGATTCTCTTCCCGTTCTCGCTGCGCTGAACGCGACGATTCATGTCATTGGTCCCGATGGAAACCGGGATATCGACTTCGTCGACTTCATGGTTGGAGTCAAAAAGAATTCCTTGCAACCCGCTGAGTTCGTGCATTCGGTGTCAATGCCCATTGTTGACGGGTGGCAGGGTTATGCAAAAGTCGGAACGCGCAACGCGATGGTGATCTCAACCGCATCGGCTTGCCTGGTTCGTGACAGCGATGAAGGATTCGTATCGATTGCTTTAGGATCAGTTGGTCCAACAATCATCCGTGCCCACAACGCCGAAGCATGGTTGATGAAAACAACTTCTTTACGGGCTAGTGCGCAACTAGAACCGTCCGTTGCTCAAGAGTTCGGACGTCGGGTTGCCCTTGAATCGCGGCCAATTGACGATCATCGTTCAACCGCCGATTACCGCCGACATGCAATTGGTGTGTTGGCTCAACGACTATTGACAAGGTCTTTCTCATGAGTATCAATATCCCTGTTTCGGGTGCCTCACAAACAAGCGAGATCTATTCGTTGCGGGTGAATGGCCAAGTCCATCACGTCAAAGACGCATGGATCGGTGAAAGTCTTTTGTATGTACTGCGTGAACG
>CALEHE010000075.1 GCA_937876415.1 uncultured Actinomycetes bacterium
CATCGTGTGGTCTGAATGGTGAGACCTTGAGCGTCGGCGCTGGTTGGCAGGCTGCGATGTCAATTTCTATGACTGATGGCTACAGCGAACGCGAATTGACTCCTGAGCTAATTGCTCAAAATGAGACAACAATGATGGCGTCGGAAACTTCGCCGGTCACCGCATTTGGCTCACGGGCTGTCAAGAACCTTTTGCGTGGTTTTCGGATTCCAGGAAAGAGTTGATTGACATGAAACACGAACAGTCTCCGCAACGGCCACAAATGAATGAGTTGGGTTTTTACACCCTGCCCGGCGCACCCAAATCTCCGCGCGATCTCATTCATGAAGTCGAGTCAGCCGAAGAACTCGGCATCGGCGCATGCTTCATTTCCGAGCGCTTCAACATTAAGGAAGCCGTTACTGTTTCGGGTGCCGTAGGCGCAGTCTCAAAGTCAGTCGGAATTGCTACTGCCGCAACCAATCACAACACTCGACACCCCCTTGTCACCGCTTCGTATGCCACCACCATGCACCGCCTCACTGAAGGGCGCTTTTGTCTCGGTATCGGCCGGGGTATCGGACCCTTATTTGACGCGTATGGAATGCCCAAAATTACGACTGCACAAATGGAAGATTTCGCGAATGTGATGAAACGTCTTTTCAAGGGCGAAGTGATTTTCGGGCACGATGGTCCAATCGGCAAGTACCCGATTCTCGCTCTTGACCCGACGTTCGATGAGAATATTCCACTTGGTATCACTGCCTTTGGTCAGAACACTCTTGAACTCGCTGGACGAGTCTTTGATTGTGTGATCCTGCATACGTTTTTCTCGGATGAGACAACTCAACGTTGCGTGAAGACGGTGAAAGATAGTGCCGAGCGAGCCGGGCGCGACCCCGACAAAGTTCGAGTGTGGTCGTGTTTCGCCACCATTGGTGACCACATTCCCGAAGACATTCGGCTAAGGAAAACAATTGGCCGTCTCGCTACATATCTCCAGGGATATGGCGACTTGATGGTCACGACCAACAATTGGGATCCGGCTGTTCTACAACGTTTCAGAGATGACGAGTTCATCAAAACATTTCGTGGCGCTCTTGATGGCATTGCTACTACTGAACAACTTGAACATGTGGCAACTCTCATTCCATCTGAATGGCTTGAGAGCGCTGCTAGTGGCACACCCGAACAGTGCGTTCAAAGTATTCGTCATCAGTTTGATTTGGGATGCGATGGAGTCATCATGCACGGCGCTAGCCCAGATGACCTCGCGCCGATAGTGCACGAATACCGAGAGACACGTTCAGTAGGTATTTTCGATCATCTAGCCGCAAACCCAGGAGGCTGAATTTTCTGTGAATGGAAAGTTCGTACATAACGGAGATATCTCTATCTATTACGAAAGTTTCGGAGATAGATCGCAACC
>CALEHE010000076.1 GCA_937876415.1 uncultured Actinomycetes bacterium
AGCGAAGGTCGCAATCGTGAAGTTTTGCAGCAACTTGTTGCCGTGTGCGCCGACGATCTTCTTGATGTTCATGTTGATCCCGACCACAACCGCAGTGTCTTTACTTTGCTTGACGTTGATGCGCCGCGTCGACTTGCTCGTCAAGCTGTTGAGTTGCTCCACCTTGATGCGCATCAGGGTGTTCACCCGCGACTTGGTGTCGTCGATGTTGTCCCATTCGTGCCACTAAAGGGTTCAACGATCGATGATGCGATTGTTGCGCGCGATGCATTTGCCAACTGGGTCAGTTCAGAATTATTGGTGCCGTGTTTTCTCTACGGCACCGAACGAGCTTTGCCTGATATTCGTCGCGATGCTTGGACTCTTCTGCAACCGCAGTGCGGTCCGAGTATCCCCCACCTGACTGCTGGTGCGATGTGTGTCGGCGCTCGAGATTATTTAGTCGCGTACAACGTCTGGCTTGATGCCAGCGCGTCTGAAAGTTCAGCACGTGAAATTGCGCGCGCGGTTCGGGGAGACGGTATTCGAACTTTGGCATTACAAGTTGGTGATCAATGGCAAGTCAGCATGAACCTGATCGAACCTGAACGCATTGGCCCCGACATTGCTACAGATCGGGTGCTCAACATCGCCCGTCGACACAACGTTGTCCTTGACCATTGCGAACTCGTCGGCCTCATCGCCCACAGCGCGCTGGAGAGAATTTCTGAGAACCGTTGGGATGAACTTGATCTCAGTTCAGAGCAAACCATCGAATTTCGCCGTCAACACGGCTACACATTCGTGGCCTAGTGCGAAAAATCAGGCTGTGGCAATACGACGGTTTGACTGAGCACGTTGGCGACGCAGGCGACGGCGTTCGCGCTCGGACAATCCACCCCAAATACCAAACTTCTCACCATTCACCAGGGCGTACTCGAGGCAATCCATACGGACGACACAGCCGCGGCACACTTCTTTGGCCTCACGGGTGGAAGCTCCACGCTCGGGGAAAAAGAGGTCGGGGTCGACACCCAAGCAGTTCGCTTGGTCTTGCCAGTTGTTGTTCTCGCTCATCGATTCGTTCATGTGGCTGCCTGCCATCTTGACCCTTAGGTCACTCGTGTGTGGTTCTTGTCCGCGCGATGCGCAGGGCAGTTCCACACGTGTAACTACATGCATGTCATTCTGCTCTATAGACAACCCCTAATGCAAGGGGAAATTCGACAAAAGACCTGACAGATGGCAGCGCGCAAGCGCACAAGAGATTTGCTTGGTACGACCAAACCCGAGTTTCCCTCAACCGCGAATGAAATACGGGTTGCTCGGTTGACCGCCGGTGAGGTGTTCGAGAATTGCCGCCGATTGGCTTGGCACGACTGAACCTTGCTGTAAAGCCGCCAAAGTTGCCACGTGATTATTGCGGTAGACCGCTTCGGTGTCATCGGCCTCTGGATTCACCCACACCGCTCTGAGCAGGACAAATGCGTCACTTTGGCCGATTTCGATGAAGCGTGTCGAGGCATATTCGGTGACTCCATGGGCGACACCGGCTTGAGCAGCACCCCACGTGAGATCGCCATGACGATCGTTGGCAATGGCCGCCTTGTTGACAAACAACGTCGCTGGAGTGACTGGCACATTGGGCTTCCACACCACTAAAAACGGGATGTGTCCCACCGTTGGTGAACCCAAAGTCGTGACAAATGCCCCGCCCACTGGACCAGATTTTTTTCCTAAAACAGTGTTGATATGCGCTGCATTCGCGCCATCGCCCGCAAATCCTTCGCCAACTTCGAAAGTTTCACTCATCACAGGTCTCCATTTTTTGCGTAGGTAGTCGTCCGTAACGCAACATTTTGAGCGTGTCAGTTGAGTCGGTACCGGGTTTGGTGTCGTAGGCCAAGAGCGCAACGTAGCGCGGCGCTAGGCCTTCAATCGTGGTCACCCGATGCATGCTCCAACGCCCGTTGAACAACATCAAGGTTCCTGGAGTCATCGGTTCAGTGCGCACAGACTCTGGCGACTGTTCATTCATTACTTTTTGAATCGTCTCGTAATTAGGTTGCTCAGCATTCCGAATCTTTTTGGCATTTTCGAAATAACCACCGCTTAATGACGACTGAATCGCAATTGACACAACAAAATCAGTCATATCGAAATGCCAACCCAATGAATCACCAGCGCGCTTGATGGCAAGATTAAGTGCACCAAACGGATCGGCATAACGAAAGAGTTCGTTCAGCCCAAGACATTGACGAATGCAATCAAGTAGAGGGTCCCATTCGTAGAGTGTGCGCAAACCATCATCACGAGCAAATTGGTCATACGCAACAACTTCAACTGAACTTTGAGCGATCGTATTACGCTGGTGCCCTACTGGAAATGTCTCATCTGCTGGTCCGAGATAGGGCGTGGCGCGTGAAGCCGATCGAAAGGCGCAGGGCGCAAGTGCCTCAGATTGCTGGCGCAAAATTTCGACTGCTTTGAGCGTCAAAAAGTCGGGCAAAACACATACGCCTTGCGTTGTGAGTTGTTCGAGACACGCTGCAATGAGGTCCTGATCATTCAGGTTGTAGCGGTGCGTATTGATCATTTGCGCAGGAAGCACAGTGCGAGAGTAACTGACTCGCCTACGCTGAAAACATGCCCATTCATTTACGAGCCGAACCAGGTGACTACGCCCCCGCTGTTTTGTGCCCAGGCGACCCCCGCCGCGCCAAATACATCGCCGAAACTTTCTTTGATCCGGGCGTTCGCTTGGTGAACGAAGAACGGGGCATGTTGGGTTACACCGGAACGTTTGAAGGTAAGCCCATCAGCGTTCAAACGACGGGCATGGGCACACCGAGCGCTGGCATCGTGTTCGAAGAGCTCTGCATGCTTGGGGCTAAGCGATTGGTTCGAGTTGGTACTTGCGGTGGACTGCAAGCCAACCTGCGTATGGCCGATACCGTGATCGCTATCAGTGCATCAGCCGATGACCAAACGCCAATTCGTTACTGTGGCATGAAGGGTTTCGCACCAACCGCAACATTTTCACTCGTTGAAGAAGCCGCCCGTTTAAGCCGTGCTGTGAGTGACCGCGTATTTGTCGGACCCATTGTGACAAGTGGATTGTTCTATGACCCAGATCCCAACACGTTTGGGATCTGGCGACGTTTGGGCCACCTTGGTGTCGAGATGGAAGCATCAATGATGTACACCATCGCCACACTCAAAGGTATTGAAGCATTGGCAATCATGACGGTTAGCGACGTGATTGATCCTGACGGAGGCAATGTTGAACGTATCTCAGACGAGGACTTGAAAAAAGGCGTTGATCAAATGATGCGTATCGCCTGCCAAGTCGCAGTCAGTTAGTTCCAACAAGAATCTGGTGAGAAATTTTCCTTATTTTCGGTGATTTTCCTCAGCAGTTACACACTGAAATCACGTGTGGCGGTGACTCACATACTGGGCGAGCAACTCAAGTTCAACTTTGGCGGAGTCGAGTACGGGCATTGCTGTCAAAGCATCAACGGCTTGATTGGTCAATGAACTGATCAACGCTTCCATCTCATCAAGTGCACCACTGTCACGAATTGCCTCTTGAACCCGTCGCACATCGTCATCAGACAGTGCATCACGACCAACCTTTTCAAGAACTTTCAACTGACTCTCATTGGCGCGTTCAACGGCGATGGCCATCAGCGGGGTCGGCTTACCTTCGCGCAAATCATCACCGACTGGTTTGCCAGTTAATGCAGTATCTCCGAAGGCACCCATCACGTCATCACGCATTTGAAAAGCATCACCGAGAGGCAGACCGTAAGCGCTAAGTAACGGCAACAACTCTTGTTGGCGATCGGGGGCAGCCAACATCGCGCCTAGATGCAACGGACGTTCAATGGTGTACTTGCCACTCTTGTAGCGGCAAATTCGTTCGGTCTTATAGCGACGTCGTTCATTGAGCGATGTACCAATGAGATCAAGCAATTGGCCGATGTTTAATTCAATACGAAGTTCATGCCAGATCTCACGGGCTACCAATGGCGCATCGCCCATGAGTTGATCGCTATATACAAAAGCCAAGTCGCCAACCAAGATGGCAATGCCTTCTCCGTAGCGACGCGCCTCACCACTGCCGCTAATCATTCGGTGTTGATCGGCAAAAACTTCATGAGTAACGGCCGCGCCGCGACGCGTGAGCGAACCATCCATGATGTCATCGTGAAAAAGAGCGAAAGCGTGTAGAAGTTCAAGGGCTGCGCCGGTATCAAGACTGACAGTTGAATCAGGGTCTCCCCCAGCACCAACGAATCCCCAGTGACAAAAGGCTGGACGAAGTCGTTTTCCACCTGAAGCCACCAAACGACGAATTTCTGCAACCGGACTTGCCAAATCTGAATCAAAACCAGACCAGCGGGTCTCTTCAACCTCTAGGAAAGCCGAAAGATGAGTTTCGGTTCGACGCGCGATGTCAACGAGTGATTGCGGAGGGCTTGAACTCACAACGTCAGGTTAGAGGCGACTAGCCCTCAAGTCCGTTCACAACCTTGTCGATTTGCAGTTTGGCATTGCCGATTCGGTCACGACACAAACGAATGAGTTCGGACGCACGTTCAACGCGACTCGCTAGGACATCTACGTCAACATCGGTTCGTTCGAGTTCGGCCAAAATTGTTTCAAGTTCTTTGAGTGCTTCGGCGTAGCCGATTTCTCCATCTTTTTTCGTAGCCATGATGTCTCCTTTAATTCACCGTGCTGGTGACGTTGCCGTCCTGAAGCACTGTTGTCAAAATTTCTCCGGTTGACACATCGCCAACATTGCGCACAATTCTTCCGTCAGCGCCACGAGTGATTGACCAACCTCGCGCCAATACATTGTTCGGATCTAACAGACGCACACGTGATTCGAAATTGTCAATACGCGTGTTGAGCTCACCAATTAATTGGGGACCTCGTCGAGTGAGTCGCGCGATGCGATCACCGAGTCGTTCGTCGGCGCGTTCAACTGCGGTACGTGTGTGAATACCAATTTCACGGGCCACATTGTTAAGGCGATTCGTTGAATCAATGAGTTGTTGAGCTGCTAAGCGGGCGATTGCCTCCCAATTAGCCTCGGTTTCATTGATGAAATCATTCACTCGGTCAATAATCGCCACTGCACACGCCGTTGGAGTTTTGTGGGCTTCAAAGGCCACATCATCTGCAACATGACGATCAATCTCGTGACCAATACCCGTGAACACCGGCAACGTAGATTTGGTGATGGCCAATGCAATGGATTCGGCATCAAAGGTTGAGAGTTCGGCTTTGCTGCCACCACCACGAATCAAAACAATTGCATCTAGATCATCACGCTGACTCAGACGAGAAATCGCTTGCGTAATTTCGCGAACCGCGTTATCACCTTGAACACTCACATTTGCGATGTGCAGATGAAAACCAATGTTGCTACTTGCAATTTGATTCTTAAAGTCGGCCCAAGCCGCGCTGCTGTCACTGGTGATCACACCCAGCCGTAATGGGGCGGGCGAAACATCCACTTCTCTGTTGAGGTCAAACACACCCATTTCTTTGAGCTTGCGAATTAACTCTTCACGTTGCAGCGCAATTTCGCCAAGTGTGTAATTGGGGTCGATGCCCCGCATGATCATCGACAACTTGCCAAAGGCGGCATAGAAATCAAGGTTGCCGTAAATGCGAACCTTGACACCATTCACAAGATCGAGGCCGTTCTTCATCAAGATGGGACGCATCTTGGTCATTTCGCCGCCCCACAAGTTGACGTTCAACTGATTACGTTTGCCGTCGGGAGTCTGCTCAACAAGCGTGAAGTAGGTGTGCGGACCTTTCTTGCTCAGCCCCGAGATTTCGCCCCATACCCACAGGCCAGAGTCAAAGTTGTCGTTCAGTGCCTCGTTGATCGCGTCGGCCAGTTCAGAAATTGAATAGGTCAGCAAAACCTCGTTGTCGAACTCGTCCTCAAACTCATCAAGGTCGTCTTCTAGATCATCATCGTCAAAGTCAGCGGGCATAGCACTTAAGAGTCTGCCCGATGGCGATGTAGTTTGGAAGACGTGACTGGAACACTTGTGATCTTGCGCCATGGTGAAAGTACCTGGAACCAAAAAAATCTCTTTACGGGCTGGCACGATGTGCAACTCACCGACAAAGGCCGCGGCGAAGCCGTTGCTGCGGGTCGCACCATGCTTGAAGCGGGGCTGTATTTCGATACTTCGCACACCTCGCTACTTGAGCGGGCGGTACTGACCTGCAATATGGCCCTTGAAGCGATGGGTCAGGTGTGGTTGCCCGTGAACCGAACCTGGCTGCTAAATGAGCGTCATTATGGCGCCCTTCAGGGACTTGACAAGAAAGAGACCACCGAACGACACGGGGAAGAGCAGACATATATCTGGCGCCGCAGTTTTGATGTTCCACCACCGCCCGTCGACACAAGTAGCCCTGAGCATCCGGTCAATGACCGGCGATATCGGTTGCTTGACCGGAGTCTTTTGCCAGGGGCCGAGTGCCTCAAAGATGTGGTTGCTCGAGTGTTGCCCTACTGGAACGATTCAATTGTCCCCCAGTTGCGCAACAACCAAACAGTACTGGTGACGGCCCATGGCAACTCGCTACGGGCTTTGGTGATGCACTTAGAGCAAATTTCAGAGGCTGACATTGCTGAATTGAATATTCCGACTGGGGCTCCTAAGCGTTACACGTTCAACGACGATATGTCGGTGGCGAGTGCTCAGTATTTGGGCGATGTGGCGGCAATTGAAGCTGCAGCCGCCGCCGTGGCCAAACAAGCCTCCACCTAGACCCACCAAATTCCGCCACTCTGTACAAATAGCTCCGCTCAGCGCGCACATTTGTACAGAGTGACGCGAAAGTTCCAGGTGTGGCGAGAGGCTCACGGAGGTGCCCGTCGGCTCAGGGTCGTGACGACTGGGACATCCCCCAATGGTTCGCACATGTTCACGAGCGTCGTATAGTGATTCTCATGGCATCTAAAAAGTCTTACCTCCAAAGCCTCCGTCAAGTCTCGCTCTTCTCGTCATGCTCCAACAAGGACCTCGAAAAAATCGCCAAGGCCGCCGATGAGGTGAGTTTCGCCGCTGGCGCATTGGTCGTTGATCAAGGTCAGACCGGCCGCGAAGCTTTCGTCATCATCAGCGGAACCGCCACCGTGAAGCGCAACGGCAAGAAAGTTGCAACTCTCGGATCCGGAGCCGTTGTCGGCGAACTCTCGCTCCTCGATCACGGTCCCCGCACCGCTTCGGTCATCACCGAAACCGAATGCGTGATGCTGGTCATCAGCCAGCGTCAGTTCCTCGGGGTCATCGACGCCATCCCGGCGCTCTCGCACAAACTCCTCGGAACCTTGGCTGGTCGCATCCGCGAACTCGACCGCCAGTACTTCGGCTGATTTTCGTTGCCGATCTTGATCGGAGACCGAAATAACACCTGCGTAAGGTTCTCCTTTTTGCCCTCGGGCAACTAGCGTTCAATCTGCATGACCACGCACGTTGAACCCTCAGCCGCGCCTTCTAGCCCCCGGCGTCTCAAGCCCTACCAACTCTCGATTGCCATCGGTTCGTTCATGGCGATCTTCACCTTGATGTCAGGTGTCCTACCCCTCATCACCAAGTGGAAAAGCGACTCCCCGATTCATCGTCAAGTCTTCGAAGGAATCCCCGGCCCAATCCAGTTGGCGTTCTACACAGTGATCCCTGCCATGTTGTTGTGGGGTTCGTTCCGCTTCGCTGATCGCATTCGCAACTGGGAACGTGGCACATCAGATCGTCGCCGCACCACTGCAAAGAATGCCAAGCGTCGCCTGGCAGATTTCCGTGCTGGCGTTTACATGCGCACACTGTTACGCGATTCAGCTGCCGGCCTCATGCACTCAATGATGTACTTCGGTTTCTTGGTGTTGCTCGGTGTCACGACTGCGCTTGAACTTGATCACCAGTTGCCCGAAAGTCTGAAGTTCCTTCACGGCGACGTCTACCGCGGCTATGTCCTCATCGGTGATCTCGCCGGTTTGGTTTTCACGGCTGGTGTCGTGTGGGCGATTGTTCGTCGTTACATTCAACGCCCCTACCGTATTCGTATTAAAAGCAAGCCCGAACATGCCATCATCCTTGGCGTGATGTTGCTCATTGGTCTTTCTGGTTTTGGTGCTGAAATGTTCCGCATCGCCAAAAGCACTGCAAACGGCGTGAATATGGATCACGAAAAGTGGTCATTCATTGGTTATCCGTTGGCCAGCCTTGTTGATGGCTGGGCCCCGCGTTCGCTCGAACTTTGGCATCAGGGTTGGTGGATTGCTCACGTTGTTGCATTCATCGCATTCCTCGCCATCCTGCCAATCACCATGTTGCGCCACATCTTTACGTCGCCGCTCAACATGTACCTCAAAGATCGTGATCGTCCCAAGGGTGCGATGAAGGCCATGCCGAATCTCACCGAGACGTCGCTTGAATCATTCGGTGCTTCAGTTGTCGAAGACTTCACATGGAAGCAATTGCTCGACACCGATGCTTGCACCATGTGTGGTCGTTGCACGAGCGTGTGCCCTGCACACGCAACTGGCAAGCCACTCGACCCACGCGAAATCGTTTTGAAGACCGGCGAAGTCATGGCCGCAACCGCTGCACACGCACCTGGTGGTCGCGTGACTCCCCCGCTCGGAACCGACGTCGACATCACCATTAGTTCAAATTCGTTGTTTGAACGCATTACCTCTGAAGAAGTTTGGGCATGTACCTCTTGCAAGGCTTGTGATGAAATTTGTCCGGTAAACATTGAAATTCTCGACAAGATTCTCGACATGCGTCGTTACCTCACGTTGATGGAAAGCAACTTCCCGCCTGAACTCGGTAACGCATTCCGCGCCATGGAAAACCAAGGCAACCCGTGGGGAATGAACCAAGGCGAGCGTGGCGATTGGGCCGATGGACTCGATGTTGACATTGTTGATCCAGGCGAAGTTCTGTCGCACGAATACCTCTACTGGGTTGGCTGCGCTGGATCATTCGACGATAAGAACAAGAAGGTCACGCAGTCGATGGCCAAGTTGCTCAAGCGTGCCGGCATTGATGTCGCCATTCTTGGACCGAGCGAAATGTGCACCGGTGACTCAGCACGTCGTTCGGGTAACGAGTACTTGTTCCAGATGTTGGCCATGCCCAACGTTGACATGCTCAACGGCATGGGTGTCAAGAAAATCATCACGCAGTGTCCGCACTGCTTCAACACTCTCGCCAACGAGTACCCACAACTTGGCGGTCAGTACGAGGTGATTCACCACACGCAACTTCTTGAGCAACTCATTGACAACGGCAAACTAGATGTCAGTAATGCAACTCTTGAAGAGCGCATCACGTATCACGACTCGTGCTACCTCGGACGTCACAACGACGTCTACTTGGCACCTCGCAAAGTCGTTGCTTCAATCAAGGGCATCGAAGTTGTCGAGATGCAGCGCAACGGAACCAAGGGCATGTGCTGCGGTGCTGGTGGCGCTCGTATGTGGATGGAAGAGACGATTGGCACCAAGGTCAACGACGAACGTGCCCGTGAAGCAATCAGCACTGGCGCAAGCCG
>CALEHE010000077.1 GCA_937876415.1 uncultured Actinomycetes bacterium
CAAGGCACCAGTTCTGCAAAAGGTGCGGGCGGAAAAAGACCTGTTGCAGGACCGGTGCCCTGATATGACAGTTATGTTACAAATATGACGCAATCATGTCAAGTATTGAGACGTGGGTTACCGTCATTTCCATGGCAAAATCCGGAAAAGTCACGATTTACCACAATCAGCATTGAAACAGCAGTGTCAGTGCCGTGAGCATTGCTGAAGAATTAGGTGTCAACGCCGACATCGTTTTGTACATCAAGAACCCGCCCGATGAGGCCACATTGCGCGACATCATCTCAAAGCTTGAAGACCCATTCACCAATCTGGTGCGCCGAGACAGCATGTGGAAGAAGCTGGGGCTTGAAGAAAAAGATGCCGCAACCGTCGATCAGGTCGTGAAGTTGTTGGTTAAACACAAACAACTTTTGCAGCGACCCATCGTGGTGACCGCCAAGAAGGCCATTGTGGGCCGACCCAAAGAAAGAATCCGCGAACTACTTTCCTAACCCCGTGATTCTGGTGTCATTTCATTTGGCTATAGCGAATAAAACGACACCAGAATCACAAGGACATGTGAGTATCAGACGGTGCGGACGATGATGGCGTCGCCTTGACCGCCACCACCACACAATGCTGCAGCACCAACGCCGCCACCACGGCGACGAAGTTCATGCAAGATGGTCAACGCAACGCGGTTACCGCTCATGCCAATTGGGTGACCAAGCGCAATTGCTCCACCGTTGACGTTCACAATGTCGTCGCTGATTCCGAGATCGGCCATTGATGCAATTCCGACAGTGGCGAATGCTTCGTTGAGTTCGAACAAGTTGATGTCACTGACCTTCATGCCGACCTTGTTGAGTGCCTTCAAGATGGCGCGGCTTGGCTGAGTCAAGAGCGATGCATTGTCGGGACCGGCAACCATGCCGTAGCTGACAACCTGGCCAAGAGCCTTGATGCCACGATCTTTCACGAAACGCTCAGACATCATGACAACGGCTGAACCGCCGTCGCTCAATTGCGAAGCATTTGCTGCAGTAATCGTGCCGTCTTTGTCGAATGCGGGCTTGAGTCCGCCGAGGCTTTCCATGGTGGTTTCGGCGCGCACGCCTTCGTCGTTAGCGATCACCAACGGGTCACCCTTACGCTGCGGAATCGAGATGCTCACGATTTCGTCAGCCAAACGACCAGCCGCGATAGCAGCAGCGGCGCGCTGATTACTCTTCATGGCGAGATCGTCTTGCTGCTGACGGCTGATGTTGCCAGCGGTGTAGCGCTCGGTGCCAAGACCCATGAGGCATGAGTCGAATGAACACCACAAACCATCGGCGATGATGGCGTCTTTGAGTTCGGTGTTTCCGTAGCGGAAACCGCCACGAGCACCCGATGCAATGTAGGGAGCATTGGTCATTGACTCCATGCCACCAGCGATCACGATGTCGGCATCGCCGGCTTGAATCATTTGGTCGGCGAGGTAGATCGAGTTCAATCCAGACAAGCACACCTTGTTGACGTTGATGGCAGGAACGTTCATGGGAATACCAGCCTTCACAGCTGCTTGGCGGCTCGGAACCTGACCCTGACCGGCCATCAACACCTGGCCCATGATCACATGGTCAACTTCGTTCGGTGAGACGCCGGCACGCTCGAGAGCGGCCTTAATTGCGATACTGCCCAGATCGGCGGCGCTGAACGAGGCGAGTGCTCCGCTCATCTTGCCAATCGGCGTACGGGCTCCAGCGACGATGTATGAACCGGCCATGATGGACTCTCTTTCGTAAGGCGTTCTTGGGTGACGCAATTGTCAGTTCTCTATTGTGTCGCCAAAGTGCCCTGAGAACCTACTCCTAAGTAACATCAAGGCATGGAAAAAATCCTTGACGCCATTATGAGCGGTGCCGACAGTGCGACTATCGGAGCCCTCAGCATTCCCGACAATTACCGAGCCGCCCATATCTTGGCGACTGAAGCGACGATGTGGGACGGCGTGCCATCCGAAAAGAAGGATCCACGCAAAAGCGTGCATGTGGGAGATGTCGCCACACCCGAACTTGCCCCCGACGAGGTCTACGTCGCCGTCATGGCAAGCAGTATCAACTTCAACACGGTGTGGTCAAGCATTTTTGAACCAGTCTCGACGTTCGGCCCCATGAAGCGCCTCTCGCGTGAAAGCGAATGGGCCAAGCGCCACGATCAGCCATACCAAGTTCTTGGTAGTGACGCGTCCGGCGTTGTTGTCAAAGTCGGTTCGGCTGTTCGTATGTGGAAGCCTGGCGATCACGTGACCGTGCATTGCAATCACGTTGACGATCAAGACAACACCGCGCACAACGATTCGATGATGGCTGCGAACCAACGCATCTGGGGATACGAAACCAACTTTGGTGGTCTTGCTGATCTTTCAGTTGTGAAGGCCAATCAATTGATGCCAAAGCCAGCGCACCTCACCTGGGAAGAAGCAGCAGTGAATGCCTTGTGTAATTCAACGAGTTATCGCATGTTGGTCAGTCGTAACGGCGCTGCTATGAAACAAGGTGACGTCGTATTGATTTGGGGTGCAACTGGTGGCATTGGTGCCTACGCAACTCAATATGTTTTGAATGGTGGCGGAATTCCAGTGTGTGTCGTGAGTAGCGATGAGAAGGCACAAATCTTGCGCGACATGGGTGTTGAACACATCATCAATCGCAAGACCGCGAACTACAAGTTCTGGAAAGACGAACACACTCACGATGAAACCGAATGGCGTCGTCTCGGAACCGACATTCGTGATCTCGTCGGCGAAGATCCCGACATCGTTTTTGAACACCCAGGTCGTTCCACTTTCGCGGCGTCGATTTACGTTGCGAAGCGTGGTGGCACCGTAGTGACCTGTGCAGCCACGAGTGGCTTCATGATGGAATTCGACAACCGCCACTTCTGGATGCGACTCAAGAACCTCGTGGGTAGTCACTTCGCTAACTACCAAGAGGCGTGGCAGGCCAACCGTCTGTTGGCCAAGGGCATGATTCATCCGGTGCTGAGCCAGACCTTTGACTTGAACCACGTCGGCGAGGCCGCTTACCAAGTGCATAACAACATGCATGAGGGCAAGTTGGGTGTCTTGTGTTTGGCACCAGAAGCCGGTCTCGGTATCACCGATCCTGCGTTCCGCGCCAAGGTTGGCGAAGCCAATATCACCCGATTCCAGCGCGCCTGATCTTTCGTGGCATTCTGTTGACATGATTCTCACCGAAATCGACCACATCGCTATTGCTGTCAAAGACCTCGAAGCCGCCATTGATTATTACAAGCGGGCCTTTGGTGCCGAAGTAGATCATCGCGAAATCGTTGAAAGCGATGGCGTCGAAGAAGCGTTGTTGAAAGTCGCCGAAAGCTACATACAACTGTTAACGCCAACTCGGCCCGACAGTCCCGTTGCAAAAGCGATTGAAAAGCGCGGCGAAGGCTTGCACCACATTGGATATCGCGTTGCTGATTGTGGCGCTGCGTTAAATGCGATGTTGGCCGCTGGTGCAACCGCGATTGACAAGGCACCTCGTCCAGGTAGCCGTGGAACCACTGTTGCCTTCATCCACCCCAAGGGCAGTTTCGGAACTTTGATCGAACTCGTTCAGGA
>CALEHE010000078.1 GCA_937876415.1 uncultured Actinomycetes bacterium
GCAAGTGCTGAGCCGGCAGGACCTGTACCGCCAAGAATTCCAATGCGCATACCTACACAATGACACAAAAAGGTCACGATTCGTTAGTTGACCCTTCTTGAGGAGGGAAAGAACTAGTTTGTTCGTATGAGCCTTCTTGCAGGTAAGAAAATAGTTGTCACCGGCGTCCTGACTGATGCTTCACTGGCCTTTGGGGTCGCCAAATTGGCCCTCGAACAAGAAGCCCAGGTTGTTTTGACTGGAGCTGGTCGTGCCATGTCGTTGACCCAAAGAACAGCGCGAAAGCTGTCCCAAACTGTTGAAGTTCTTGAATTAGATGTGACGGTTGATGAACATGGACCGATTGTCCGCGACCATTTGGCGTCAACATGGGGTTCAGTTGATGGCGTCGTGCATTCAATCGGCTATGCACCAGAGGTGTGTCTTGGCGATGATTTCATGGCCGCAAAGTGGAACGATGTTGCGATAGCGATGCAGATCAGCGCCTATTCACTGAAGCATCTCGCTGAAGTGTTTGTACCGTTGATGAAGCCCGGTGGCTCAATCGTTGGTCTCGATTTTGACAATACGGTGGCGTGGCCCGCCTACAACTGGATGGGCGTCGCCAAGTCGGCATTAGAAAGCATCAATCGATATTTGGCGAAGGAACTTGGACCGTTAGGTATTCGCTCAAATCTGGTTGCTGCTGGCCCGATCAAAACAATGGCCGCTAAATCAATTCCTGGATTTAAGAAGTTTGAAGATGTGTGGGACGATCGTGCCCCCCTTGGATGGGACGTCACTAATGGCGAACCGGTCGCTCGTGCCGTCATTGCCTTGCTCTCTGACTGGTTCCCCGCAACAACGGGATCAATGATCCATGTTGATGGCGGGTATCACGCCACTGGCGCGTGAGGCAATTCTTTATCGACCGTTGTCGATGGTGATCAGAGACCGCTACGTTCCAAAATGTGGATGCCGCAGGCTGAGCCCAAGCCGATGACATGGGCCAGACCAACTTTGGCGTCTTTGATCTGACGATCGCCCGCTTCATTGCGCAAGTGATGACACACTTCCCAGATGTTGGCGATTCCAGTAGCCGCAATGGGGTGACCCTTTGATTCGAGACCGCCCGAAACGTTAACTGGCATTGAACCATCACGCCAGGTTGCTCCGCTCATGAAGAAGTCAACCGCACCACCTTCCGGACACAACATCAAGTTGTCATAGTGCACCAATTCGGCAGTTGCAAAACAGTCGTGAAGTTCAACAAGGTCAAGATCGCTCGGTGAAACGCCAGCTTGCTCGTAGGCAAGCTTGGCGGCATTGCGCGTCAAGGTGTTGACGTCGGGAAGGATCTGACACGCTTCTTGGTACGGGTCGGTGGTGAGAACTGAAGCAGAAACCTTGATCGCACGACGCTGTTGTTCTTTTGACAACGTGCGGAGAACTTCGCCCGATGTCACGACAGCGGCTGCAGCACCGTCACAGTTAGCCGAACACATTGGACGAGTATTCGGATACGCGATCATCATGTCATTCATGATCTCGTCGAGAGTGAAGCGCTTTTGGTACGCAGCCATCGGGTTCAACACTGAGTGAGCGTGGTTCTTCTCGGAGATCTTGGCGAACAGTTCGAATGACACGCCACCGTACTTGTGGCCGTACTCCATTCCGACTTGTGCGAAGGTTCCAGGCATGGTGTCGGTGCCGATACGACCGTCAGTTGGCAGGACGCTTCCGAAACGGCCACGTGGTTCAAACTTGTTGCCGTCCTTCTTCGAAACTCCGCCACCGCCGAGCAATCCAGCGCCAGCGAGCTTTTCGGCTCCGACTGCGAGACCCATCTTCACTTCGCCTGCCTTCACGGCCATGATGGCAGTGCGCAAGGCAGTTGCACCCGTTGCGCAAGCATTGGCGACGTTGTACACCGGGATACCGGTCTGACCGATCTGCTTTTGCAATGCCTGACCGAAACTTGCGCTAGCACCCATGAGGTTCCCGGCCGCCAAAATTCCGATATCGTCCATCGTGACGCCCGCATCAGCCAATGCAGCGATGGCTGCTTCTGATCCGAGGTCAACAATGTCTTTATCGGAATGCTTACCAAACTTGGTCATCGCGATTCCGAGGATCCAGATGTCGTCACTAGCCATGATGAGTGCCTTCGCTTTCGTCGTAAGAATTTTTGGGTAAAGAGTTAAATGATGGTGAAGATGATGGACTGGACAGAATCAAGCGGGTTCGAAGCCAAAGCCGATTGCTTCAGATCCTTCGTCGTCGGTACCGAGACTAAAAGTTGCCAAACGTACTTTCATGCCGAGCGATACCTTTTCTGGTGTTGGATCAGTATTAATGACATTGCCACGCACGCTGGTACCAGCGCAATCAATAATTCCGGCGACAAAAGGAACCGGAACACCAGGTGCTGCAAAGGCGACAATGGTGAATGACTTCAAAATACCATCAGTAGCGATCGGGACTTTTTTAAATTCATTTTTGAAACATTTCGCACAGGCGTTGCGACGGTCAAAGAAACGGGCGCCACATGACGTGCACTCATTGGCAACGAGGTGTGGCTTATCGCCGAGTTCTAGATAATCAACGTGCGGTATTTGGTTGGCCATGATGGTGACTCCGATTAACGGTGGTGCGAACATGCCCACCCTAAACCCTGATACGTCCTGATCCGAAACCCTTGTGCCTCAAGGCCAAATTCCTGACTACCAGTGGCCGACATGGATGACTTCATCCGTCGGTCGGCGGGATCGGGTGGTTGGAGAACCACTCGGTTGATCTTCTGGATGGCGGTATCCCACAGCGACGGCGCCGACACATGACACTGATTCCGGAACACCAAACGCGTCAAGAACCGTTCTTGGATCGCCAAAAAGACCAAACAAAAGCGCTCCCCAATGCTGTTCTTCGATGAGGAGTAACAAGTTTTCGGCGGCCATGGCTGCATCAGTGAGCCAATATGGGGTCACCCAGTGATCAGCGTGGTCGAGACCATGCGCGACCTTATCTGGCTTGCTGTAACGCTTGGTGTAGGCATCTTGATCGCCCAAAATCAGTACGACGCAGGACGCTTCGAGAACTCCCGAAGCAGTTGACCTAAACCAATCCCCGGCCCCAGAAACATCCCAAAACTTCCGAAGGTCGAGATCAGTTAGGACCAAAAAATGAGAGCCCTGCGAAAAACCAGCCGAAGGAGCCCGTAACGCCAATGTGCATAAAGCACTGATGTCAAGCGGTGATGGTCCGCCTAGAAAACGGCGCGTCATTCGGCGCCGACGTAAAAGAGCCCCGAGGGATACCGAGGGCGCAGAGCTATTTGAGTTTGCCAAGTTTGAGGAGATCCTCAGTCATGGTCCAACCATGGATGATTAAACAGCCACCAACTGCGGGTTTGACCGCAGAGAACATTTCGGCAATCTCGGGCTTGATCTTGTGAGCCTTAGTGGACTCGTGATCTAAGAAGCCAGACAAACCCTTCTTGGCAACAATGAAAGTCTTTTCGTCGTAATTGGCATCGACGCCGAAACGACGCGCGAGGCGTCGTCCCCATGCTCTTTCTTCGCCTACCGCGCGATGACCTGGACGCGGAATCAATTCGGTCAATTGTTTGAAAGCCTCAAGACCTTCTGCCGAAGCGAAGCGACTTCCGATCACTACGTCTTCATCAGGGAAGGCCATGAGTGCTCGGTGGAATGCTTCAGCCATCAAACCCTTCAGGATCTGATCACGCTTCGATGAACGCTTCACACTCATCAGGCCCAACAGTACGCAGGGTGTGCCGCCAATACGTTCGAGGGTCGAAAATGTAAAGCCCAGGACCTTGCCACCTTCACGAGACGTCGTGCAGAGCACCCAGTCTTCCTTGGCCTTGAGGAGGCGCTCCATATCGAAGGAACCACCCATTGCGACCATGTCTTCAAGTTGAGTCTCCGTAAGAGCCGCGCAATCTATTGTTTCGACTTCGACGGACATGAAAACGACTTCTCCTTCAATGGACCCAAAAGTCTGGCCCGAAAATGAACTCCTCCTATTCTGCCACTTGGGAAGGCGCTGAGGCGAAACGACGACTCGTCGACCGTGAAATAACACCGAGAAATCGGACGAAATAACGGTTAGCGCACGACTCCAGCACCGAAAGCGACCCGTAGTGGCGGAATAACTCGGTCAATATCGACCATGAATTCGGCGCCCAGCTTTAAAACTTTGGCGTCGCCAATGTGGAGAAAGACGTACGAAGGTCCGGGGTACTTTGACAAGATCGCTTTCAGTCGAGCCACGTTTTCGGGGTCAAGGGCTACTGCGGGGAGGTTGAGACGCAATTCGGGTTCGCGGTTTGATAACTGCAGTGGAGTGATTTCCATGGTGGCGACACTGATGCGATCGTCTTGACGGTTAACCCGGCACTTAACCGAGATAATTGCCTCATCGACAATTTTGTGACCATGCGTCTGCAAGGTCTTAGTAAAAACGGTGAGTTCAACTCCCCCGTATAAGTCTTCAAGATGCACGATCGCCATCGGGTCACCCTTTTTGGTGACCTTGCGATCAACTTTGGTAATGATTCCTGCCAAGGTCCAGATGGAGCCATTCTCAGCCTCAGTCAATGAAGCGGTTGTCGTCGTTGAATGCTTAGCAAGCGATGACTCATGTCCGAACAGTGGATGATCGCTGATGTACAAACCAAGCATTTCTTTCTCAAATTTCAACTTGACTGATTTGTCGTATTCGTTTTCAGGA
The DNA here is from genome assembly GCA_937876415.1 of uncultured Actinomycetes bacterium. Lineage (GTDB taxonomy): Bacteria > Actinomycetota > Acidimicrobiia > Acidimicrobiales > Ilumatobacteraceae > Casp-actino8. The sequence goes on from CALEHE010000078.1 coordinate 4,735, forward strand.
ATGGGAATATCAAGATCAAACGAGGGATCGGTATCAGTATCTATGGCATCGAATAGACTCATCACACCCTGATCGGCCTCGGCGCGACGAGAAACAGTGTCGTCAACAATATTTTCAAACACGGCCATCAGTCCTTGACGGGGATGTCCCAAACTGTCAAAAGCGCCTGCCTTAATGAACGACTCAACTGCCTTCTTGTTGAGACAATCAGTGGGAACCCGCATCGCGAAATCATGGAAAGATTCGAATGATCCGTTGACTTGCCTCTCGGCAACAATGCGTTCACAAATGGCTTGACCGACGCCTTTGATTGCTGACAAGCCAAAGTGAATAACTCGTTCTTCAACCTCAGGTGTGAAATCAACATCGGAAACATTGATGTTTGGCGGACCAACGGTGATACCGCCAGTTCGGGCGTCAACGAGATAGCCAGCTGCTTTATCAAGATTGTCTTTAACGCTTGTCAGCATTGCTGCGAAGTATTGGACCGGATAATTCGCTTTAAGGAAGGCTGTTTGGTAGCAGATGTATCCGTAACCAAATGAGTGACTTTTGTTAAATGCATAGTCGGCAAAGTTCTCAATAATGTCGAAGAGCTGTTTGCCGAGAATATCGCCGTAACCCGAAGTTGCGCAGCCCTCTTCAAACTTCGAACGCTCTTTCTCCATGAGCGCGCGTTCTTTCTTGCCGCACGCCTTGCGCAAGTTGTCGGCTTCAGCCAACGAGTAACCAGCAAAACGTTGAGCAACGCGCATCACGCTTTCTTGGTAAATC
>CALEHE010000079.1 GCA_937876415.1 uncultured Actinomycetes bacterium
ACGCGACGAACGAGTTCGCCAGCCAGCCACCCGTAGGTCAACGCGTGGTAGCCGTGCTTGGTTCCAATGTCCCAACGCGGCGCAGTCGCAGCGAGTCGCCCGGCAACCGTCGTCCAATCAAGGGCTTCAGACAAACTGATGTCACCATCAACGGTGTACAACCCACACTGGTGCGACAACAACTGAGCCACAGTTGCATCACCCTTACCGTGTTGAGCGAACTCTGGCCAGTAGGTGCTGACTTTTTCGTCATATGACAACAAGCCACGCTCAACACACATCGCTACAGCAATGGCAGTGATTCCCTTGGTGGTCGAGAACACCAGTTGCAAAGTGTCTTCGGTGTAGGCCTGAGTACGATCACTATCAAACGAGCCGCCCCATAAGTCGACCACTTTGTTTCCTCGGTGATACACCGAGACTCCAGCACCGACTTCTTCGGAGTTTTCAAAGTTGTACAGGAATGCTTCGCGCACTGCTTCCCAACCATTTGATACCGAGCCGCCCAGAGAGGGAATCAACTGATCATCTCTTTCAGAGTCTCAATGTTCTGAATGGCGTTCGGGCCCACTGGGTTAATCGACAACATCGTCACGCCAGCTTCTTTGAACGAAGCAATGCGCTCCTTGATGAAACTCTTTGATCCGACGAGGTTTGAGTTCGCCAACATTTCACCAGGAACGGCCGCTGCCGCTTCTTCCTTCTTGCCCGATAGATACAGGTCCTGAATTTCAATGGCTTCTTTCTCGTAGCCGTACTTCTTGCAAATGGTGTTGTAGAAGTTCTTGTCACGAGCACCCATACCACCGATGTACAAAGCGGCATTCGGACGGCTGAAGTCAAGAATCTTGGTTTGTGCTTCGCCAGTCAATGACTCATCAATGGCCAACATTCCACCAGCAGTGATTTGCAACTGTCCGAGTGATGGGTCGCGCTTAGCGATGCCCTTCTTCAAGTCATCGCCCCACACATTCTGGTATTTGTCGGGATCAAAGAAAATCGGCATCCAACCATCGGCAACTTCGGCAGTTGCGGTCACGCTGAGACCCATGAGGCTCGCCCACCAGATCGGAATGTCTTTACGAAATTCTGCGCCGGGCTTAATGATCTTGAGTGCTTTACCTAATCCGGTTCCGAGACCGGCCGGCAACGGAGCCTGCACAGTTTGACCTTCAATATGAAACGGCTCTTCACGGGCCCAGATGTGGCGACAGGCCTGAATGTATTCCTTGATACGTAACATCGGCTTTTCGTACGGCATGCCGTGGAATCCTTCAACCACTTGCGGGCCGCTGGCACCAAGTCCAAGAATGAATCGACCGTTTGAGACATAGTCACAACCAGCAGCGGTCATTGCCATCAACGCTGGTGTACGACTGAACACGTTCAAGATTCCCGTACCAATTTCGACCTTGCTGGTCTTGGCGGCAAGGTAACCAACCTGACTAATGGCGTCGGCGCTGTACGCCTCGGCAATCCACACGGCATCAAGGCCGGCTTTTTCGTATTCAACAACTTTGTCAACCGCGGCATGGAATCCACCGGCGTAATTGAGCATCATGGACAGTTTCATATTTTCCCCTTGTTGTATGAGATGTATCGCAGAACATTCGCCCCAGGGCGTGACCTCAACCCTACGAGTGCGACGGGGCGCCCGACGAACTTTCGGTGACCCCAAAGTTGAGATTCCCTGACCGAAAGCCTTCAAGATCGAGGGTGACGTACTGATAGCCAGCGGCTTTCACTGCCCCGATAATGGCAACTCTTTGAGAGAGCGCTTGTTCAAGTTCGGTTTCAACCACTTCAATACGAGCGGTCTCGCCGTAATGGCGTACTCGAACCTGCCGAAAGCCCAAACCATGCAAGGCCGCTTCGGCACGATCAACCCGACTCAAGATTTCGACGCTTACCGGCGTTCCGTATGGGACCCGACTCGCCAAACAGGCTGCGGCTGGCTTATCCCAGGTGCGCAAGCCCATCGCGTGCGACGCCAGACGCACATCATCTTTAGTAAACCCCGCTTGCACCAGCGGAAACACTGCGCCGCGCTCAAGAGCAGCACGTTGACCAGGACGATGATCAGCCAGATCGTCCACATTGACACCGAGAATGACCGTGGCTCCCTCGCTCTCTGCGATTGGCCCAACCACGTCCATCAATTCGGCCTTGCAGTGATAACAGCGGTCGATGTCGTTGGCCCGATAAGCGGCGCGTTCCATTTCAGCGGTGTTGACGGGCGTCCAACGCAAATTCCATTCAGTCGCCAACAGACGACAGTCCGCTTCTTCATCGCCAGCCAAACTGGGCGACACTGCCGTGACGGCGTGGGCGTGACTTACCCCAAGAACCTCGTGAGCAACAGCTGCAACAAAAGCAGAGTCGGCACCTCCGCTAAAAGCAGTAA
>CALEHE010000080.1 GCA_937876415.1 uncultured Actinomycetes bacterium
CATCGTTCCAATATTCACATGAGGCTTCGTACGCTCAAACTTCGCCTTAGACATGGCTGTCACTTTCCTTTACTTGTTGGTTGGTTTGGTATACCGCTCAATGTGATTGGTACGTGGTGTCAAGGATCATTGCTGTGTGGGACCTACAGGTCATTCACACGAGGTGCGAACGATATCAGCGGAAATTCCACCGTCACACCCTCAGTTCAAAGAACCAGTTATTTATAGAGAATTCTGCTCACTCGCCGCGAGTGCGCTTGATGATTTCGGTGGCAATTGCTTCTGGTACCTGCTGGTACGAGTTGAATTGCATGGTGTAGGTCGCACGGCCCTGGGTACGTGAACGAAGGTCGGTTGAGTAACCGAACATTTCGGACAACGGAATCTGAGCACGAACTACCTGCGTATTACCGCGAGCTTCCATACCTTCGATACGGCCACGGCGGCTTGACAAGTCACCCATGACGTCGCCCATGTATTCCTCAGGGGTCACAACTTCAACGCCCATGATGGGTTCCATGATGACGGGGCGAGCCATTTCGGCAGCCTTACGGAATGCCTGCTGACCAGCAATCTTGAACGCCATTTCACTGGAGTCCACGTCGTGGTATGCGCCGTCGACCAAGGTGACCTTAACGTCCACGGTTGGGTAGCCGGCGAGAACACCATTATCAAGTGCCATCTGCAGACCCTGGTTAGTCGGGTTGATGTATTCGCGAGGAATCTTTCCGCCGCTGATCTTGTCAACGAACTCGTAACCCTTACCTGGGTTCGGCTCCATGTTGATCTTCACAACTGCGAACTGACCAGAACCACCGGACTGCTTGATGTGGCGGTATTCAACTTGTTCAACCAACTTGGTGACGGTTTCGCGATAGGCCACTTGTGGCTTACCAACGGTTGCGTCCACGTTGAATTCACGCTGCATACGGTCGACGAGAATTTCAAGGTGAAGCTCGCCCATTCCGGAGATAACGGTCTGGCCGGTTTCTTCGTCGGTGCGAACACGAAAGGTCGGGTCTTCATCAGACAATGACTTGAGGGCCTTGCCCAACTTGTCCTGATCGTCCTTGGTCTTCGGTTCGATAGCCACGTGAATAACGGGCTCGGGGAAAATCATTCGTTCAAGAATGATGGCGTTGTTGCGATCGCACAAGGTGTCACCAGTGGTGGTTTCTTTGAAACCAAGACCAGCAACGATGTCGCCAGCCATTGCTACATCAAGGTCTTCACGCTGGTTGGCGTGCATCAACAAAATACGACCAAGGCGCTCACGACGCTCTTTGGTGCTGTTGTAAATTTCGTCGCCCTTGTTCACTGTTCCGGAGTACACGCGGAAGTAAGTGAGCTTGCCGAATGGGTCGGCCACGATCTTGAAAGCAAGCGCCGCGAACGGTCCGTTTTCATCGGCGGGACGCTCGGCAGGAGTTTCGGCTTCGCCGGGCAACACACCTTGTGCGGGACGAATGTCAAGCGGGCTCGGCAAGAAGTCAACAACGGCGTCAAGCATGGGCTGAACACCCTTGTTCTTGAATGCTGAGCCACACAACACGGGAACGAAGTCGAATGCCAAGGTGCCCTTACGCAATGCACGCTTGACTTCGTCAATTGAGAGTTCTTCACCAGCGAGGTACTTCTCCATCAATGCATCATCGGATGTTGCAATGGTTTCAAGAAGTTCTTCGCGGTACTGATTGGCCTGATCAACCATGTCGGCCGGGATGTCAACTTCGTCCCACTTTGCGCCGAGTTCTTCGTCCTGCCAGATGAGTGCCTTCATCTTCACGAGGTCAACAAGACCGGCGAATGGCTTTGCACTTTCGGGTCCACCTGAACCGATGGGAAGGTGAATAACAGCAACAGTTGCTTCGAGGCGATCTTTCACCATCGACACGGTGCGATAGAAGTCGGCACCGATGCGGTCCATCTTGTTCACGAAGCACATACGCGGAACGTTGTATTTGTTGGCTTGACGCCACACGGTTTCGGTTTGCGGTTCTACACCAGCGACTGAGTCGAACACAGTGACAGCACCGTCGAGCACGCGCAATGAGCGCTCGACTTCAATGGTGAAGTCCACGTGGCCGGGGGTGTCGATGATGTTGA
>CALEHE010000081.1 GCA_937876415.1 uncultured Actinomycetes bacterium
ACTGAGTGGGGTCACTCGAGAATTCATCTATTGCAAAACGCAGTGGAGTAAATCAGTCAGCAACAGTGATGGTGACCGACTTGATCACCACGTCGGTCACGGGACGATCGCCGCGTGCCGTCGGAACATTTTGCATAGCCTCAACAACATCGAGGCCCTTTACAACCTGACCAAACAACGCGTAAGCGGGCGGCAAGCTGACACCGCTCGGGCCACTGATCAAGAAGAACTGTGAACCGTTGGTGTTGGGTCCGGCATTGGCCATTGCCAATGAACCGATCTGGTACTGGCCAGCCTTGGGAAGTTCATCAGCAAACTTGTAACCAGGTCCGCCCATGCCGGTGCCAGTCGGGTCGCCACCTTGGCAAACGAAACCCTGAATGATGCGGTGGAAGATGATGCCGTCGTAATAGTGATTGAGCGCCAAGAAAATGAAGCTGTTCACCGTACGAGGTGCCTTGATGGCGTCGAGGGCAATGACCAGAGTGCCCATCGAGGTTTCCATGGTGGCCGTATAACGCTTGGTGACGTCGATTCCCATTTCGGGCTCAGAAGAGAACTTCTGGCACTTGGGGGCGGATCCGTCGAAAGGGGGGAAAGTTGTGGACATGGTCAAAACACTATCTGCCGACTACTCTGAGCCCATGTCCTCGCCGGAATCAACCAACGAAGAATCAACAACACTCATCGATCTTGACGCCATTGAGCGCGATTTGGCCGATGTGGAAATGGCCTTGAGCCGTCTTGATGCGGGCACTTACTGGGTTGATGAAATCAGCGGGCAGCCTTTGCCCGATGCAGTGCTCGAGGCCAACCCATTGGCTCGCCGCAACCCCGCCTGATTCACCTCTCTATCCTCTCAACTTCTTGCCTACTATGGGGCAATGAGCTACAGCATTCAGCAACGTACTATTCGCACTAACGGCGTCGATCTCGTTGTTACTGAAGCTGGCGATCCCAGCGGTCCGTGCGTCATCTTGAGTCACGGTTTCCCCGAATCGGCCCATTCGTGGCGTCACCAGATGCAGCCACTCGCCGATGCTGGATATCACGTACTTGCACCCGACCAACGTGGCTATGGTTTTTCGTCATCGCCAAAAAATGTCACCGACTACGGCATCCAAAATCTCACTGGCGACTTAGCCGGATTACTTGATGCCACTGGCCATGACGATGCAATTTTTGTTGGTCATGACTGGGGTGCTTTGGTGGTGTGGGAAATGGGCCGACTACATCCCGATCGTGTCAAAGCCATTTGTGCAGTGAGTGTTCCGTTCACACCATGGCCGATGAAGCCCACTGAACTTTTCAAGATGATGTTTACCGATCGCTTCTTCTACATGTTGTACTTCCAAGAAGTTGGTCCAGCCGAAAAAGAACTCGGCGCCGATATTCGCCACACGATGCATCAGTTCATGTGGGCAGCTTCTGGCGCGATGTACAAGCCGGGTCCTACGGATCCATCTGAACTTCCTCCAATGGCCGGAACAGGTTTCTTAGACATGTTCAAAGATGTTCCCACCCATCTACCAACTTGGTT
>CALEHE010000082.1 GCA_937876415.1 uncultured Actinomycetes bacterium
CCGAGTGGAAGTTTGCAAGCCGCTAACTCGATCGTGGGCCTCGGCGAAAACATCGGGTTCACACTAGGTGCAACCATGGGTGCGGCCATCGTGAGCACGGTCGGACCAGGCTGGGCGATCATTGGTGATGGGTTCACGTTCTTGTTGGCCGGAATTTTGATCTTGCAATTACAAATGCCTACAGAAATTCAAACTGGAAAAACTGCAAGGCATCCGGCGATGATCTCACAGTTACGTCAAGGGTGGTCAGAGTTCTACTCACGTAAATGGATTGTTGTCATCGTCGTTTGCTTCGCTTTCATCAATATGTGCTTCGAAGGATTCTTAGGAGTACTTGCTCCGGTGCAGATGAAAGAAGCACTCGGTGGGGCGCGTGATTTGGGGTTAATGCTGTTTGCATTAGGAGCGGGGAATATTGGTGGCGTCCTCGTTTTGCTGCGTATAAAACCCAAACATCCACTCATCATTGCCATGGGCGGGATGCCTGTGGTTGGCGTGTGGATGATCGGTGTAGCGGTGCCATTTCACATTGTCATTTTGATGATCTTGGCTTTCCTCTCTGGAATCGCAATGGACATGTTCTTTGTGTTGTGGATGACGATGTTCCAGACGCACGTGCCAGAAGAAGCGTTGTCACGAGTGAGTGCGTATGACGCTCTCGGTTCAACAGTGTTTGCACCGCTTGGATTGTTCTTAGCTGGGCCGATTTCTTTGTGGATCGGCACGAGTGAGACTTTGTATGTCGCTGGCGTGATTGCGATCGTGATGGCCGGTGCAGCACTGTTCAATAAAGATGTGCGACGCCTCGAACCCGTCACCGAGTTAGCAAATGTTGATTAGTTCTTTACTGTGATTTCTGCGTGATGCTCGTCGCTGGCTCGTGGTTGACTCACTGACGTCGCCCACATGGCCCAGTTCTGAATCATGTTGGTGGTGTGGGCTCAGTCAATGTTCGTCTCCCCCGACCAGCTGCGCATCCCGTCAAGACTTCAGTACCCCACCAACTCAACTAGTTCAAAGCATGACCACGGAGTCGCGTGATCATCAATCACTGGTGGCTTTTATTTGCCCCAGTCCCCACTTCGTACCGGCACCACACAAGCTCGCGGGTATCGCCGACAACATGAACCCGAAATAGTTGCGAGCACTTCCTTGAGTGCCGGTTCCGAAAATCCAATCAACGACCGAAGTTGAGAACCATCGAGTCGGAATGAACCCGTTAAAAATTTCGCTCGCAGCAAATACGGCTGCAGTAAGTCCAAATAACAGAAACAGTGGTGCACAAACAACTAGCGCACAAACGCCAAGAAACTTGGATCCTATTGATGGACCCATAGATCTATCTAGGACTTGTCATCCTCTTGAAACTTACGAAGACTCGCCATGCCGAACAATGTCGCACCGCCAAAAACAATGAAGAAAATGACGGAACCAAATGTGAAAAGTAATCCTTCGGACATTATTCACTTTTCTTTCCGGCCAAAATGAAGGCCCCCAATGCCAGGATCGACGGAACCCAAACTCCAACGTAGATGCCGTTCAATTTGTCGCTTTCGTCATCACCCGCAAAGTAGAGAGCAATACTGAGCGCCAAACTTAACGCTGCTGCTAACAAGACACTGATCTGCAAAATGAGTTTTGGCTTCATGTTTAAATCCTAATCCAGAAAATGAAAAAGGGTTGGATCCAGATGACGAACAACTGGACCCAACCCTTCAGCAACTATCAGTGGTTGTCGCCCGAACGTGCCTTAGCAATGTTCAGAATCATCAAACCAAACAAGCCCTTAGCCGTAATGTCGGCCACGGTGTATGCGAGTTGACGAGCAGTCTCGGCGCCTTCGTTGGTGGCATCGAAGATCACTGGGAACAAATAGCCAATTGGGTAGACCAACCAAGTCACCAACAAAATCATTGTTGCGTTCTTGATCGATGAGGCAACCGCACCAGTCTCACGGGTACCTGCAGCCTTCAATTCTCCGGCAAGCGTGTACAAGATGTAGATGAACGGCAACATCGAAAGAATCCAGAAGGTCCACTTGGTGCCATCGCTTGATGCTGTTTCGCCTGGGTAACCAAGTCCAATCATGAGGACGGTTGCCGGGACGAGAGTCGTCATCAGTTTCTTGCGACGATCTGACGTCACTCCGAGCACGATGAGCAACTCAATGACCAACAGCGGAACTGTGATCAACCAGTCGGCGTAACGGTAACCCTCGTTAACTTTGCCAACGCCCCAGTCACTCCACATGCGGAAGTAGTGATAACCAGCAATACCGACGACAACTGCCGAAACGGCGACGCCTGCCTGGAACTGCTTCGCAACGCTCTTGATTTGCGTCAAGAAGTACACGAATGCGCCAAGCATGACGGCGGTACCGAATGACAATGCGTTGTATACAAGTTGATTTAAGTCTTGATCTTCAAGAACAGTTTTAATGTCCATTGCTTCTCCCTTTTCGAATGGAGTCGGCGACTCCCTTGCGCACAGTAACAACTCGTGGAATAAAAGTCACACTTTTGCGACCTGTTACCAGGTGATCTTGCCTCGACGAAAAACGGCCCAACCCCAGGCATCACGCTGTGGCCGTTCCACGTCAAGCCGTCGACGGGTTGAGAGTTCCATTGCCCCTCTCCGATAGACTCCCTACAGGAGCGCTGGGAAGTCTGGTCGGCATAAAAACTTATATCTCATGACACTCCTCCTTCTCGCCCACCTTCTCGTCGCTGCAGTCATTCTCACTGCCCTCCGTTCACGTCCCCGCCTCGCAGCGTTCCTCGGCATCGGGGTACTTCTGGCGTCGGCGACCACCACAGCCCTGTTATCTGCTCGGCCCACTCAAGCAACAGAGTCCTGGGAGTGGATTGGCGAACTAGGTCTTCGTATCGACCTCGCCCTTGACGGTATGGCCACCCTCATGGTGCTAGTTATTTCGTTGTTGGGCGCAATTGTCCTGTGGTACTCAATTAATTACTTCTCCGATCATGTTGCCTACGTTCGGTTTGTTGGCATCTTTGTCATATTTGCTGGCGCAATGTCTGGCCTTGTCATGAGTGCCGATCTGTTCACCATGTTTGTTTTTTGGGAACTCACCTCGGTGTGTTCATTCCTCCTCATTGGAATGAATGATGAATCAGCGTCAGCGCGAGCATCGGCACTTCGCGCACTCCTTGTCACCGGTGCGGGCGGACTATGCCTCTTAGCCGGCGTCACGTTATTTCAGATCGCTGCAGGCACTAGTTCCTTTACGGAGTTGGCTGCGCAATCACCCTCGGGCACTCTCATCACCGTTGCCGCGTTGCTCGCCCTTGTTGGTGCCTTTACGAAGTCGGCCCAGTTCCCATTCCATTTCTGGCTTCCAGGGGCAATGTCTGCTCCCACCCCAGTGAGTGCGTACCTACATTCAGCCACCATGGTGAAGGCCGGCATTGTTCTGATTGCGCGCTTGGCCCCCATTGTCGGTCACGACGACATATGGCGATGGACCATTGTGCTGGCTGGCGGGACCACCATGGTCTTTGGTGGCGTCCGCGCCATGCGTCAAACTGACGCCAAATTGCTCCTCGCTCACTCAACTGTGTCGCAATTGGGTTTCCTCACCATTCTCATGGGTCTTGGTGTTCCTGGTGCCACCTATGCCGGCGTTGCACATTTGTTGGCTCACGCAGTTTTCAAGGCCGGCTTGTTTCTGTCGGTCGGAATTGTTGACCACGCATCTGGCACCCGCGATATTCGCAAACTCAGTGGCGTTGGTCGCTCAATGCCCGTTGTTGCCTGGCTCACTGGGCTCTCGGCCGCGTCTATGGCTGGACTGATTCCCCTCTTTGGTTTTGCCACAAAAGAAAAAGCCCTCGTTGCATTGTTAGACGCCGATGAAAAAGTAGGACTCGTTGCACAGGTGGCTCTTGGCTTTGTTGTTGCTGGATCGGTGCTCTCTGTCGCCTACAGCGTGCGATTGATGCGTGGACTCTTTGGCACCAAACCAGGCATCGAGCCCACGCCTATTCATCATCCTTCATGGTGGGGACTGGTCATCCCGATGAGCCTGACGGTTGTCGGCTCTGTGTTCGCAGGCCTCATGGCATCATCCATCGGCAAATGGCTTGACTCACCTGCACAAGCACTTGATTCCAAGGCCTACGGAAAGTTGGCACTGTGGCCAGGAATCAACACCGCTTTTCTTCTCTCGGTGGGGGTCATTCTTATTGGCGCGTTCGCTGCTCGTTTGATACCCACCCAACCTTGGCGCAACCCCATCAAAATCTCTGGTGAAAACATTTTTCAGTATCTATACGACGGACTTATCACGACTGCAAAGCGCATCACCCGCGTCACCCAAAGTGGTTCGCTGCTTGCGTACAACGCAGTCGTCGTTCTCGTCATCATTTTTGTTCTAGCGGCAGCACTTCTTGCTGGTACCGACAGTGGTGTCACTGAATTAACTTTCGCCGACTCTTTCTTTCAGTTCATCGTTGTACTGCTCGCTTGCGCATTTACCTTTGGAATCGCCTTCACACAACAGCGTTTTGTTGCCGCACTTCTTCTCGGCGGTCTTGGTTTTGCCTGCGCTGTCATCTTTGTCATGTTCGGCGCACCAGACTTAGCGCTCACTCAGATCTTGGTCGAGACCCTCATCATTGTGGTCTTCCTTTTTGTTTTACGACAATTACCCCGTACCTTCGCACACAAGAACAAGTTTGCACCTCGTTCAATACGCATTGCCATTGCGACAACCTTGGGGGTCCTCGTAGCGCTGTTCACCGTCATGGTGAGCGGAGCACGCACTGCTCCGACTACAGGCGACGAATACACAACACTCGCCCTGCCCGAAGGGGGCGGTCGAAACGTGGTGAACGTCATTCTTGTCGACTTCAGAGGTGTCGACACATTGGGCGAAATCACCGTATTGGCAGTTGCTGCTGTCGGAGTTGCAAACCTCGTTCACATGGCTAATCGGCGCCGTCGACCCGGCGGCCCTGAACATGTTGAGAGCAATACGAGTGAGGGAGTCCCGCAATGAAAACCATGCGCTCTGTCATTCTTGATGAGGCCGACCGTTGGCTTTTCCCGGTCGTGCTTTTGGTGTCTGTCTATCTCACTTTCCGTGGACACAATGCTCCCGGTGGTGGCTTCATTGGTGGCCTCGTTGCCAGTGCCGCGTTTGTCCTTCGATATCTCACAGGGCGACATCGCGAAGATCCCATCTATGAGGTGTTTCGCCCTCACACCATCTTGGGCGCAGGAATGCTTGTCTCAACAATTACTGCGTTGGCACCGCTCTTTTTTGGAGACTCTCTCCTCGAATCTCACATTTGGAAATGGAAAATTCCTGTCTTCGGCGAACTCAAGATTGTCTCATCGACTTTCTTCGACCTAGGCGTATACATCCTTGTTATTGGCGTTGTGCTCTCCATTTTGGTTGCACTCGGAATTGATCAAGATGAAAACGAAGACAATCCGAACGAGGCGCCAGCATGAGTTTCCTTCTTGTTGTTCTCATCGGTGTTCTTTTTGCCGCGGGTACGTATCTATTGCTTCAGCGCTCACTCACGCAAATTGTGTTGGGCATTGGCGTTCTCGCCAACGGCGTCAACATGCTTATTCTTGCCACTAGTGCTCGGCAAGGAACTCCACCAATAGTTGAGGGCAATGAGCCTCCATTCACTGATCCGGTCCCACAGGCACTTGTTCTCACAGCAATCGTCATCGGTTTTGCATTGACGGCTTTTTTGACGGCTCTCGCCTGGCGTCTCTGGACAATCGAAGGTCATGACCTTGTGGAAGACGATATTGAAGACCGCATGGTTGCTCGACGCCTCATTTCTGATCATCATCGTGATGTTCGCGATCGAGAAGACGTTGACATTGACTCATCTGAAGATGGAAGCCCCGCATGAACGCCGTCCTTGCGCTCCCCATCATCGCTCCACTCGTCGGAGCAGCACTGACCATCATGTTCCGTCATTCCATTCTTCAGCGGATCATTAGTTTTACGGCACTCTCGATTTCACTCATTTCAGCGATCATCATCACGGTTGATGTCTCACGTGACACCGATATTGCTGTGTCGCGACTAGGTGGCTGGCCAGCCAATATCGCCATCACCTTGGTGGCCGATCGATTGGCAGCAATGTTGCTTTTAATCTCTGTCAGCTTGCTAGTCATTGTGTTGTGTTTTGCAATCGGACAAGGCGCACGTGACGAACATTCACCCATCTATCACCCGGTGTATCTCGTATTGGCTGCCGGAATTTCGCAGGCATTTCTTGCTGGTGATCTGTTCAACCTTTTTGTCGCGTTCGAACTGATGCTGATGGCAAGTTATGTCTTGCTCACTCTCGACGGCACCGACAAGCAAATCAAGTCTGGTGTTACCTATGTAGTTCTGAACGTGTTGAAGTCACTGTTACTTCTCACCGCTGTTGGGCTTATCTTTGCTGCGACTGGCACCGTCAGCATGTCCGAACTGCCCGAACTTCTTGCAGCACTCCCGGTTGGCGTGCGTACTGGGCTGAACTTGTTGTTGCTAGTGGCATTCGGAATCAAAGCTGCTGTCTTCCCGTTGTACTTCTGGCTACCCGACTCCTACCCATCGGCGCCAAGTTCAGTCACCGCAGTATTTGCTGGCCTTCTCACCAAGGTCGGCGTATACGGCATCATCCGCACCGAGACACTTTTATTCCCTGGCAACCAGGCAAACCTGCTGTTATGGGTTGCGGCCTTCACCATGGTTGTCGGAGTGATTGGTGCGCTTGCGCAGTCACAAATGAAACGCATCCTCAGTTTCCATATCATCAGCCAAATTGGCTACATCGTGATGGGCGTGGCGCTGGGAACAAAAGCCGCGTTGGCCGCTACTGTTTTTTACCTCATGCACCATATTCCCGTGAAGGCATCACTGTTTCTCGTTGAGGGAATCGTTGAACGCGAGACAGGCGAGACCGAGTTTGACAAGGTGGGTGGACTGGCGCGCCGGTCTGGCTTCTTCGCTTTGTTGTTCATGATTCCTGCTTTGAGCCTTGCTGGCATACCGCCGTTCTCAGGATTTCTTGCGAAGTACTCCCTCTTACGGGCTGGTTTCGATGGTGATCAGTGGCTCATTATTGGTATTGCTATCGCTGTCAGTTTGCTCACCCTGATCTCCATGACCAAAATCTGGATCGGTCTTTTCTGGGGCGAAATCATGCCACCTGTACCAGCCGAGCGTGTCGGCATTCTGCGACATCACCAATTGATGACATTGTCGAGTGCCGTACTTATTGCCGGAACACTCGGAGTCGCATTTATGGCAAACCCTTTGTACGAGTTTTGTGTGGGAGCAGCAGAACAACTCATTAATCCCATGATGTATGTGAAGGCAGTTCGCGGATCATGATCGGACGTTGGCTTGTTCTCATTGTTATCTGGGTCGCTTTATGGGGCGAAGTCTCACTCGTTAATGTCCTGAGTGGCTTGTTCATGGCTGCACTGTTGTCGGTGCTTTCTCGAGGACCGCTGCGTCATACACATCGCATTAAACCAGTCGCCGCAATGTCATTTTTCGTTTACATGATGCGCAGTATCGTCGTGTCAAGTTGGGATGTCATTGTCGCAGTACTCTTCCCGACCGAACAGCGTCGCCATGCTGAAGTTATTCGGGTTCCGCTGATCAGTAAGTCGCCACTTGTTCATGCAATCACCGCCAACACAATCAGTTTGACACCGGGCACCGTCGTTATCGCCGTTGACCCAGAGGGCGATTTCTTTGACATTCATGTCCTTGGTCATTACGACTCCGAGGAATTCCACCAACTCATTCAAGATCACCAACGTCGCGTTACTGACTTCATTGTGGAGAAGACTTGAAAATCTCACTCGTCATTTCATTAAGTATTTTGCTCGCAGCAGCTGCGCTCACTACTTCGCGGGCTATTCGGCGCGGCACTATTGGTGAGCGCGCTGTTGCTGTCGATGCACTGACGGCAATCATTACGTGTGGCTTATTGACAGCGACTGCATTAACCGGAGATGCATGGTTCCTTGACCTTGCACTCGTATTGGGACTTTTGGCGTTTCTCACATCTGTCACCGTTGCACGCTTTATTGAGCGGAGGGGCTTATGAACGCTCTTCTTGACATTGCCACCATTGTTCTCATCTTGGCTGGGGCCATCGTTGCACTCATAGCTGCAGTGGGTGTCGTGCTTCTCCGTGATGCCCGATCTGCCATGCACGCCGCGACCAAGCCTGCCACGCTCAGCATTCTTCTGATCGGCTGCGGCGCTGTCCTACAGCTCGACAGCTTAAGTACGGTCAGCAAACTGGCGGTCATCGTTGCTTTGCAGTTTGTGACGGCGCCGGTCGGAGCCCACATGTTGGCCAGAGGAATTACCTCAGACACAGATTCAAGCGACGACACGTACGACTAAAACGACACGTACGACTAAAACAGTTTCTGAACTGCACCTTCGTGCTTGCAGACGTTTGGCGAGATCACATGATGTTTCAGACCCACGTGCCCGAAGAAGCGTTGTCACGACTGAGACTTGGTGTATCGCTGGAGTGTTTGCGATCGTGACGGCGTGTGCGCCGTTGTTCAATAAAGACGTACGACATCTTGAGCCCATCGCTGACTCAGTCAAGGTTGATTGATCAACGATTTAAGTATTGGTCTTTGATTGTTGATGGGATGCTCGTCGCTGGCTCGTGGTTGACTCACTGACGTCGCCCACACGCCATTGTTCTG
>CALEHE010000083.1 GCA_937876415.1 uncultured Actinomycetes bacterium
CGAGGGCATCGATCGAATCGGCCTTGTGATCCCTCTATCAGACCTGTGTCTTCAGGTACTGCAGTGCGAACCTGGTCAATGGATTCAGTCCTAGGTGAGCAATAGAAAGTTCTCCGTACAGACACAACGGCCACAGCCACCTCGGGGTTAGCTGTTGCACAACTTATTGCACAACTAGCTGAGACATCCGAAGACTGAACGAGATCAGTGGAGACATGAGCCCAGAAAATCTGGACAGGCAGATCTTGTCAAGTCGAATTTAGACAGGTTTCACTCTTTTCCTAAACCGCAGGTCGGTGTCTCTTAAATAGCGGTTGGCCGTAAATGTTGAATATTCCTGGCTGCTCGTTGGCTACTTACCAGAGGAACTGAAATATCCTGTTGTCAGTTGTTCGGATATCGAACAGTCTGAGGGGATTCAGCAGTGAGCGAAGTTAAGGATTCAATTCGTTTTGATAGACAAGTAGTAATTGTGACTGGGGCCGGTCGAAACCTCGGGCGAGAATATGCTCTTGAGTTTGCTCGTCGCGGTGCACTGGTCGTTGTGAACGATCTTGGCGTTGGAATATCTGATACTGATGGCGATGCTGCCGCACCGACGATCAATCCTGCTGACGAAGTTGTCAACGAAATCATCGCCGCCGGAGGACAAGCGGTTGCCAACTATGACTCGATCGCTACGCCTGAAGGTGGGCGAAGCATTGTTGATACAGCGATTAAGACATTTGGTCGTGTCGACGTTGTCGTCAACAACGCTGGTCAAGTTCGCATGGCTCCATTCGAAGATTTTCCTGAAGAGAGCATCGATGCACTGGTGAATACTCAGTTGCGCGGAACGCTCAATGTCAGCCGACCAGCCTGGAAGTGGATGAAGAACAATGGCGGAGGTCGCTTCATCAATGTTTCTTCAGGAGCCGCTTTCGGTGGCGTTCCTAACGGCACGGTCTACGCGATGGCAAAGATGGGCGTCATTGGTTTGACTCGGGGTATGGCGAGTGAAGGGGAACCATTCGGCATCTCCACCAATGTTGTTGTTCCGTATGCCAAGACTCGTCCCGGCACGGCCTTTGGTCCGATTCCATGGTCACCCGAACTTGGTGAATGGCTCAGTCCTGGTTTGGTTGCGCCACTGGTGGTGTGGCTTGGCCATACATCGTGTGGTCTGAATGGTGAGACCTTGAGCGTCGGCGCTGGTTGGCAGGCTGC
>CALEHE010000084.1 GCA_937876415.1 uncultured Actinomycetes bacterium
TAAGCACGCCGCCAGCGTTCGTCCTGAGCCAGGATCAAACTCTCCGTCAAGAACTAACTGATAACTATTCGTTCGATTGCTCGATTGAGTCATCATCAGTGCGTTCGACAAGAGCGCAGTACTACCCAGGGGAATACCCGAGCGTTTGTGTACTGCGATCTGGCGAGTCAAGCCGAAGCTTGACCCATTAATTATTTTTTGGTTAAACCGAAGTTCAACCGTTTTGAATTGACAGACAGACTCTCCGTCGGGACATAGCAAGCTAAGCCCTCTCGAATGTCTGCCCGCACTGTGCGTTCAGTCTTCTCTTCCGTTTTCAAGGAGCCTTAGCTCAGGGGCACGCACACTGGGCCGGGCAAGCCCTTAACCAGCATGTTGGTGCCATGTCCCATCGGCCGTAAACGGCTTTCAGGGGCGAATTGCAAATCTAGCGCACCGAAATGGTGCATCCAACCTGCGTATCAGATTTATTTCCAATTTATTTTCGGTCTGTGCGAACTTTTCAGTTCGTGACCGTCAAAAGATGGAAATTCGTCTTACCTTTACGCAAGAGGATATAGCGACCATGCAATAAATCCACTTCTAGCAGGGACTTTGCTTCTTCGAGGGTTTGGCCGTTCGCTTTAAATCCTTTTTGGGTCAATGTTCGGCGAGCTTCGCCGTTCGAGGCCGCCAGTCCGGACTGCACCAAGACCGCAATTTGGTCGCCCAGTTGCTGACGCGTCACCTCTGACGACGGGACCTCACGGGCCACAACTGCGAGTGCTTCGGCCGAGGCAGTTGTTGGGTCTCCCCCGAACAAAACCTGGGCGGCTTCGGCGGCGGCCTGCTCGGCGGCGACACCATGAACAAGCGTGGTCACGTCTGTTGCCAGCGCGCGTTGCGCCAGACGCTTCTCGGGAGCCGCGCGATGTTCAGCCATTAACGACGCGATGTCATCAACGCTACGCAACGTGAGCTGTAACAAAAATCGTTCAACATCTTCATCAGGTAACTGCACCCAATATTGACGGAACTCATACGGACTTGTCTTTTCCGGATCAAGCCACAATGCACCATGCACTGACTTACCCATCTTTTGTCCATCACTGCGCGTGAGCAATGGCCACGTGAGACCGTAACCAGATTTCGTGAGTCGACGACGAATGAGATCGGTGCCCGCAGTGATATTGCCCCACTGATCGGATCCACCCATTTGCATGTCAACATTTTCAAACTCGCATAAATGCCTGAAATCATTGGCTTGTAGAAGCATGTAGCTGAACTCAGTAAATGAAATACCGTTTTCACTTTCCATACGCGCCCGCACAGATTCTTTCGCAACCATCTGATTGACCGTGAAGTGTTTACCAACATCGCGCAAGAACTCAAGTGTTCCCATCGGTTCAGTCCACGTTGCATTGTCAACCATGCGCGCTGCAACGGGTCCGTCAAAGTCGAGAATCTTTTCAAGTTGCTTCTTCACACACGCAACGTTGTGATTGAGAGTTGCGCGATCGAGAAGATTTCGTTCTTCACTACGACCACCGGGGTCGCCGACCATTCCAGTTGCTCCGCCCGCAAGCACGACTGGACGATGACCTGCCAATTGAAAACGCCGCAACATCACTTGACCAAGAAGGTTGCCGGCATGCAACGAATCGGCGGTGGGGTCAAAGCCCACATAGACGCCGATGGGCCCTTGGTTCAGGCGCTCAATGAGAGCCGCCCGATCGGTTGAGTCGTGAATGAGGCCTCGGGCGTCGAGGTCATTGAG
Source organism: uncultured Actinomycetes bacterium (assembly GCA_937876415.1). Lineage (GTDB taxonomy): Bacteria > Actinomycetota > Acidimicrobiia > Acidimicrobiales > Ilumatobacteraceae > Casp-actino8. The sequence goes on from CALEHE010000084.1 coordinate 1,757, forward strand.
AAGTTGTTCACCGGTCATTGAAAGAGACATACCTGTTTATTCTCTCAGTTTCGGGCACCAAGATGCTGATCCATTACCGTGAACTCATGCACGATCTCGCTCAACGATTCAGCGACTTCGCCAAATCATTCGAAAAAGGCGCTCCGCTGTACAGCCGTATCGCTGCCCGCGTCGCCGAAGAGCCCGCTGTTCTTGAACTGATGTCAGTTGCCCCGATTGCGCAGCGGATACCGGTCTTACTGTTCGCCAGTGCCCATTACCTACTTCTTGACGACCGCGATCATGAACTAGCACAGCATTACCCCAATATCGCGAGCACGGCGCCAACTGGAGACGTCGCTGACCTATTCGTTGCTTTTGTACTTAAACGTTCTGGCGCCATGAAGGAACTTCTCGCCAATCGGTCAACGCAAACCAACGAAATCGGTCGCTGCAATTGGTTTCTTTTCCCGTTCGCGATTTTGGATGCCGAAGTTGGTGCAATCGCACAAGTTGATGTGGGAAGCAGTGCTGGATTGAACCAGTTGTTCCCAAACCTTGGCTTTGATCTCAACCCCGGCGGATTAATCGGCGAACACGCTGCTCTCACTATCGCCTGCGACATCACGGGCGCTCCACTAGTTGTCACAGATCGACCTCAGGTCATCTGGTCGATGGGTCTTGATGCCAAGCCCATTGATGTTCGCAATGACGCGGAAGTGCGCTGGCTTGAAGCATGTGTATGGCCCGATCAAGTGGAGCGCTTTGATCGTCTGCAACGGGCCATCGCATTGGCGCGACACCACAACATTGTGGTCGAACGTGGCGATGCTGTTGATGACGTCGCGCAAGCAATTGAACGAGGGGCGAAACATGGACATCCGGTCGTGACGACAAGTTGGGTATTGAA
>CALEHE010000085.1 GCA_937876415.1 uncultured Actinomycetes bacterium
CCGTAGTCAACACCGTTGGCCCAACGCACCGCTTCATCTTCGCCGACGAAAGATTGAACCGTGATCACTGGACCAAAGATTTCGGTCTGAACCATTTCATCGGTCTGGCGCAAGTTGCTCACGACTGTTGGTGCAAAGAAATAGCCCAAACCAGATTGACGTGACCCTCCCGCATTGACTTCTGCGTGCGATGGCAAACGATCAAAGAAGCCCGAAACTCGCGCCAACTGATTGGCGTTGTTCACTGGCCCAAAGAGCACGTCTTCGTTATCGGGCATTCCACATTGAGTGGCTTTTGCTTGTTCGGTGAGGGCAGCGACGAAGTCTTTGTACACCCCAGCCGAGCACAACACGCGTGTTGCCGCGGTGCAGTCTTGACCCGCATTGAAAAACCCTGCCATCGCGATTCCTTCAGCCGCAGCAGCAATGTCAGCGTCGTCAAACACAATGACCGGCGCCTTACCACCAAGTTCAAGGTGGACTCGCTTCAAACTCTTTGATGCCGATTCAGCAACTTCCATACCAGCGCGCACCGAACCAGTGACGCTCACGAGCGACGGGGTCTTATGCGACACCATGGCACGACCAGTGTCGCGGTCACCACAAATAACGTTCATGACTCCTGCTGGTAAAAACTCCGCACAAATTTCGGCCAACAACGTTGTGCTCACCGGAGTGGTGTCGCTGGGCTTCAACACAACCGTGTTTCCAGCCGCAATCGCAGGAGCAAATTTCCAAACGGCCATCATCATCGGATAGTTCCATGGCGCAACTTGCGCACAGACACCAATGGGTTCGCGACGAATATAACTCGTCATGTTGGGAACGTATTCGCCGGCACTCTTGCCTTCGAGGTGTCGGGCAGCAGTCGCAAAGAATCGCACGTGGTCGACCATTGGTGGAATTTCTTCCGAGCGGGTCATGCCAATGGGCTTGCCGCAGTTCTCTGACTCAAGAGCAATGAACTCTTCGGCGCGAGCCTCAATCGCATCGGCGATGCGGAACAACGCTAGTGAACGATCTTTCGGTGTCGAGTCACGCCAGGTTTCAAATGCATCGGCCGCAACCTGTATTGCTTGATCAACGTCGGCCGATGCCGACAGAGGAGCAGTTGCATACTGCTCCTCTGTGGACGGATTAATGACTGGGATCGTGCGACCATCGGCCGCGTCGACGTACTTACCATTGACGAAATTTCGGTAGGTCTTCATGCACCCACTATAAACCACTCATCACGACTGGAATTCAGCGACAAAGTCGCTGCGCCAACCTTTGTCCACCCCGATAATGTCGATCATGGCTTCGCAGTATTAGGTTTGAGGAATGGCGACTCCCCTCTCCGAACTTGAATTACCAACGGTTGAATTTGATTTTGCCGATGCAGAAGAACACCGCAACGCACTTCTTGCGTTATCTAAAGAATCGTGGATTGCTAAGGGCGTTTTTGCGTATCCGATTTTCAAATACGAAGACTGTGTCGCCATCTTGCGCGATAAGCGCTGGCATAGTGCTGCAGCGTTAGCAGCCGAAGCTTTTGGCGTGAACGATCCACGCCTCAAAGAGCGCCGACGCCAATCAATCTTGTCAGCCGAAGGCGATGTGCATACTCGACTACGTCGTTTAGTCGCTCCATCATTTTCACCTCGCGCGGCCGATCGCCTGCGTCCCTTTATGCGCGAAGTCATGAACTCACTCATTGATCCCGTTGCGAAAAATGGCAAGTGCGATCTGGCGACCGACATCTGTGACCCGTACCCGATCCCGATCATTTGCGAATTGCTCGGCGCTCCGAAAAAGGATTGGCAGTTATTCAGTCGTTGGGCCGAGGATGTCCTGCGAATTTTCAATGCCACTGCCTCTGAAGAATTAGATGTGATCTTCAAGGCGCAAGATGAACTTGGTGCGTACACCCGTCAACTCATCGCCGATCGCCGATCACTCCCCGCTGATGATCTCATCACCAGTTTGATTGCCGCCGAAGAAGCCGGCGACAAACTTGACGAAGCCGAACTTGAAATGATGGTTGAAGCAGTCATCGTTGGTGGCACCGACACCACGCGCAATCAACTCGGTTGTTCAATCGCTCTGTTCGCCGAACATCCCGAGCAGTGGAAACTTCTCGCCGAGCAACCTGAACTTGCTGGCAAAGCTGTTGAAGAAACCATGCGTTATTTCGGAGCAGTTCGTGCCACTGGGCGCTTCGCCAGCGAAGATATTGAATACAAGGGCGTTCTATTCCCCAAAGGAACTTTGGTGACACCATCATTGTCAATCGCCAACCGCGACGAAACTGTTTTCAATGATGCCAATATCTTTGATATCACCCGCGAGCCGGCCGGCCAACCGCAGATGACTTTCGGATCGGGAATCCACTATTGCCTCGGCGCTGCGCTTGCTCGTGCCGAACAGCATGAAGCCCTGCCGATCATGGCACAACGGATGAAAAACCTCCGCATCGATGGTGCGGTCACCTGGAAGCCCTCCACCGTTGCGATCTTCGGACCAGAGAATCTGCCCATTTCATTCGATCCTGAATAGTTTTCAATACTTCGTTGGCGAGCTCATACGCCTATCGTTGGAGGCATGAGCGCAACCAAGACAATGAAACTCGGCTACAACACTGGCTACTGGTCGGCTGGACCGCCAGCTGGTGCCGACGAAGCAGTGAAAGAAGCCGACCGACTTGGTTTCGATTCGATCTGGACAGCTGAGGCATACGGCAGCGATGCCCTGACTCCTCTCGCCTGGTGGGGTGCAAACACCACCAATGTTCGTTTGGGAACGGCCATCATGCAGATGAGCGCTCGCACACCAACAGCAGCAGCCATGGCGGCAATCACCCTCGATCACTTGTCGAATGGTCGTTTCATCTTGGGACTTGGCGCCAGTGGCCCACAAGTTGTTGAAGGTTGGTACGGCCAGGCGTATCCAAAGCCCCTCGCCCGCACCCGCGAATACATCGACATCGTGCGTCAGGTTTTGGCTCGCGAAAAGCCCGTTGAATCGCACGGCAACTTCTACGACCTGCCGTTCACCGGAACCGACGGCGCCGGACTCGGCAAGCCGCTCAAGTCAACAGTTCATCCGTTGCGTCGCGATATTCCGATCTTCCTTGGTGCAGAAGGACCAAAGAACGTTGCACTGTCAGCCGAAATCTGTGATGGCTGGTTGCCATTATTCTTCTCACCGAAAGAAGATGGCTTCTATCGCAAGTGCCTCAATGAAGGTTTCGCAAAATCAGGTGAAGCCAATAAGTCTGATCGCTTTGAAGTTGCTTCAACCGTGATGATGATTCCTGGTGACGATGTTGAAAAGTGCGCCGACATGGTGCGCCCGTTCTTGGCGTTGTATGCCGGTGGTATGGGTGCCAAGGGAGCCAACTTCCACTTCGAAGTTTTCGCCCGCATGGGTTACGAGGATGTCGCCAACAAAGTTCAAGAGTTGTACTTGCAAGGCAAGAAGGCCGAAGCTGCTGCGGCAATTCCGTTGAAGATGGTTGAAGACATCGCTCTCGTCGGACCACCCGCCAAGATCAAGGACGAACTGGCGATGTGGAAAGAAACCTGCATCACTACTTTCTTGGTGAGTGGACCCGCACAGGTGCTTCCGTTCTATGCCGATCTCATCAACGGCTGAGTGACAAGGCAATAGCAACATGAGCGAACTGTCGTCACTGTCGGTCGCTCAACAACGCGAACTACTAGCTTCAAAGCAGGCCACCCCGCTCGATCTCGTCAATGGTGCCCTGTCGCGTATTGATCAGGTACAGCCTGACTTGAACTGTTTCGTTGAAGTGTGGGCCGATGAAGCCCGTGAACGAGCACAGTCGGTTGACTCTTCTGCTGGTGGGCTTGCCGGAATTCCCATTGCGATCAAAGATACGTCCTCATGGTTTGGCCACAAAAGCACATCGGGTTCACGAGTCTTTGAGCACAATGTCGCACGCCATACCGACGCAGTCGTTCAGAAACTTCTTGATGCTGGAGCGATCATTGTTGGCAGCACCAATACTCCCGAGTTCGCTCACGCTGGAATCACCGACAACTTGTTGTGGGGTGCCACGCGTAACCCGCACAATCATGAACGAACAACGGGTGGATCAAGCGGTGGTTCGGCTGCTGCTGTTGCGAGTGGCTGTGTCGCACTTGCCGAAGGAAGTGACATGGGCGGGTCGGTGCGCATTCCGGCCTCATGGTGCGGCATCGTCGGATTAAAGCCATCACTTGGTCGTATCCCGATGACTGCGCTTCCAGGTTTGTTTGACACTTTGTCGCACCACGGACCACTCGCCCGCACAGTGGATGATGCCTGGGAATTCTTGCTTGCCACACAAGGGCCATCGCTGTCTGATCCGTTCTCAGTTCTTTCCTCGCTCAGTCGACCGGCATCAACATCAATTGATGGAATCTCCATCGGACTTTCCATTGATCTTGGTTGTTGGGATGTTGATCCCGAGATTGCCGCAGCAGTCCGTGACACGGCGCAGCAACTCACAGGTTTTGGCGCAACCGTTCATCATGTTGACCCACAGTTCACCATTCGCGACGGCGCACTGTGGCTCGAGATGTGGGGCATCTTCATGGCCACCTATTACGGCCACCTTGTTGAAGAGCACCAATCAATCATGGATCCACTCGTGGTGTGGCTCATTCAACTTGGCGAAACGTTTAGTGCCGTTGATGCGAAGCGCATGGAAATTGAACGGACCGATTTCTGGAATCGCGCCACCGCCCCATTGCACAAACATGATGTCTTCATTTGCCCAACCATGTCGCAAGCGCCTGGGCCGGCAACCAAGATCGACAACATGTCGCGCCCTGCCCTTCCCGATAATGGTCTGTGTCAAACAGAAGACATGACGTCGGTGTGGAATTTGGCTTCGCCACTTCCCATCGTCTCCGTGCCCTGCGGAATTCATACGTCTCCAGAAAACGCTGGACTGCCTATCGGGTTACAGGTAGTCTGCAAACCGGGTCGCGAAGATCAAGTGTTGGCTGTTGCCGCTGCTATCGAAAAACTTCGACAGTAATTAGTCGCAACACGAGTCGCGCCAGCCGCAACCGCGACATTTGAAATGAGCGTGTTCGGGTGTCAAATTGCCACCGCATAACGGGCACTCAGAAAAGGTGCCAAGATTGGAACGACATGCACCACCATTGGCCGGCGGTGGAGCAAGGTTTTCGAGCGGTCGAGTTGATGAATCCTGAGTCACAGTTCTAGTTTGCCATTTCTCCACCCTCCGAACAGTGACTCTCACTAGGCTCAAAAAGCCACCCGTGGCGTCCCATGTCTGACACTCAACTGCCTCCCCTCCCTCACCGGCATCGTGCCGGTACAGCTCGAGCGGCTTTCTCATATCGCAATTACCGGTTGGTGTGGACGGGCATGTTGTTGTCAAACATTGGTACCTGGATGCAAAACCTGGCCCTGCCGGCGTACATCGATGACCGCACTGGGTCGGCCAAAATTGTGAGCCTTCTGGTTTTCGCACAGCTCGGACCACTGCTGTTGCTCGCCATTCCTGGTGGAATCATCGCTGGTCGCTACAACCTCCAGCGCTATCTCTTGGCCATGCAGTGGGTGCAACTCGTTTTCTCACTTGTTCTTGCGGCGATCGTCAGCGTTGATGGTCCTATCTGGGCATTATTCCTTGCACAAACCGCCATCGGAGTTGGCAACGCGTTGAATGCTCCTGCTTTTCAAGCAAGTGTGCCCATGCTCGTTGACCGACGCGATCTTGCCGGTGCAATCAGCCTCAACTCAACGCAACTCAATGGAAGTCGCGTCGTTGGCCCAGCAATTGCTGCGCTCCTTGCGATCTGGGGCGTCAGCACCTCACAGATTTTTGTCATCAACGCCGCGACGTATCTGTTTCTGATTGTGTCTCTCTTCATGGTGCAGATTCCCGATATTCGTTCAGCACCAACTGAAACTGGTTGGCGACGTGCACTGTCGGGTGTCAACATTGCCAATTCACGGCGCGTACTTTCGCGTCTACTGATTTCAATGACGGCATTTTCATTGTTCTGTTTGATTTACGTCGGACTCTTCTCGTCGGTCGCTCGTTTGAATTTTGGTATTAGTCCTGTGGGCTCGACCTATCGCTGGCTGTACGCCGTGTGGGGCCTTGGCGCTCTTGTGGGTGCTCTCGCGACTGGCACTTTCTTGTCGCATATCCGTCGACCCACCATCATCCGCTGGGGCTTTGTTGGCTTTGCAATTGCTCTTGCAATCTTTGCGAGCATCAGCTCGGTTACTTGGGCTTTCCCCGTTGGTTTTGTACTCGGGCTTTTTTACTTCATGACGGCGAATGCCATGGTGACGGTCTTCCAGCAAAACCTTCGTGACAACGAACGAGTCACCGTGATGCCTTTGTGGTTTATGTCTTTTGGAGGAACGGTCACCATCGGCGGGTTAATGGCCGGACCAATCATCGATGCGATAGGTGCCCGTTGGGTTTTATTCTTTGGCGCACTATTTGCCTTGTTCTTGGCCTGGTGGTGCGACCTTGATCGCCTCCCCAAGAATGCATTCCTTATCCAGGAATAACTGCATCTACGACTCGTTCAAGAGCGGCCACACGACTGCCCTTGACCAAGATCGCAACTGAACGATCGCACTGATTCAGTTGCTCAATCGCTTCGTCCACTGTCAACGAATTCGTGCCGTAGCCACTTGTGCCAACAGCAATGATGTCAATATTGTTCGCTCGCGCTAGTCGCGCAATATCCGTGTACGCCATTTCAGGATTTTCAATCTCGGCCATGACGCCCAAAACAGCAACCTTGCGATCGGCAGGAATCTGGGCAAGGGTTTCGATGGCAGCAGCCATCGATGTTGGGTTGGCGTTATAACAATCGTCAAGCAACAGCGCGCCATTTCTTGTGGTCTTGCTCTGCATCCGACGATCAGAAATAGATGCCGATCGCAAAGACTCAACCATTAATTCAAGATTGACTCCGAGCGCTTCACCCACGGCAATCGCTGCCGCAGCATTCAGTGCCATATGACGGCCTGGAATCGACAAATTAACTGTGGCCGATCCTGAAGGTGTGGAAATATCAAACAGCGCACAACCATGAGCATCAAGACGCAATTCGGTGATCCGAATATCAGCGTTTGCAGATTCACCAAAACTTAGAACTGGCGCGACCGACCGCGAACGCATAGCAATGACGCGTTCGTCATCGGCATTCAAAATCGCAACGCCTTGTGGGGGCAGTGCCTCAATCAACTCGCCCTTGGCTTGTGCCACACCATCAAGTCCACCGACAAGTTCGGTATGCGCTTCACCAACCCGCGTCACAATTCCGATATTCGGTCGAGCAATTCGACACAGTTCATCGATCTGGCCGAGACCACGCATCCCCATTTCAAGAACGAGCACTTCAGTCGCGAGTGACGCATTCAAAATTGTGACGGGCAATCCTTGTTCGTTATTGAAACTACGCACGTTGGCAACCACGCGTTTTGCCGAGGACAATGCCGCGACAATGAGATCTTTGGTCGAGGTCTTGCCGACTGATCCAGTGACTCCGACCACCACTGTCGACGCCGGAAACTGAGTACGACCCCATCGGGCTGCATCAATCAACGCCTGAGCGGTGTCATCGACAACGATGGCAGTCCCGCCGAGTCCCTCAAAGAGTTCAGGACGAGATGTCAGATAGACACCAGCTCCAGCCTTCAGAGCATCACTGATGAATTCGTGCCCGTCGCGTTCGGCCACTATCGGTACAAAAAGCTGATGGTGCAACACTTGACGTGAGTCAAATGTTGCACCATCAATGTCAATATCTGGACCGACTAAGCGACCACCAATGGCATTCGCTAGATCGGAGGCGAGCAACTTCACGTATCAAACGGTAGTTGCTGTACCTCGTGAATAGGTGTCAGTTGAATATGAGTCAGTGCTGAACGTCGGCGAGAGTCTCGCCGAGTTCAAACTTCACATACTCTTCGCCGGTGTCTTCGGCATTTTCAAACTGGATGACGCCCATCTCTTCAAAACGACGACGCAACCAGGCATCGTTGCGGTCGAGAAGACCCAACTTCTTGCAGTTCGGGACAATCTTGGCGAACAACATCTGCTGAAAGACCTCGCGCGTCGGGTCGTTGAGCACCAACGGCACGACGTCGCGCGGGTTGACACCCATGCGGCTCCACACCTCTTGCGACATGAAGCGGTCGCGCATACGAACTGATGCTTCGTACGCGAACTCTTGACGCTCTTTGATTTCCTTGTCGCTCATATGTGCGTACACCTCTTGAAGTGACAACACGCCGAACGCAACGTGGCGGGCTTCGTCGCTCATGACGTAGCGCAACAACTTCTTGAGCAAGGGCTCATTGGTCATCTGCTGCATGTTGCCGAAAGCGGCGAGAGCAAGACCCTCTACCATGATCTGCATTCCGAGGTAGGTCATGTCCCAACGGCTGTCATTCACGATGTCATCGAGCAACATACGCAAGTGAGCGTTGATCTGGTACGAACCACCGAGCTTCTCATCGAGGTAACGAGCAAACACTTCAACGTGACGAGCTTCGTCAACGACCTGGGTGCTGGCGTACAACTTGGCGTCGTACCACGGAACAGTCTCGACAATTTTCGCGGTACAAATAAGAGCACCCTGTTCGCCGTGCATGAACTGTGACAAGCTCCAGCGACGCTGTTCGATAGCGAACTCGGTCCATTCTTTGTCGCCCCAATTCGACAAGGTGGTGCTGGCGTAGTGAGCGGGTGTCAGTCCTGAAGCAAAAGCTGCTAGATCCATGGCGACTTGCTTTTCTTCGTCAACGTTGATCGACCAGTCGAGATCAGTGGAACCGTTCCACTGGCCAACCTTGGCCTTTTCGTACAACTTACGCAGTGCCGGACGGGTCAACGAGTAGTCCCATGTGAAGATGGCATCAGCATTGTCTTTGACGATGTGCTGAATCGCATCAACATCATCATTGGTGATGGAAAGGATTCCCTCGATGTCATTGAGGTCGGAACGACCCAAAATGTCTTTGCTTTCGTTTTCGGTAATGCTCATTATTGTCTCCTATGGTTTTGAGAATTTTGTTGTTAGATCACTGCTGGATGGAATGCATAGATAAAGGGCGCAAAGAACGAACGCGCCGAATCGGGATCGCCCAGGTCAAAGTGTTGGCTTGGGGCCAAAAAGAAAGAAATAACAAATCGTGCCAATAACTCAACGATTATTTCCGCCTCTTCATTCTGAACAAACTCAGTCAAGAATGGCGTCATATATTGCGAAGCAACATTCAAAATACGTGGCAATCCTTCGACGGTCAACGACTTGAGGGCCGTACCTTCCTCGGTTGACAGCATCATGGCCAAGTGCTCGTCATTGCGCATCTCACGAATCGCGTACACCGAAACTTTCACGGCGAAATCAAGCAGCGACTCAACGGGTTCGATACTCGAGCGCATGCCCGCAAAGAATTCATTGAGTTCACGAACGCGCAACGCATCAAACATGACGTCTTTGCCGCCGGGGAAAATTCGATACAACGTTGCTCGAGACACATTGGCTTCAGTCGCCACATCGTCGATCGTCAATTTGTTGATACCCCAACGCTCGACACATCGACGAGCTGCGTCCAGGATTCGATCCTCAGGGCTCTGATTTGACGTGTCATTGGTCACCACAAGATGAGACACTAAGACCTCGGGTGTCTCATTGTCAAGAGAAAGCAAGAAAATTCTTTGATATCTGACCGACACCACGGTCAAGTTTTGGGGGTGCTCCCCCGACTGAGTTCTTTAGTCAGCCAAAACATGAACGAATCTGGCAATTCTTGCCACGCGTCATCGACGCTGGATTCCTCTGACCTGAAGTTCAACCGCTCGTCACACCACACACGACGTCGCGGCCAATACACAAGGCGACTTCTTCTTCGAGTTTTTCCTGATCCCACGAATTCACAAAGTCAGCGTGACCAGTCAGTAATCCGCCAGAGGCCAGTTGCAGATGGGAAGCGTCACCTTGAACTGGATATGCCACCGAGAAAATGAGTTGCGGCACCGGAACTGGGTGAGTTCTCGGACACTTACCTTTTGATGAGTAATACATGTGTTTGCGGTGACCCGGAACATCAAGATTTTTTCCGTCCCAACAATCGGGGAACGTGATATCTAAACGCAAACCATGATCAACAGGACACGACGGCGGTAGTGGATCGCGCATGCCGCCGTTTCCACATGACCACGCCACAACTGATGTTGGTTGAGGTTCGGTCGCCATTGCATCACCGGCGATCATCAATAGACCAGCGGGGAAGGCGACGACCGATTCAGGGTCAACGCCCAGACCTGCCCGGTAGTACGCGACACTCTTAACTGGCGTAATCAGCTGACCATTTTCTAAAAGGGCCGGCGCCCAATATGCGGCTGTGTCTAGTGTCTGCTCACAGGTAGTGCCCTTGCCCAATAATGACTCAAGTGTTGAATTGGCATCGGCAGTGACGTTGCCAAAAAAGGCATGCAGGTGCGATGCTCCCGCATCTCCTGGATAGATAATCGGATCATCAGACAATGCATGACTGAATGGGCACTCAACAACAAACTGACCCACGCGACCTTGCGGACCAGTAATTGGATGATCGGGTTGACCCATGACCGACGCCGCGTCGACAGGCATTGCTGAATGATTGCGAATCTGTCCATCTTGCGAATCACTTGCGCACGAGCCGAAAAGAAACAAAGACCCGGCGAACAAAAGTGATTGTGTTCGCCGGGTCATGTTGTTGTACCTCTTTATGTGACGAGATCAGTCGATCTTGTCAGGGACCGTGATTGCGTCGAGGTCAATGGCGGGCGGTGTCGCACTGGCCGGAACACCTGGCGCTGATGCAGCATCGGGCATTGAATCAAGCATCGGCATTGCAGGAAGATTGGCGGTCTTCCAATCAACTGACGGCGGTGCAGTCTCTGCATCAACCAACCAGGTGATCACATTGAGGTCACCAGCGGTCCAATCGCCAGTGTCCTTGCTGAGCGGAGTTCCACAGGGTGCCAACTTCTCAAGATCGAGCGGTGCCGATGTCGTGAAGGTGTTGCCTTCGAAGCAGTTACCCAAAGTCCACAAATCTGTACCAGCCGAAGCAACAGCAATGTCAGCACGACGGTTGTCTTCAAGAACGTTGCCACGAACAGTATTCTCTTGGCTGTCCCACAACAAGGCGCCTTCGGGTTGAACTGGCATGAGATTCTTGCTCTCTTCACAAGTCATTTCCCATGCCGACTTGTCGGGGATCACATCGCTGGCATCTTCTTCAAGGAAAGGCACAAGTCCGATACCCGTCTTGTTGTGATTCCAGACTCGGTTTCGTTCGATGATGTTTTGTACACCACCCGCGTTCAGAATTCCGTTACCCATGGCCAAGAGCGCAACATCAATTGCGGGAGTATCGGGCTGGTTGTTGTTGTAGACCAAGTTGCCAATGATGGTGGTCTTGCGCTCGGGGTAGCACAATTCGTAGCTACCACTGTTGGGCACGATGCCCGCACGGTTATTACGGAAAATTGAGTTCACGATGACCATGTTGCCACCCGAGTTGGTTCCTGAATAACCAAGTCCGTTGAACTCGGCGGTGAAGTTAGTAATCAACGTATCGCACGGGTAACACTGACCAACGTAAACACCAGCATCAGGCGAACCAGCACCATACGAGTGATCAATGACGCCACCAACGGAGTCAAAGACATACACGCCGTAGTCGCCGTTACGCCATGCGGTGAGGTAATCGCCGCGGAAGCCATTCACACCAGTCCAGAAGAATCCGTTCTTGGTGTAGTTCATGGCCGTCATGTTTTCGAGAGCGACACCGTTGGCGCCGACAACGCGAATTCCGTTGTCAAGTTCGAAGTTGCCATCAAGGATGACGGTGTTGCGATCAAGTCCACGAATGATGATGTTGTTCGTCGTCACTTGAACGGCTTCGTTATAGGTTCCTGGAGCGATCAAGATGAGGTCGCCCTCGACTGCAGCGTCAACTGCTTCTTGAATCGTGGCGTAATCGGCAGGAACGTTTAATACACCGACGGTCGCAGGTGCGTCCGTTGACGGTGCATCAGTTGCCGGTGCTTCAGATGTTGCTACTTCAGTTGAAGGAACGTTCGTTGTTGATGAAGAGTCATCTCCACCACACGCAACTAGCCCTGTTCCTAAAAGCATCACCCCAAAAAGTGCACTCATTGATCGCTTCATATTTCCCCCTCTAGAAATTTGCCTACTTACTGACCGTACTTCACGAGACCGTGAGAGTTCCGTACATTCCGGCGCCAGGAGCACCATGAATCGAACAATAGTAGTTATAGACACCTGGGACGTTGAAGAGATGCGAGTAAGTGTCCCCTGGAACAAAGTCTGGTGAGGCCACGCCCCACGCAGTTGGCGACGTGTCAGTTGCCAGCAACGCAATCAATCCCGCATCGTCTTTGACGGTGTCGGGAAGGATGTTGTGATCGTTCCGCCCGCGGTTATCAAAGATCACTTCAGTTCCGGCGGCAATCTCAAAGTCAAAGGGACGAAAAGAATTGTCAAGCGACTGGATGGTGATGACTTCGCCATTTGGCGGAACCGTCATAACTGTTGTGGTTACCCCTGCCTCAACTTCGCTTGGCGGTTTTGCACCTGAGGAAGCCGCATCGGGAGCATCGGGGCCACATGCTGTCAATGCAATGGTTGAAATTAAGACAGCGCTAAAAAGAGAATTCTTCACAGTGACCATTCTGATCTCAGGCCGTGGGCAATTGGTAATTTTCGAAGCGATCTCGCAAAGTCTTTTTCGAAAACTTGCCGACGCTGGTCTTCGGAACCTCGTCGATGAAGGCAACATCATCAGGAACTTGCCACTTGGCAACCTTGCTTGAGATGAAGTCAAGAATCTCTTCTTTTGAGAGAGTCGCTCCCGCTTCAAGAACTACACATGCCAACGGCCGCTCGCTCCAACGAGGATGCATCACACCAATAACCGCGGCTTCGCGAATGAGCGGATGAGCCATCAGTTCATTTTCAAGTTCAACTGAACTAATCCATTCGCCACCACTCTTGATGAGATCTTTGGTGCGGTCGAGCAAACGGATACGACCACGAGCATCAACAGCAGCGACGTCACCCGTGCGCAACCAACCATCTTCGGTAAAGCTCTCACCAGCGCGTTCATCGTTGTAATACGTCGAGGCGATCCAGTTGCCACGACACTGCAATTCGCCGCTTGACTCACCGTCCCACGGAACGCTGATCGCCGTGCCGGGTTCAACAACACGGCATTCAACACCGAACATGATGCGACCAACCTGAGTACGCAGGTTTGCTTGCGAATCAAGGTCAAGCATTAATTGATCACTATCAAGGTGACAAATCGCCGCGAGCGGACTCGTTTCGGTCATCCCCCATGCCTGCAAAATGGGCAAACCTGTTTGTTCGCGATACGCCTCGCTCAAGGCGCGCGGCACTGCCGAACCACCACACGGAATTGCCCGCAGACTTGAGGTGTCGCGTCCCTTGAGTTCGGGCAACACACCCATCCAAATCGTCGGAACGCCAGCGGCAATGGTGACTTTTTCGTTCACGATTAAATCGGCAACTGCTTTGCCCGACAAGTCAGGTCCGGGCATGACGAGGTCTGCTCCGGCGGCGACAGCAGCGTGGGCCAATCCCCACGAGTTGGCATGGAACATCGGCACGACCGGAAGAATTGAGTCGC
>CALEHE010000086.1 GCA_937876415.1 uncultured Actinomycetes bacterium
CAAAATCGACGAAGAAGGATTCGTGTACGTACTTGATCGAGCCAAAGACATGGTGTTACGTGCTGGCGAAAACATCTATAGCGCCGAAGTGGAAGCCTCAATTTACGAACTTCCCCAGATTTACGAGTGCGCTGTATTTGGACTTCCTCATGAACGACTTGGCGAAGAAGTCGCGTGTGTCATCATGCTCAAACCAGACATGGGCCTGACTGCTGAAGACGTAAGAACTCACGTTGCCAAAAACTTGGCAGCATTCAAAGTTCCGAGCCGAATTGCCTTTGTTTCTGATCCGCTGCCGCGCAATGCTTCGGGAAAGATTCTGAAGCGCGAATTACGAGACAACTTTCCGACAGAGTGACCCTGCTTGTGGCATAATTTCGTTGTGAAGCACGAGCACCCACATGTCCATGGCCCCGATTGCGGTCACGCCGCAATTCCCCATGACGATCATTTGGATTACGTGCACGATGGGCATCTACATCACCAACACGATGACCATTGGGACGAGTGCACAGTCGACGGTTGTGTCGAGCACGCCCAACACGAGCACCAACACGGTCCCAATTGTGGCCATGTCGCAGTTCCTCACGGCGACCATGTTGACTACCTACACGATGGTCACTTACACGCCGCCCACGGCGACCACTGGGACGAACACTAACCCTGTGCTTCTGGTGTCGTTTTAGTTGGCTATACCGAAAAAAATGACACCAGAATCACAGCTGTTTTTGAGTTAGTGGTGGTGGTCGTGGTGATGTTCGGTCACCACGAGCTGATCGCCCACTTTGGTAAGTCCGATACCAAATGTTTCCAGCAAGTTCTCGGGTGTCATCACCACATTGGGCGGACCATCAGCGATCACCCGGCCAGCCAAAAGCATCACCCGATCACACATTGAAGCTTCCCCGACGTCGTGCGTAGCAGTAACGATTGCTGCTCCACGAGAACGTTCGAAACTGAGTGCGTCGATATACGCCGCACGACCAGGAACATCTAAACCAGCAGTCGGCTCATCAAGTAACAGAAGATCTGACCGGCGCGCAAGAACTTGTGCCAAATACACCCGTTGTTGTTGCCCGCCAGACAAATCACGCAAGGGATGATCGGCTAAATCGGCGACTTTCAAAATTTCCATTGACTCGCGAACAATGACATCATCTTCGCGATTCCGACGCGACCAACGAGAACGTTGATCAAAACGACCCATGCGCACGACATCAATGGCTCGAAGCGGCAAAACAAATCCACTCTGATGAAACTGACTCAGGTAGGCGACTCGGTGCGACGCTTCTCCGATTGGCTTTCCGAGGATCTCAAGACCTCCATCGATCACTGGCAAGAGACCCGCAAAGGTTTTGAGCAAAGTTGATTTACCTGAACCGTTAGAACCAACGAGGGCGGTTGAACCGCCAGGTTTCAGAAAAGCTTCGACCCCGGTTAGAACTACTCGCGAGCCGTAGCCAACGCTGAGCCGACGAGCAACAACTGCGGTGGTGCTCATGAGCGCGAACCTAACAACGACTTTTTCACAGAGACACCGACGAGCACCACAAAGAAAATTGTGACCGCAGTGAGAACAACCGATGCTCCTGCAGCCCACGAAAAATGGTACGAGGCCAGTAGCCCAAGATACGTTGACATCACGCCTACAGCAGCTGCCCAAAGCATCATCGTGACAATGCGTCTCGCGAGTAGAGCCCCAACGCCAGCGGGAGCGAGCAGCATGCCAAATACCAAAAGTGCACCGACTGTTTGAAATGAAACGACGACGGTTGCCGCAATCAGGAACAACATTAACCGGTGGTACCAGTGCGCCTGATAACCCATCGCTTGAGTGAGATCACTATCAAAACACAACAATGAAAAGGGTCTCGATGCAAAAACGGTGACAATCACAACGATCAATAAAGCAAGACCTTGCATCAGCAACTCAGCGTGATTCACCCCCAAAAATTGACCGAAAAGTATTGCCTCAAGATCACCGGTCAGTTCTGTAGAACTCGAAACCATGACGACCCCAAGGGCCAACAAACCAATAAACAACAATCCAATCGCGGTGTCATTAGACAGTTTCGACTTAGCCGTGATGAGACCAATTCCTCCAACCATGACCGCCGCGCCAACTGCAGCGCCGAGCATGGCAGGCAACCCCATCAACAGTGCGCCGGCGACTCCAGGAAGTACACCGTGCGCTAAGGCATCGCCGATAAAAGCCATTCCTCGCAATACGACGTAGGTACCTACCACTGCGCAGGTCAACGAGACTAAAACCCCGGCGAAGAGAGCCCGCTGCAGAAACCCGTTATCAAGAAACGGATCGATGAAATGATTCACCTGATTACTTTATGAGGCGAGAGCACCCGAAATTGTGGAGGCTAGATCAAGCACGAAGGAAGCGTAGGTCCCGTCTTCGGGGAGAAAGTGCGTTGACAGTTCGACAACGTCCACTCCTGCGTCATCGGCCAACGCAGCAACAACATCGGGCGAGGTTCCTAACTCAGTAAAAATGACGGTCACGCCTTCAGCCTCGATGACTGCTTTCAAATCAGCGAGTTCGCCCGCCGAGGCTTCAGCTTCACTCGAAAGACTGGGAATAACTGTCCCAACAACCTCAAACTCATATTGGTGAGCGAAGTAGCCAAGTGATTCATGACCGGTGATCAAGATGCGTTGATCCGCAGGAATCGTCTCCACAATTTTGCTGACCTCTTGATCAAGGTTGGTGAGCCTTTCTGCAGCCATGGCCGCACGGTCTCCGACATCAATCCCAAGATCAGACAACGCTTCACCGAGAGATAGGACGACGGCCGCCATTTCGACTGGACTTGTCCAGAAATGGGGATCACCGTCACCGTGCTCATCACTGTGCTCATCACCGTGCTCATCACTGTGCTCATCTTCGGCTTTTGGCTCGGTACCGACAACTGACTCAGCCGTCACTATCTCGTCTTCGGCATGGGTTTCCTCTTCAGCATGATCGTGTCCGCTAGCGCCGAATTCAATCACTTCAACATGATCGGTTGCATGGAAAACCGCAACACCGTTACTTTCAGCCTCTTCGATGGCTTCCATGACGTTGCCCTCAAGGTCGAGACCGTTACTCACGATGAGATCAGCGTTGATCAGGGCTTCGATGTCTTTGGCCGATGGTTCCCATTCGTGTGGATCAATACCGTTCGGCATCAAAATCTTGACATCAGCCGCATCACCCACTACTTCACTGACTACTGCGCCCAAAATTGAATACGTCACGACGATCGAGGGCCGACCCGCAACCGTTGAGTCGGCGGAGTCAGTCGATCCAGTTGAATCGGACGAACCTCCACACGCTGTGAAAAGTGCCAAAGCACCGACTGAAAAAATGGCTAGCGGACGAGCATGATTTTGACGCATGACAAAATGATAATCATTCTCATTTGAAAAGACAACACACTCTCCCACTTTCTTGGGCACCATTCATTTCAAGGCACTACGGTCTGATCATGGTTTCAGCATTTCTGCATCCCTTTGCCAAGCCAACTCGAACCGACTTTCGCACCCTCGTACGTGGCCAGGGTGCCGTTGTCTATGACAACCACGGCAACCAGTACATCGATGGCATGGCGAGCCTGTGGTACTGCGCTGTCGGACATGGCCGTAGCGATATGGCTGAATCGATTGCTCGCCAAGCCGGAACCCTGGCTGGCTACTCAAC
Source organism: uncultured Actinomycetes bacterium (assembly GCA_937876415.1). GTDB lineage: Bacteria > Actinomycetota > Acidimicrobiia > Acidimicrobiales > Ilumatobacteraceae > Casp-actino8. Next base: position 3,695 of record CALEHE010000086.1, read on the forward strand.
TTTTGACCCATTCACCAACGAACCTGCCGAGCAACTTGCCGAGAAACTGGTCTCGATCGGTCCGATGCCCGATGCACGAGTGTTCTTCACGTCATCTGGGTCAGAATCGGTCGACACCGCAATGAAGTTGGCACGGCTTGCCCATGTCCAAGCCGGCCACCCCGAGAGAACTCTCATCATTTCGCGTCAGCGTGGCTATCACGGCACTGCGTACGGCGGCACCAGCGCCCAAGGAATTCCTCCCAATCGCGAGGGCTACGGTCCACTTGTTGGCGATGTCGTGCAAGTACCGGCCGATGATGTTGAGGCCCTCGCCACTCTCATGTCGCAACGTGGTGACACCATTGCTGCAGTTCTCATTGAGCCGTTACAGGGCGCCGGTGGAGTGTTCCCACCAACTGAGGGTTACCTCGAAAGTGTTCGACGTCTATGCGATCAGCACGGCGCGTTTCTTATCTATGACGAAGTCATCAGTGGCTTTGGCAGATTAGGAACGTGGTTCGCCGCCCATAAATACAACGTTCGCCCCGACATTGTGACCTTCGCCAAAGCCGTCACCTCTGGTTACCAACCTTTAGGCGGCGTCTTTGTTGGACCTGCTGTTCGTCAACCTCTCGAAGCCGACCCTTCTTTCTTCTTGCGCACTGGCTTCACTTACTCTGGTCACCCAACGGCTTGCGCCGCGGCGTTAACAAATATTGAAATCCTTGAACGAGAAGACATGCTTAACCGTTCACTTCATATTGGCAAGCGCCTATCAACTGGATTGCAAGCCCTTGCTGACGATGGAATGGTTGCGGCCATTCGCGGAGATGGTTCGGTTTGGGCGGTTTCTCATCATCCCCACAACGACCCTGTTGTCATTCGCGATCGCATGATGGACCTTGGAGTGATCACGCGTGCTATCGGCACTGACGCCAATACTTTCTGCCCATCATTCGTCATCAGCGACGCACAAATTGATCAAATCATCGACGTATTAGCCACAGCACTGAAAGCAAACTGAGCAATCGCATGAACAAGCCTGTCTTCAATCCATTCAATCCAGCATTTCGTGCTAACCCGTACCCGTTCTACGATGCACTACGCGAACAAGAACCCGTGCATGTCACGCCTTATGGAAATGTCATTCTCACGCGATTTGAGGATGTCTCGTGGACCTTACGGAGCAATGATTTCAGTCGCGATATTGATGCGACCGCGAACGAACCCACTGAACCACTCGCAAAAGCGAAATGGAATCGGCGCCAAGACCGTTCTGGTGCCAAGACAATTCTCAATCTGGATCCTCCTGATCACACCCGCTTACGTCGTCTGGTCAGCAAGGCTTTCACACCAACTGCCATCGATCGTCTGCGTCCACGTATTCAACAGCTCGTCGACGATGTCCTTGACCGGGCCGCAAAAAGCGGCGGAATGGAACTAGTTGATGACCTTGCTTTCCCCATCCCCTTTCAGGTCATTTCAGATTTACTCAACATGCCGACTGATCGCGCTGAAGATATGCGCGACTGGAGCCAGTTGATCACTTTGGCGCTTGAACCAACGTCGACAATGGAAGATCTCGCACGGACCGATGAAGCTTTCGCGCAATTGATTCCATATCTGTTTTCAGTGATTGAAGATCGTCGCGCTCATCCTGGAGACGACTTACTTTCAGCTCTTCTCGCAGTTGAAGATGATGGCGACACTTTGTCTCTTGAAGAATTGATCTCATTTGTGGTGTTGCTCTACATCGCTGGGCACGAAACCACCGTCAACCTCATCGGCAACTCGATCAATGCTCTTCTGAAATTTCCCGATCAATTATCGCTATGGAACAAGACTCCAAGCGTTACAACCCGAGCCATTGATGAACTTCTCCGCTTTGATGGACCGGTCCAACAGACTGTCCGCGTACCTATCGTGCCCGTGACCTACCAAACGTTGAACGGCCCACTCGTGGTGGAACCTGGAACAATCGTTACCACCCTGCTTGGCGCCGGCAATCATGACCCTGCAATGTTTGATGATCCCAACACCCTGCGGCTCGACCGAACAAATTCAAATCGACATCTCGCTTTTGCCGGCGGCATTCACTATTGCCTCGGAGCAAGCCTCGCAAAACTGGAAGCCGAGATTGCCGTCGGATCAATCGTTTCGCGATTCCCAAGTATGAAAGCCGTCGGTGACATCACGTGGCGTGATCGTCTCACCATCCGTGGTGTCGATCACTTGCAACTCGAGTTCTAAAACTTATTTGCGAGTCTTGTACTTGACCGCACGGTTGCCGTTCTCGTCACGTGTATCAAACTGCTCAGAGATATCTTCGATCCATTGAATCGTTCCTGAGCGTTCCATGAGATCGGGAGCAATCACCAGTGCGGCAATCGCGCGACCAACACCGAGTGTCGTTTGGGCTGCAGTGAGATCAGTTCCGCGTTCACCCGAAACTGCCTGAATGAATTCAGTCGCAACCGAACCTGGATACACCGAACAGCAGGCAATACCCTTCGGCTTCAGTTCAAGAGCCATGTCGGCACTCAAGCGATCGAGACCAGCCTTACCTGCACCATACGACGAACTGAAGTGATATGAACTTCCACCCGGCGATGACACGTTGATGATTGATCCGCCGGGACCAGCTGCAAAAATCAGCGGAGCCGCATGCCATGAAGCGATGTAGTGAGCGCGCAGACCAATACCGACTTGATCGTCCCAAATGCTCACGGGATGATCCCAAAAGCCACCGCCCCAGGCCGGCGGATCGGGAATCTTGTACACATTGTTCACCAAAATGTCGATCTTGCCGACTTCGGCTTTGATCCGTGCGAACAACGCTGCGATCTGCGCGTCATCACCATGATCGACTTGAACGGCGATACCTTTGCCGCCTGCTTCGTTGACCATCTTGACCGTCGTGTCAATAGTGAGAGGTCCATCGCCGGCCGAACGACCGGTGATGTACACCGTTGCGCCTTTTTCAGCGAGGGCAATCGCTGTACCACGACCGATACCCCGACTTGAACCAGTGACTACTGCAATCTTGCCTTCAAGTTCGCGACTCATGCGGTCACACCCTTGGCTGCAGTGAACTCAATGTCAAGATCAGTCAAACCACGAAGCATGAAGCTTGGGAAGTACTGATACTTATTCGACTCTGACAACGTGATGGTGTCAATGCGCTTCGACAATTCTTCAGCGGCAACCTTGCCTTCAAGGCGAGACAAGTTGGCACCCAAACAGAAGTGAATTCCCTTACCGAAAGCAAGGTTCTCGCGGAGGTGATCACGCATCGGCTGGAACTCATCAGGATTGTCGTATAGAGCCTCATCGCGGTTCGCTGAAGCGAACACAATGATGATGCGCTGACCCTTGGTGAGTTGTACTCCCCCAAGTTCGGCATCCTTGGTGAGGATTCTCCACATCCCTTGGGTTGGCGTCGACAAACGAAGCGTTTCTTCAAACACTTTTTCTGCTCGTGACGGATCGGCCTTCAAAGCTGCCCACTCTTCGGGGTTTTCTGCAAGCAAGCGAATCATCTCGGTCAAAGACTTGGTGGTTGTTTCATTTCCGGCAACTAACAACTGCTGAATGATGCTCAACATTTCGGGCATATCAAGTTGACGCTTGTCGGTCACCTCGGGATCGTCATCATCAATTGATGCATTGAGCAAATTCGTCAAAATGTCGTCTTGTGGATTGGTGCGACGAAGTTCAATCTGCTCGGCAAAGTAATGCTGGAACTCGTTAACTCCGTACTCGGCTTGCAAGCGCTGTTCGAGGGTGATGTTGGTACCAATTCCGGCAATGGAGTCATCGGACCAGCGCTTGAAATCAGCCAAACGATCATCAGGAACATTCAACGCTTTAGCGATCACTCGCACAGGTAGCGGCACGCCGAATTCCTTCACGAATTCAATGCGACCCTTATCGATCCACGATTCGATGAGTTCGACAGTGATCTGACGAATAATTGGTTCCATCTCGGCAATGACCTTCGGGTGGAAGGCGCGAGCAACTAAACGGCGATAACGGGTGTGATCTGGCTGATCGGCAGTCAACATCGTCGGAACGCGCGGGTAACCCGCAGCCATTACTTCAGCAAACTTCTCACGATCTGCAGAACTCAATGGCATACCTGCACCACCGAACAACGATGAATAGGTCTGCGGGTCACGCAATACTTGCATCACGAGGTCGTGCTTCGTCACCAAATGGACGCCAAGACCTGCCACTGGGTGCACCGGTGCTTCTTCACGCATTTGTGCATAGTGCGGAAATGGACACTGTTGCGTTGAAGGATCGAATGGGTTAAAGGTGCTGATGTCGACGGCCATGATGTGCTCTCTCTAGGAATGAATTGAAAGGAAACTAGATATTTGAATTATTTGCCAGTGAGGCGTTCAACAACTGGAATGACTGCATCAATAACTGAAGCACCAAAACTGACATAACTAATACCAAAGCGTTCGCGGCGCTCAACAATACGATCGCAAATCTCGTCGACTGAACCAATCAAAGCATTGGGATGTTCGGCGAATACTTCTGGAGTCATACCAAACATCGGAGCCATCTTGGCGCGGGTGCCCTCACCATCGGGTGTCACGATCGTAAAGTAGGCGGCGATTTCAATTTCAATCTGATCAAAACGCGCCCCTGCGCCATCTTTGATCCACTGAATCTTTTGATCGGTCAACTCAGCAGTTGACGAGCCGATTCCGGCGGCGCCTAACTTTCCCGATGAGTTGTTGAAGTTCAACGAAACAATGTCGGCCTCACGTCCTGCGATAGTGAGAATTCGCTTCGCACCGCCGCCAATCATGATCGGAGGACCTGACTTGGTGAACGGTTTCGGAACTGCTTCAAAACCCACTGCGTGAACATGAGGTGTATCGATGTTCAATTCGCCTTCGGCAAAAGATGCACGCAACAAAGCAATGACTTCTTCAAAACGATCAATGCGAACTCCGGCACGATCAAAAGGAATTCCGATTGCTTCATATTCACCTTGCAGCCAACCGGCACCGAGGCCGAGCTCGAGACGTCCCTCAGAGAAGAAATCGAGAGTTGCTACTTCTTTGGCCAACATCACTGGGCTGCGATAATCAACGCACAACACACGGCAACCAACTTTGATGGTGCTTGTCGCTTCAGCAGCAACTGCCATCGCCGGAATAGCGGCCACGGTTTGAATCGGGTGACCAGTCGCTGTGAGCGCTGGTCCGGGCCCAATGATGTGGTCAGCTAAGTGAAATGACGAAAAGCCCGAAGCCTCGGCCTTGCGGGCCAGTTCGCGCCATTCTTTACCCGAGTTGGGGGCGTAGGCCTGAAGACCAAAACGAAACGGCTTACTCATGCGGGAACCTCCAAAATTGTGACGGCACCGGTGTCGCCATTGACTTCAATCAATGCGCCATCAGGAATACGTACAGTTGCATCAGTTGCCGAAACAACACACGGCAATCCAAGTTCGCGACTCACGATGATCGCGTGGCTAATGGCCGCTCCAACGTTGACCACAACTGCACCACACGACATGAACAAAGGGGTCCACGCCGGATCGGTGTTCGGAGCAATAAGCACATCGCCAGGCTCAAGATCACCTGGTTCGGTCGGGTCGAGAATGACGCGAGCGCGCCCCACGTATTGACCAGTACAACCAGGAACACCTTGCACAACATCGCCGACTCCGGCCTTTGTCGCGTTTGACTGACCCTTCTTCTTGTACTCACTCAATGGCGGAACAACACCATTCTTGATAAAGAACGGTGGCTCGAGTAGTTGCAGTTCTTGCCACTGTGCGTGACGCGCCGCAAGAGTGTCTTGCATTGACGCACCTTCGAACAAGAACTGATCAAGTTCAGAATCAAGCAATGCGAACACGTGATGAGGATCTTTCAACGAACCCTCAGCGGCACGTCGGCGGCCAAGTTCACGAAACGCCATGCGAACTTCATGAAGCGCGCGGATGATGTTGGTCTTGGTGCGTTCACGAATTGCCATTTGCGAACTGGCAACCAATGCACCTTCAAGTTGCCCAGCCAGTTCTTCGCCGAGCGGCTTGACCTTGGCGCGAATATCTTCGGTCAGAGCCTTGCGCTCTTCGGCCTTACGGGCGTTGCGAATCTTGGGTGATTCAGCATCAGACTGCAAACGAATACGGTCAATCACAGCAAGTGCATACTCGGGCTTGGTCTCCCAAGTATCCGCGCTAATTTCCCATTCATTAGGTCCACGTGAACCAAACTCAACAATGAATTGTGCGAAGTCGGCAACAAATTTCTTGGCGTCAGCACTACTCGAAGCCTGCAAGCGGCCTAGCAAGCCAGCCACACCAGCATTGAACTCTTTGCTGACGTCACTTGATGCGTTGACACTGCGCGACAAGTCCCACATGCGGTAACTGGGTTCGGCCGAGTCAACGTCACCAATGCCGGCGATCAACTTCATGGCAGTTTCGGGTTCACCGAGTGCTGCGCACACTGCACCCAAAATTCCTGGCGCAATGGCCGAGTCAGAAGACGGCGGTGTGTGACTATCAAACAACTTACGCAAGAGCGGCTGGAACATCCGGGCACGCGTCAACAATCCAGCATCAGACAGAGTTGAAAGATCGGGACGCGCCTGGCGAAGCGCAATGGTCATCACTTTTTCTGCGTCGACTTCAGGAATTGACGTGTTCGTCATAACCCAACCGAGGTGAGCCAACACGCCTTCGGCCATCTCGGGTCGCTCGTCGAGCGGGTGTGCCTCATAGGGCGGCACTTCGGGGTGATCACCAAAGAAGGCAAGATCGAGTTGCTCAACGGTTAGCAGCGGGCTTCGAACTGCTTGCATACGAACATTGGCCAGGTTGATATAGAAGTAACCAGCAAAGAAACCACATACTTCAGGTTCGCCATCGGTGAACTCGTCAAGTGTGTAGTTGCCACCACGTACATATCCGTCGCGCCATCCGAGCAAGATGCCGTTTTCCCAGCAGAACTGCTGACTCAGCGGACTTGCCGAAACACTCAAAACTTCACCAGCATTGGCACGGGTGTAGTGCGGCCAGCGCTTACTCGGCGCTCGGTCTGTTATCCAACGATCAGCCATGACATTCCCCTCAGTACGGCGTAATTACTGCCCTCATAGAAACTAACCGATTGATTAGTTCTGCCGCTACGCCAAGGTCGTTGCTGAGCCCGAAAGACTAATTCTTTGGGGTGGCGGTGATCTTGAGGCTCGTTAA
>CALEHE010000087.1 GCA_937876415.1 uncultured Actinomycetes bacterium
GGAATGCCATCACGGAATCGACGAAGATCGTCACGAACTGCCTCGGCAGTTGCGTAACGAAGATCTGAATCTTTGGCGAGTAGTCGAGCAACAATTGCTTCAAACGCTCGCGGAACATCAGAGGCGAGTTGATTGAGTGGTTGTGGTGCTTCATGTACTTGTTTGTAAGCAATGGACACAGGGTTGTCACCTGAGAACGGAACTCGTCCGCCAACCATTTCGTACAACACGATGCCGAGTGAGTAAAGATCACTGCGCGGATCGGGCTGACCACCTTGCGCTTGTTCGGGTGACAAGTAGGCAGCAGTTCCCATCACTGCACCAACTTGAGTCAAGTTGCTGTCGGCTGCACTACCAAGTGCGCGAGCAATACCGAAGTCGGCGACTTTCAGTTGTCCGTTTGAACCAATGAGAATGTTGCCGGGCTTAATGTCGCGGTGAACAACATTGCCGCGATGAGCAAATGACAACGCTGCGGCAACTTCAATGCCTACTTCGGCAGCTTTCATTGCCGTGATCTGACCAACATCGTGAAGAGCCTCAGCCAAGGTGCGACCTGGTACATATTCCATGGCCATGAAGTAGGTGTTGTTACTACGACCCCAGTCGTACACGCTCACGATGTTGGGGTGATTGAGGTTTGCGGCCGACTGTGCTTCGCGACGGAAGCGTTCGACGAACGCAGGATCGGTGGCATATTCGGGGAACAGAACTTTGATCGCTACAAGGCGATCAAGCAAGATGTCGCGAGCCAAATACACGTCGGCCATGCCACCGCGACCGATGCGCTGTTGCATTTCGTAACGATCGTTCAATATCACTGCGTTGTTGTCCGACATAACTCAAGTCAGGCTACCGAGGTTGATGACCTAGAGACTGTCGCCTCTACCCGTGGAAGGGTGCTATTTCACCCAAAAAGCTATTGAGCAAGCGCGATATCAAGCACTTTTTTGGCAACTGGCCCGGCCAAGGTTCCGCCGGTTCCTTCACTGATTTCGGCAGTCGTCCCTTTCAGCATCACGACGATGGCGTATTTGGGTGCTTCAGCGGGAGCGAACGCAAGAATCCAAGCATGCGAGCGTTCGGGTTCACCAGTGGCATTCAACTGAGCCGTTCCAGTCTTTGCCGCAGCCTGAACCCCGTTGGCCAAACTCATGCAACATGCGGCGGTTCCCTCGTTGACAACGCCGACCATCAACTCAGTGAGCAAGCTTGCAGTTGACGGGGTCATCGGGGTTTTCCAAACCGTCGGAGCGGTTCGTTGAAGGACGCCACCGTCATGGTCGTAAGTAGCGCCGACGACAAAGGGTTTCATCATCACGCCACCGTGAGCAATCGATGCCGCAACCATGGCTATATGTAATGGAACCATTTGGGTATTGCCTTGACCGAATCCTCCGATGCCGAGAAGAGGCAAGTTTTGTTTGAAGTAGTCAACGTCGCCGAACTGACTACTTGCCGAGCGAGGTAGATCGAAGGGAATCTCTTGGCCGATACCGAAACGTTCGGCAGCGGCAACCATCTTCTCAGGACCCAATTCAATTGCTGTGCGTGCGAACGGTGTGTTGCACGAGCGTCGGAAAACCTCGGGAAGATCGCCTCCGCAGATTTTGTTTCTGTAATTCTGAATGGGGTCGATTGTCTGAGGCGGTAGAAACTCGTTTTCATCCGCCCATGTTGATTCTTTGGTGATGAGGTCATCATCAAGCGCGGCAGCGGTCGTGATGACCTTGAAAGTAGAGCCAGGCATGTAGCGCTCTTGATATGCGTTAGCCAACAATGGTTTGCCAGGAATCTCACCGAGATAATTCAAAACATCATCGGCTAGCTCGTTGTCTTGAACTGCAACCAAGTTGGTGTCATATGAAGGCCAACTCCACATTGCTTTCACGGCGCCAGTCGCGGGTTCGATCACGACAACACTTCCTTCGCGATTTCCCAATGCGGCTTTGGCGGCCTGCTGAATGTCAGCATCAATAGTTGTTTCAACCGTGCCAGTGGTGTCCCGCCCATTAAACAAAGAGCGGAAACCTTTGATTTGTTGCTCAATTGTGCGGCCGGCCAGAACATCGTTCTGAACCTTCTCAATTTGCGTTGCCCCATACCCGAAAGTGAAATAACCAGTGATTGCCGAATAGAGATCGCCTTCGGGATATGTGCGTTGCCAATCAAATTCACTGCCCGGCTCGTTGCGAACCGATGTTGCAATGACGACGCCGTCACTTGTACGAATATCGCCTCGAGGATCATTGAAATCACGCACGGTTTGGCGGGTATTTCGCGCGTCAGCGTCAAGAGTTGATTTCTTGCCGACCTGAATGAAATTGAGCTGCGCAAATAAGATGGCATACAGCACGATAAGAACTACAGCGAGGCGACGAATACGTAGGTTCACGACATCGCCTCAAGTTCTTCGGGATGTTTTTTGACTCGCCGTTGAGCGAGTCGTGTGGCAAAACGTTCACTGAATGTTGCTGAGTCCGCGATTTCCCCGAGGCGCCGAGCCGAACTATCACTGACGCGAATGAGCAATGCCAACAACACATAGTTGGCGACCAAACTTGATCCGCCGTAACTCACGAAGGGAAGCGTGATTCCGGTGAGGGGAACAACGCGGATGACGCCACCAATAATGATGAACGCTTGCATGCCAAGAATGGTGGTCAGCCCAACCGCCAAGAGTTTTTCGAACGGTCGAGTTGTTCGCATCGCGGTCCGAAGGCCAGCACCGATCATCAAGAGAAAGGCGATCAAAATTGCTGTGGAACCAAAGAGACCAAGTTCTTCTCCGATCGCGGCAAAGATGAAATCGTTCTTTGCTTCAGGGATTCGCGTGGGATCGCCAAGACCCAATCCGGTTCCACCCACCCCACCACTTCCGAGCGCATACATCGCTTGCGCTATTTGATAACCCTTACCGTCATAGCGACTCCATGGGTCGAGCCAAATAGCGACTCGCGTTTGCACGTGATCAAACATGAAATATGCCGCCGTTGCACCGGTAGCAAAGAGCCCTAACCCAATCACCAAGAAACTTGTTTTCTCGGTTGCCACCCACACCATGACGATGAACAACGTGAAGAACAAAAGACTTGAACCCAAATCTTTTTGCCCGACCATGACCACGACTGAAAATCCCCAAGCCGCAAGAAGCGGTAAGAGATGTCGGGGCTCGGGCAAATAGAACCGGCCGACTTTCCAGGTACCCGTAGCGATCAGTTCACGGTTGTCGGCGAGGTAACCAGCAATGAATAGTGCAAGCGCAATCTTGGCGAACTCACCTGGTTGAAAGTTGATGGGTCCGATACTGACCCAAATGCGTGCACCACCAGATGAAAAGCCAAAACCTGGAACCATCGGCAAAAGTAAAAGTCCTGCACCAATGAAGAAAAACGTCCACTTGTATCGCGCTAAGTCATTCACTCGTTGAATGACAAGGAGAACTCCAATAAATGCGGCAACGCCAACGAAAGTCCATGTTGTCTGTAAACCAGCGAGACGTTCTGATAGACGAGCGATCATCACGTAGCCGATGCCATTCAAAAGTGTCGCAACGGGCAGCAAAGTTGAATCGGCACCATGTGCCAACCACCGCACACCAATGTGAGCCGACATCAAAACCAAGAGCAATGCTGCCAAGAACGGCAAGATTCGTGGAGGAATGACTGAGTTCTGACCAAGTGAGGCCAAGGTGTACGCGCCGGCGGTGATGATTCCCGCCATCAGCACGAGATGAAATTCGGTTGAACGCCGTCGGGCGGCGATATCGCTGTGGGTGTTGGTCACTGGCTCGATGTGATGGACAAAATAATCACCGTTGCGGTGATTGCCGCCGATGCCAACCACAAGGCGTATGTCGCAACCGTGAACCAACGTGAAGGAGTGCTTGGAGCAACATCAGGTTTTGGGATTGCGGTAATGACCGTGATCTCTTCTGTGATCTCTTCGGTCATTGGTTCGGTTGCTGTGGGTGAATCAGTTTCAGGAACGACTACTGGTTCTTCAAGTTCGGCAACGGTTACTTCTTCATCGCTCACCGCAAAATCTACAACGACGACAGTGATGTTGTCTCGACCACCATTGCGATTAGCTAGATCAACTAAACGCTCGGCCAAATCCTGCACCGAGGTTGATAGACGAATTTCTGTTTCAATTTCATCATCGTCAGCTTCGTCTACCAAGCCATCGCTGCACATAATGAAGCGATCGCCGTCTTCGACGGTCATGGGGAAGGTATCAATATCAACCCACGATTCGATGCCCATGGCTCGCAAAACAATGTTGCGTTGAAAGTGCACACGAGCTTCGGCACGGGTAATGGCGCCACGATCAACGAGGGTCTGAACATGCGAATGATCTTTGGTGATTTGTCGGAGTTCATCGTGGCGCCACAAGTAGGTGCGGCTGTCACCGACATTGGCAACAACGATTTGGTTGTCGGGCGCATTAGTGACGGCAAGACCAGTCAGTGTGGTTCCCATACCAGTCTTTGAAGAATCGTGCATCGCTTCCATGAAGATCGCGGTGTTAGCAGTCGAAATTGCGTCGGCCAATAGACCAGATGACGAAACGCGAACTTTGGGATCGGTGTAGATCTCCTGAAGAGTACGTACGGCAATTTCGCTGGCCACTTCGCCGGCACTGTGACCGCCCATTCCGTCGGCAACAAAATACAAACCGTCAATGTTGACGTAATTGTCTTCGTTGCCTTCGCGTACTTGGCCCACGTGCGTTGAGGCACCACTTGTTGCACGGATCATTTGACGGCCTCAACAATGACCGAACCGATTTGCACTCGGTCACCAATTTTTAGCTGAGCAGTTTGATCAATGCGGTTGTTATTCACGAAGGTGCCGTTAGTTGACGCGAGATCCTCAACACAGGTGCGGCTATCACGAGTGAAGAATCGTGCATGGTGACTGCTCGCAAACTCATCATCGTCAAGACACATGTCATTGTCGGCGGCGCGACCAATGGTGAACGGTTGATCGATCGTAAAAGTGAATCCTCGAAGTGGTGCCGGAGTAATCACTTTCATACGGGCAACACGATACGGGCGTGAAACCTTGACTGCGCCGGCAGGGGAGTTGGATGTGACGGTTTTTGGTGCACCCGCACCCTGAGCCGACCTATTGACCGCAGGAACACGCACTTCATTCCAGACCGCCCACAAGACGCGGGCAAAGAAAAGATAGAGCGCGAGCAGGAGAACAATCTTGAGGACTCCGAGCAGCTGATCAGTCATATGTGATAACCGCGAAACGGCTTACTGGGCCTCATAACGAATGGAATGACTTCCGACCGAAATGATGTCGCCGTCGCGAAGAGCCCTCTCGAA
>CALEHE010000088.1 GCA_937876415.1 uncultured Actinomycetes bacterium
TGATGATGTGTTCGGGCTGACCGAGACCGCTGGTGTGCTGTACTGCACCGCTAATGCCGAAGGCGATATACAGATCAGGATCAACGACAACACCAGTGGTGCCAATTTGGCGTTCATGATCGGCCCAACCGCGATCGGTAATCACGCGGGTAACGCCCATTGATGCATCAAGCGCAGTAGCAACATTTTGTAGTTGTATAAAGCGATCGCCACTCTCAAGTCCGGCTCCACCACCGATGATGCGTGGGGCTTCAGATAGATCCATCGTTGAGGCATCGGGTGGGAGAACTGCAATGGAAGTCACTGATGATGTCGGACGAGAAACCGATGCAATATTGATCGGTGTGATGGTCGGGTTTGATGAAATGTTTTCAGTTCCGCGAATACCAATTTGCAGAGTCGCAACAAATGCCTGGTGCGGCGTGAAGTCAACAATCGAGAGTCCACCGTTGCGCGACACACTGACTTTGTCGTCGGAGATTGAAATGGATCCGGCATACAGCGAGCGTCCAAACGCGTGGGCGAGATGCGGTGCGAGGTCGCGTCCATCAGGGGTGGCGGGAAGAATCAACGAATCATGTGAGCGATTGATGATCTCAAGTGCGGCGACAACGTTGGCGGCGTGGATGTCGGTCTCGACCAACCAGAGGTGGGTCGAGAAAGATCTGAGTGTTTCGGCTGCGGTTGGCGTTCCTGAACCGATGATGATGGCCTGACCAGAGGCTTCACAGATGGCCTCGTCGGCACCTGCAGGGGCGACTCCATCACGGACGGGAATAACAGCAATCATGACCTAGTCAGATTACGCCGACTCTCGCCCGACACCCCCGTCGAATGGGCGCGATATCACCCCGAATACGGGGGTTCATTTCCCCAACTCGGGGGCCGATTGCAAGGTTGGGAATCCTGACCCCCGAAAACGGGGGGTTTTCGCGCCCAATAGGGAAATTAGACGGCGGTTTCGTGGGTGGCTTCGGCGGTCATTTTCTTCTTGACGTAGCGCACAACCTCAATCACTAAGGTCACCGCTAACGCGGCACTGAACGCCAAAATGAATGCCTTGGTGTGGTCGTCTTCGAATTGCGAGCCAAAGGCATAGCCCAAGATGGCGGCATATGAAGCCCAGATCAGGGTCGCGACCCCGACCCAACCCATAAACCAACTTTGCGACTGTTTCGTCAATCCGGATGACAAGGTGAGCACGGTGCGTCCGCCCGGGATGAAACGTGCGGTGATGAGCAATAATCCGCCGCGCTCTTCAATTTGGTCGGCGGCCCATTTTAGCTTCTTTGCGGTTGATTCTTTTTTGGCAGCACGACGTTCGACCAGACCACTTGCCCGTCGACCTATTTGGTAACTGAGATTGTCACCAAGAAATGCACCGATGGCACCGGCAATGATGACGAAGACAACGTTGTAGGATGCGGCGCCAGCACTACTTGCGGCAACACCACCGATGATGACCGTCGTCTCACTTGGCACAATCGGAATCACCGAATCCAAGAGCGCAATGATGAAAATAACGGCAAGAAACCACCAGTTGCCTGAAACTCGGTCGAGCCAGTCGGTGAGGCTACTAATAACTCCATTGGCTGCGAGCACGTGATGACCTTAGTCGGAATAGTTTGCGTGTGCTTGTCTAGCCTTGGCTACATGGCAACTATTCGTGAGATTGTGATTGATTGTTCGGACGCTGATGCGATGGCGACTTTCTGGGCGGGAGCCCTTGAGTTTGAATATGTTGGCGCGGCCGGTAGTTATCGGGCCCTCAATGATCCATCGGGTGGACCAAAGTTGATTATCCAACAAGTGGACGAACCCAAATTGGTCAAGAATCGCGTGCACTTCGATCTAGAGGCTCTTGACATTCGCGCCGAGGCTCGACGGATGGAAGCACTTGGTGCAGTGTTGCTCAATGATCGACGACCTATCCAAGAACACAAAACGCAGTGGATGGTTTTGGCCGACCCAGAAGGTAACGAATTTTGCATTTGCCAGATTGGAAAAATTCCCGACGGCGACGACGGTTTCCCGGCTTAGTTAAATTAACTTCAGATCGATGAGCCAGCGCGCTCGCCGTCAACGACGGCAGCGTGGGCCCGTCGAGGTGCGACACAGTCACCAACGCGTTCAACACTCACGCCGGCATTCTTGAGATCGTTGTACAACCACTCAACCGGGCTCGGCGGAACGGCAAGCACAACCCAATCGGGTCGGCGAGTTTGATTTACGCCAGTGGGGTGATGCAGCAATGTGAGTTCACCATTGGCAAAGCCCATTGGCACCAAATCGGTTGATTGCACGATGCCTTTTGCGCCAGCGCGCATCCACCAGTTTTCCATGTCGAGGGTGATGCCGAGATCTTGCCCAACGACCATTCCGGGGGTCACGATTTCAACGTTGCAACCACGATCGGCCAACACTTCAGCGGTCGACGTGGCGTGATGGAATCCAATTTCATCAATCACAACAACCGAGTCGCCAGATTGCGGTCCGCCCATAAGAGCTGAGCCATCAAGAATGGCGCGCACATCACACACGCGATTGGCAGTTTCGTCAGTGCTGGCATCGGCGACCCACCCCGGACGAGATGGCTCGGCGCCAGTTGCAACGATCACGTGATCGGGTTTGGTCTCTTCAACCAAACCTGGCCAAACACCCGAGCCATAAACAAAGGAAACACCGAGGCGATTGCATTCGGCGAGTTGATTACGAATCATGTCGCCAAATTCGGCACGGTTCGGAACGCTTGCAGCAATGCGCACTTGACCACCCGCGACTGGTTCTTTTTCGTACACCGTGACTTGATGACCTTTGCGGGCAGCGGCGATGGCAGCTTGCAATCCAGCCGGACCAGCACCAGCAACCATCACTTTTTTGGGCTTGGCAGTGATCGCCAAATGATTGTTGACGCGCCATTCGTTTTCGCGACCAGTGCGCGGGTTCTCAATACAACCCAACCAACGGTTGAGTCCCATACGACCAACACATTCTTGATTGCAGCTCAAACACAAACGAATTTCGTCAGTTGCACCAGCACGAGCCTTGATCGCAAAGTCGGCGTCGGCGATTTGTCCACGCACAATTCCGACGAGATCGCACTGACCTTCGGCGAGTGCGCGCTCGGCTTGCAACGGATCTTTGAAACGGCCAACGCCGACAACAGGAAGATCAACTGCTTTACGAATTGCGGCCGGAATGAACATGGCATAACCCGGCGGAATATGCATGCTGGCTTCAATCATGAACAAGCTGGCAGTTGCAACACCAATCGATGTGTTGATGTAATCAACTTGGCCAGTTGCTTCCACAATCTTGGCTACTTCAACTGCTTCATCAATCGTTGTTCCGCCATCAATAAATTCGTCACCACACAAGCGCACACCGAGTGCTAAACGATTGCCGATGACATTGCGAACGGCCGCAACAATGTCGACAAGAATGCGAGCGCGGTTAACGAGCGAACCACCGTATTCATCGGTGCGACGATTAGTGGCTGGCGATAAGAAGCCGCGCACGATTGATGAATGACTGCACTGCAACTCAATGCCGTCAAAGCCACCTTCGGCACAATGTTCGGCGACAAGTGCGTAACCCGCGATGATCTCGTCAATCTCGGCGTGCGTGACAGCTTTGGGAACTTCGCGAAAGAGGGGATCGGCAACAGCCGAAGGTGCCCACACCGGAAGACGACTGAACATGCTGCTGGCCTGACCACCGTTGTGGTTGATCTGGGCAAAGATCGGCACGCGATGCCGATGGACAGCATCGGTGATGCGCTTGTAGCCAGGAATGACGTCGCGATGAAAACCGTGAATCAGTTTTTCGTAGGGCCAGTCGGTGGGGTGGGTGCTGTGCTCTTCGGTGATGATGAGTCCGGCGCCGCCCGCTGCACGCGCCGCGTAGTAGTCGGCATGTTGCTCGGTGGGCTTGCCATCGCGGGCGTAGTTAGTGAGGTGGGCGCTAAAGACAATGCGGTTGCGGGTCGTCACCGGCCCGAGCTCAAGAGGTGTCCATAAATAGCGGTAGCCCACGACGTAGACGCTACGCCTCACCTAGGGTTGATGCCTATCTAGGGACGTTGATTTAAGGGGGATTTATGAAAGATCTACAGGGCAAGGTGGCGGTCATCACGGGCGCAGCGAGCGGTATTGGGCGCGCCATGACCGATCGTTTCATTGCGGCTGGCATGAAAATCGTTATGGCCGACGTTGATGAGGTCAAGCTGCGCAATGTTGAAGCCGAGCTCACTGAAAATGGTACCGATGTTTTCCCGGTCACGGTTGATGTGTCGTTGGGCGAAAGCGTCGAAGAGTTGGCTCGCAAGACTCTTGAAAAATACGGTGCCGCGCACCTGTTGTGCAACAACGCCGGCGTTGCGGGTGTTGGCGATCAATGGACCGGACCGATGAGCGTCTGGGATTGGGTCATCAACATCAATTTGTACGGTGTCGTGCACGGTATTCGTTCATTCTTGCCGATCATGCTTGACCAAAACGAAGGACATATTGTCAATACGGCTTCAATGGCCGGGTTAGTTGCGATGCCAGGGTTTGGTCCGTACAACGCAACCAAGCATGCAGTCGTTGCAATGAGCGAAGGTTTGTTTCTTGAACTCGAAGCAAAAGGTTCGGGCGTGAGTTGCAGTGTGTTGTGTCCGGGATTTGTGAAGACGAGTTTGACAACCGAAATTAAATGGAGCGAACGCCTCGGCGCTCAACCGTCAGATCCGACCGATCCGATTAGCGCGATGATGAATGAAGTCTTGAAGGCCGGAGTTGAAGACGGAATACCAGCGAGCGACGTTGCGCAACAAGTTCACGACGCGGTCGTGGCGAATCAGTTCTGGATTTTGACGCATCCCGATTTTCGCCAGGCGCCAGTTG
>CALEHE010000089.1 GCA_937876415.1 uncultured Actinomycetes bacterium
GCGGGAGCCTCGGTCGACGGGGCCTCCGACGAGGCCGGAGCCTTCGTGGTCGACGAGGAATCGTCGTCGCCACCGCAGGCTGCGAGCGGGAATGTCACGGCGACTGCCGCAAGCAATGACCAGCGTTTAATATTCATTGATGTTTCTCCTTGTAGTGGTACGGGTTCACGTCCGCACGACGTCAAACTAGAACACCCCTCTGAATTTCATCTAGAAAGTAAATGGACAGGAGATTAACTAACGGAAACATTGCGGGGTCAACCTACTCGCGGCTGATCCGTCGGGTTTGTTGGTGAGCGGCCCACTCATACAGGATTCGTTGCGGATGAGGCTCGAAAAGTGCTGGTCCGACCCGTGTCCACGAATCATCGGGCAGCAATTCAAACGCGGCAGCCGTATCTGACAGCAAAGTTTCAAAGGTTTTGTTGAGCCAGTCTTGGTGTTTGGGATGTGTCAACGGGGTCAGTACTTCGACTCGCTTGTCTAAATTGCGCCCCATGAGGTCGGCTGAGCCAATGAGGTGCAGCGGCTGCCCGTCGCCTTGCCCATTGGCAAAACGAAAGACCCTGGAGTGTTCGAGATAGCGCCCCAAAACCGATCGCACTCGGATGTTCTCGCTTAAGCCAGGCACACCGGCCCGTAAACAGCACAGACCACGAATAATCAGATCGACTTTGGCGCCCTTTTGGCTAGCGGCGTACATCTCTTCGACCATTTCTGCGTCAGCCAACGAGTTGACCTTGATCGTGATTTGACCACGCTCGCCCATCTCGCCTTCACCACGAATGAAATCAATCAAACGCCGACGCAAGTCATCGGGAGCCACCAGAAGTCGGCTGTATTCAACGTCGCGGCTGTAGCCAGTGAGGTGATTAAACAACTGAGCAGCATCAGTAGTGATATCGGGTTCGCTCGTGATGTAACCAAGGTCTTCATATAACCGAGCCGTCCGCGAGTTGTAGTTGCCCGTACCAAGGTGCACATAACGACGCAAACCGTCGCTGTCTTCGCGCACGACCAAAACACATTTCGCGTGAGTCTTTAAACCAACAACTCCGTACACCACGTGCACGCCGGCGCGTTCAAATGCCTTTGCCCACGTGACATTCGTGGCTTCATCAAAACGAGCCTTTAGTTCGACGAGTACTGCAACTTGTACGCCACGTTCAGCGGCTCTAATGAGATGTCGTGCAATAGGGCTATCGCCACTCGTGCGATACAACGTCATCTTGATACTTTGCACCCGCGGGTCGTCGGCCGCTTGCGACAAAAACTCTTCCACCGAGCTGGCAAAACTTTCGTAAGGGTGATGCAGTAGAAGGGCACGCTCACGAACCACAGCAAATATTGAGCGATCCAGTTCTTCGGCAGCCGCTAATCGTCCTGCGGTCACTGGTTGCCACTGGTCGTCTTTCAAATCGGGGCGATCAACTGCGTGCATTTGCCACAAACAGGTCAGATCAACAAGCCCGTTCACTGGAATCACATCAACTTCAGTGAGATCATGTTCTTCAGCAATCAGGGTCAACATGTGAGCCGAAACGTTCTGATCAATTTCAAGCCGCACTGCTCGACCAAATCGCCGACGGCGCAACTCGAGTTCAACTGCTTGCAACAAGTCGTCCGCGTCCTCGTCTTCAAGTGACAAGTCGGCATTACGAGTAATACGGAAAGTTGTTGAGTGAGCAACCTTCATGCCTGGGAATAGTGATTCAAGATTCTGAATAATCACTTGTTCAACGGGCACAAAACGCATTCCACCGGGCAGTGCTAAAAGACGAGGGAAAAGGGTCGGAACCTTGACCCGTGCAAAACGCTCTTCATCAGTTGATGGATCACGCACAATAGTGGCAACGCTGAGAGCCAGGTTCGATACATACGGAAATGGGTGTGCTGGGTCAACTGCCAATGGTGTCAGAACCGGAAAAATTCGTCGCTCATAAAAGTCATCAAGGTAGGCGATTTCTTCACTGGTGAGATCGGCCCACTCACACAGTTCCACACCTTCGCGCTTAAGTTGCGGTAACAACACATCGTTCAAGAGTCGCTGTTGACGCTGGGATAATTCTTGAACTCGCGTCAACACTTTTGAGAGTTGTTGGGCCGGAGTGAGACCATCAGGCAAGCGGGCTGTAATGCCAGCAGCCTCTTGGTCTTTCATGGCCGCGACACGTACCTGATAAAACTCGTCCAGGTTGGAAGAGAATATGGCGCAAAATTTCAACCGCTCTAACAGCGGGATACCTGGCTCGGTGGCGAGACGCAAGACGCGCTCGTTGAAATCAAGCCAACTCAGTTCTCGGTTCAGTAAACGATGATCCACGCGGATCCCATTCAATAGTCAGCACCGACACGATGTCGGCGTATTTACCTGATGTTCAGGAAAGGTTCTCGTCAAAGCCGAGATCCCACTCGACGGTGACGTTTTCGCGCTCGCCATCACGCATGATGCGCTCACGGTTGCGCTTGAACTGCGGATCGGTGTACGGCAACAGAACTAAACGAGCCAAGGCACGCGTGCGGAATTCTTCGACGACGACTCGATCGCCAAAGTCGCCAACAACGTCCCAGTGCGGAGCGACTGGGCCGAGAAACACGATGCGGACATGTGCTCGAGATTGTGCTGAGGTGTGTAGATCGGACATGGGACTCCTTGAGTGCGAAAAGCCGTTGGTCGGGCAAGATCTTGGCGAATTCTCAGGCGTGTGCCAAAAAACTTACCGATTTCTCACCAGGAAAACCGCTGGTCAGGCAAACCCTATCGGCGAGACTTGCGTGTCAGAACTAACCCTGACTGGTTCTCCCGAGCCAAGCATGGTTAACTGCAAGCGGTTGGGAACTCAATCAGCCTCGGTAAACGTCTTACTGGGGTCACCGAGAACTCAACTTCTCATAGGGCGAAGCGGGCGGAAACCACCTTCGCACAAGGAGAAATACTCATGAATGAAGAATCAGTAGCCAACTGGATGGCCGAAGGCGCTTGCCGCGCCTACCCGCCCAACACATTTTTCCCCAGCGATGGGGTGGGTGTTGATAAGGCCCGCAAAATTTGCGCGACCTGTTCTGTGACCGCCGCTTGCCTGGAATACGCCCTTGAAAATCACATCGATCATGGTGTGTGGGGTGGCTGTAGCGAACGCGAACGTCGTCGCATCAGCAAACGTCGCCGTATCGCCGTACAGGCGATCTGAACTCCCAATCAACTCTGATCCGCTCCCGCCAGGGTTCAGATCAGTGACTTGATCTATCCAGGGGTTTATTCGGACTTGGAGTCGTCCTTGGCGCCGTCTTCAAGACCCTTCTTGAACTCTTTTTGCGCCTGACCAAGGCTTCGAGCGAACTTTGGAATTTTCGCTCCGCCAAATAGCACGGCAACAACGACACAAATTCCGACAATTTCTGGTGTTCCTAGGGCTGCAAGCATGGTTCTAGGGTAGCACCGGAACGGGGCTGTCAATCAGCACAGTCCCGTCCGAACGGGCCTCAACGGTAACAAAGCCATGAGGTGTCGGCACAGTGGCTCGCACCCAATCCAGATCGCCCAACACTGGGGCAATCCGAACCGAGGTATACCCAGGGTCGCCCGGCGTAATGCCAGCGATATAACGCACGAGATCGCTCGTCGGAGTAGACGACCAGCCGTGGCATTTTGTGCCGCCCACCCAACATTCGGGCCAAGTGGTTTCGCCCGCATCCACAAACACTTGCCAGTGACGACATGACTCCAGAATCAAGTCGTGACGGCCAGCTGCCGCCAGCGCGTCGTGCACGACATATTGAAAAAATGGTTCGGCTTCAGCCATTTGATTGTGAACATCCCAAGGTGGCTGGGCAGGAAACCCGTTCATGAGATAGACGAATCCTTGACCATCTCCATCAACAGTGAGGCGATCCATCACAAACGAGTGACGAATCAGTTTGCGGCGATCGGTGATACCCGCAACTACGCGCGCCACGCGATCTTCAGGCACGAGTCGCGCCACAATCGCCAAAGCACCAGGATGCTGCGCGGCTTCGGGACGACGCTCGCTATCAACAATGTGATCGATATAAACACCACGTGATTCGTCCCAGAAAACTTCGAAGGCATCTTTCACCGAATGATGACGCGACCTTGCCCAATTCGCATTTGCTGCATTACCGATCCATTCGCTCATCTCAGCAAATTCATCGAGACCACGAGCCCACAATGCGTTAGTTGTTGATGCACATCCATTCATGTACACGCTCGCCCAATCGCTCAGTGCCCAGCCGGTGACATTGTGTAACAGATTGTCGTCACCCAAGAATGATTCGAACCAGCGCAAAACCCGTTCGGCGATTGATAAGTATTCACTCACAATTTCTTTGTCACCGGCGTAGCGATAGATGTTGAAGATGGAATGAATCCAATGCAATGCCCAATCGGGGAGATACATCCGATCATCGGCAGCAAAATCTGAAGCCGCAGCCATCGCCAGCATTCCATCAGGTCGTAAATGCGTCGCTAATTGCGGATGCCATAACGGCATTGACCAATCAGGGTTTGATACAAAGTCAACCATTTGATGGACTACCGAGTCGCCAGTCCACGCTCGTTGTTCACGTGTTGGACAATCAACGTACGCGTCAAGCGCGCATAGATCAACGGTACGTAGACCGATTGCATGGATCAGATTTAGTTGTGGATCTGAACATTCAAACGATGCACCAGCGGGCCGAGGTCGATGTTGATCGGTCACTTCAATCGCTAATTCAATTTTTGCATGATCAACCGACGATTCATTGTTGCGAGGTGTGCGAATCGCTGCGTGGATATAGCGCATCCCGAGAATGTCAAATGATTCAAATGTTCCGATCTCACCATCACAGATATAACGCAAGCCTGCATGTTGACCCAACGTCAC
>CALEHE010000090.1 GCA_937876415.1 uncultured Actinomycetes bacterium
GTTGACCGGCATCTTTATCGCTGATGTCTGCCTGCACGTAAATTGCGTTCGCACCAATTTTTGCAGCAACGGCTTTTCCGGCATCAACTGAGTTTGCAGAGTTGACGACAACACTCGCACCAAGTTCGCCGAGTCGCAGGGCAATTGCTTCGCCAATGCCACTCGATGATCCAGTAACGATGGCAACTTTGCCGGTGAACTCGCTCATCATGACCTCGCCAATGGGGCTGTGAGGCATGTCGGTCCACCGTCGCCCTTAACCGCGACGTTGTTACCAGCGAACACATGAACCTCAACGCCACCTTCGCGAAGTTTGCCTTCAATTTCTGGGTTGCCTGCGGCTAGTACCACGACATTTGGTCGAATGGTCAAAATGTTTGCGCCTTGCGTGAGCATCTCTTTTTCGCTCACGGTGAACCACGAAATTCCGCGCGACTCCAAAAACTGCAACAGCCGAACTGGTGCAAGGGGCTCGTACACCACCGCTTTGTCGTGCGCGATAGGCGACAACACCGACATCAGGTGTAGCACTGCGCCTGGTCCTTCATAATGAGGAAGGTCGAACGAAAATACGTCAACACCATGTGGTGTGAGTAGCGCGCGTATTTGATCGATACCGGCCTGGTTTGTTCGATAGCCGTGACCGATGAGCAACGTTTTGGCATCGAGCCACACTTTGTCGCCGCCGTCGGCAAATGCCGGTTCGGTAAGTTGACCAAGAATCGGCACGCCAATGCGCTCTAAGTCGTTGCGAAACTCGGCAGGCTCGGGTGAGCGAACTGGCTTGGCCATGCGCAGCAAAATGGCGCCATGTGGCGTCATGATCATGGGGTCGTGCATGTATACGGCATCGACAAGGCCCTCAACTGGGGAGGCAACGTCAACTTGGCAGCCCAGACTTTCAAGCAAGTTCGTGAATTGTTCGTGTTCTTTCAGTAGTTCGGTGGTGTCGGGCATGCGCCAGAAACCCTCTTCTACGAATTTGCCAACGGTGGTTGGTGTACGAACAAGGACTCGTGAAAGTTGCGACACCATGTCTGGTGTGCCCCATATTGTTGAAGTATTCATGCTCCCTCAACCGTAGCAACGCAGCACCTACTGTGGAGTTGTGAGATTCGTACGCAAGATAATTGTGTTTACCGCTATCGCCGGAGTATTGGCTGGATGCGCGCTAAACGACACCCCAAGTGGATCGAACGTGGTTCCAAGTGGTTCGACCATGGTTGAACCAATATCTGACACCGTGGCTCCCGAAGTGGCTGATTCCACGCCTGAAACCGTGCCCACGACTGTTCCTGAAACCACGACAACACTTCCCGAGGTAGACCTTAAGTGTGTGACCATTTTGAAGTGCCAGTTTTCGTATCTTGTTGGTGCTGACTACTCACTTCTCAAGCTTGAATTTACCGATTTCAGTGTCGCCAATTTGCAAGGTGCAAAATTCGTACGCACAAACCTCAAGCAGTCCACGTTTATTCGGGCCGATCTTTCGAATACCGATTTCACGGGAGCAAATTTAACGAGCGCGAACTTCACAGGCGCAAATGTTGCTGGCGCTAATTTCACTAATGCCAATTTCACCAGCACAGTGATTTGTGGTCTTGACTTAGAGACAGCGATTGGGGTGACTCAAACCCAATTGAACGATGCGCAGATGTACAGGACGAAAGGCAATAAGTATTGTCCGTAGAAATTCAGCGCGCAGTTGATCGCACGCCGCAACCCTGGAAAAACGGACTGGGTGTGCAATACGAAATTATGTGCGATGGATCTCTTCCTGATGATTGGACGTGGAGACTTTCCACGGCGGACATTACGCAAGATGTGCCGTTCTCGGTTTTCCCAGGAGTGAATCGTGAGTTTTGTGTTGCCGACGGCAACGGAGTGGTGCTCACGATCAATGGTGTTGAGCACCGATGTGAACCAGGCTCAATTACGAAATTCCGTGGCGACGATGAGGTGCATGCAACGCTGATTGACGGGCCAATGAAGGCACTGAATTTGATGGTGCGCGACGGGGCAGGGGAAAAACACCTGCATCTTGTGCGCGCCGGTGACTCAATAGGTCTGAATAGTCAATGTGTGCTGGTATCAATTATCGAGCGAGCAATTCTGGACTTGTCTACAGGTGAGGTCGCATTAGACCATCTAGACGCTGTGTTGTTTTTTGATCATGGGATTCGGGATACAAGTCATGTTTGTCAGGTGGCTCGTGGCACTGTTGCAGTGATGACTG
>CALEHE010000091.1 GCA_937876415.1 uncultured Actinomycetes bacterium
CGCCCGCACCCGTTAGCGCTGTATGTCTTCGCTGAGAACAAGTCGGTCGTGAAGGAAGTGCTCGCCAAGACCACTGCCGGCGGTGTAACGGTGAACGGAACCTTGATGCACCTCACGAGCCCGCACTTGCCGTTCGGCGGCATTGGCGAAAGTGGCATGGGTGGATACCACGGCAAATCAGGTGTGCGTTTGTTCCAGCACATGAAGCCCGTATTGAGCCGAGGAACCAAACTTGATCCTTCGCTGGCCTACCCGCCGTACACCGAGAAGAAAGAAAAACTCTTCCGCAAACTCCTCTAGCCCCCTTGTGCTTCTGGTGTCATTTTCGTTGGTATTACCGAAGAAATCGACACCAGAAGCACGAGTCAGCTTGGTATTGGGGTGGTTCCGCCGCTCATGATGTACTCGAGCCACCACTGCGGCGCATTATCGAGCAAGTTGCCTAAGTGCGAATAGTCGTGCCAGCGGCAGATTTTGCCGTCTCGAATTTCCATCACTGAAGTAAATGGATGCACAATCACTTCACCAGTCGGAAAGTGCCACACTTCTTTGTGTTCAGTGATCACCACATCACCTTCGGCCAACACATTGCCGGGTTGATGAACCATCTTCGAGGTCGGCCCCAGACCAAGCCGTAAGCGATCAGCGATGTTTTGTCCGCCAACGACCGGCGGTACTGCACCGACGTCCATGTATTCGGCATCGTCAGAGAATCGACTCGCGACGTCGGCCCAATCTTTGGCATACATCGAATTCCAGTGCGCTTCAGCGACTGCCTTATTGGCTTGTTCTTGTGCTCCCATGATGACCCCCTGTAGACAACGGCGTGAATACCGAGAGTAGCCCATAGTGAGCGATTAACTTTGAGCGCATGTCGCTTGCTTCAGATGTCTTGTCTGTTTTGTTGGCTTTGGTCTGCGCTGCTTCGTCATATGCCGACTTCAAAATGATGCCACAGATTGTCGAGAGCATGACGAAGTTGAAGATGCCGATTCGCATTATCCCGGCCCTTGGTATCGCCAAGATTGCCGGTGCTGCCGGACTGATGGTCGGGTTTAACAACCACAACTTACGGATCTACGCGGCATTTTGTTTGACCGTGTATTTCGTTTTGGCCACGTGGCGCCATGTGCGTGTTCGTGACACCGCGGCGAACACCTTGCCGGCTTTGGTGTTGTGTTTAGTCAGTATCGCTACTTTGCTCACCAGCATCTAAAGCCAGACGCGAAACTGGTGCAGAATCATTGCGAAATACGCAACAATTCTGCACCAGAATCACAACCTCAGTGAGGTTTGAGACGCTCGAAGGCGTCCGCGATTTCTTTCTCGGCGGCCTCGCGGCCTTCCCAACCACGCACGGTCGTTTCTTTGTTTGGCTCAAGCAGTTTGTAGGTCTCGAAAAAGTTGCCCACTTCATCAAGCATGTGCTCGGGCAAATCTTCAATGTCGACATAATTCTTGAAGCGCGGGTCATGCGATGGGACACATAAAACCTTGGCGTCGCCGCCAGCTTCGTCTTCCATCCAGAACACTGCAACTGGACGCACATACAGATGGCAGCCCGGGAACGTAGGTTGACCTAACCAGACCAATGCGTCAAGTGGGTCACCGTCTTCGCCCAAAGTGTTGGGAAAGAATCCGTAGTCAAGCGGATACTGCGTTGCAGTAAACAACGTGCGGTCAAGCCAAATAGCTCCCGTGTCATGATCCATTTCGTACTTGTTGCGAGACCCTTGCGGAATCTCAACAATCATTTCAACTTCCATGAACAGATGCCGCTAGTGCTTCAAGCGTTACTTCCATATTCTTGCGATTGTGTTCGCTGCGATCAGCAACTCCACTCACCAAACGTCCAAGGGTGTTTGAAAATTTGCCACGTCGATCAATCCACGAATGTGTCACGAGCGAACCATTTGCCGAAGGTGCAACTTCCCACACCCAGTCGCACCAACGCGACGGACCAACCATCAATGCAAAAACAATTTTGCTGCCGGGAACAAACTCAAAAAATTTGACCATTGTCCCCCAACTCTTTTTACCATTCGAGTTGCGGCCTTTGAATTGCGCACCAACGGCGGGTCCAGTTGCACCCTTGACCCATTGACCACCTTGGTTTTCGGGAGACCACTCGCCCATTCGCGTGAGGTCACTCACCATTGCGAAAACGGTTTCGGGACTGGCGTTGATTTCTTTGGTGACAACGACGGGAGCGCTCATGATCAGGCAGGACCCGAGAACATTCCGTCTTGCGTGCGAGCAGCACGAGTGGTGTCGTTATCTTCACCCTCGTAACGCGCAATTTCGTTACGACCAACGACATGCCAGTGCACTTCGTCGGGGCCATCAGCCAAACGCAACGTGCGCTGACTGGCGTACATGCGAGACAACGGCGTCCACTGCGACACGCCAGTTGCTCCGAACACCTGAATGGCTTCGTCGATGATTGCGCACACGCGAATCGGCACCATGGCCTTGACAGCACTTACCCAAACACGGGCTTCAGCATTGCCCATGGTGTCCATGGCCTTTGCGGCACGCAACACCATCAAACGCATTGCTTCAAGTTCGATACGAGCCTTGGCAATCACTTCGGTGTTCTTTCCGAGGCGAGCGATTGGCTTGCCGAAAGCTTCGCGGCTCAGTCCACGACGAATCATCAATTCAAGCGCACGCTCACCAGCACCGATTGAACGCATGCAGTGGTGAATACGGCCAGGTCCGAGACGTACTTGCGAAATTTCGAAACCGCGTCCTTCACCAAGCAACATGTTTGCTGCAGGCACACGCACATCGGTGAAACGCAAATGCATATGGCCGTGCGGAGCATCGTCTTCTCCGAAAACTTCCATTGGTCCAAGAATTTCGACACCAGGTGTGTTCACCGGAACCAGAATTTGCGAGTGACGACGGTGCGGCGACGCATCAGGGCTTGTCATCAACATACAAATCATGATCTTGCATCGCGGATCGCCAGCGCCCGAGATGTAGTACTTCTCACCATTGATCAACCACTCTTCACCGTCAAGCACAGCGCGGCACTCAAGATTCTTTGCGTCCGATGAAGCCACATCGGGTTCGGTCATTGCGTATGCCGAACGAATTTCGCCAGCCAACAACGGCTCGAGCCACTGCTTCTTCTGCTCGGGTGTTCCGACGCGCTCAAGAACTTCCATGTTGCCCGTGTCGGGAGCACTGCAGTTCATTGCTTCAGATGCAAGCGGATTCTTGCCCAACTCAACAGCGATGTATGCGTAGTCAAGGTTCGACAAACCCTCGCCAGTTTCGGCATCGGGCAAGAAGAAGTTCCACAGACCGCGAGCCTTGGCTTTGGCCTTCAAAGAATCGAGCAGTTCAAGCTGACCCACGCCGTAACCCCAATGGTCGGCGCGGCCTTCGCCAAGCTTGTAGAACTGAGCCGTTACTGGCTCGACTTCTTCGGCAATGAATTTGATGACCGCTTCGTAGAGCGGAACAACTTTGGCCGACATGGCCAAGTTCATCGCGTCGTCGGTACTGATTCCTGAGTGCATTCCGGGCTTAGGCATACGACAACATTAGTTCGCCCTGCCTAAAAGCCACCTAACGAGCGAATTCGCGCAATACCCGTCCAGGTCGGTGACCCGTGTGTTCGCCCTGATCAGTCACAACTTCACCGTTCACGATGGTTGCGGCATAGCCCCGAGCCCTAATTCGGAAACGGCCCTTTTCACCCGGGAAGTCATGGACATACTCGGGGTACTCGGTCTGCAGTTTTTCAGGGTCAAATACGTTGATGTCGGCGAATGCTCCGACCTTCAAGGTTCCTCGGTCGACTAATCCCAAAACGGCAGCCGGCTTGGCGGTCAATTGGTGAATCGCTTTTTCGAGAGTCACTGCCTTGCGATCGCGATACCAGTACGACAGGTAGAACGTCGGACTGTCGGCGTCGCAAATCTGGCCAGCATGGGCACCAGCGTCACCAAGACCTGGAACAACTGCATCAAGTTGCAAGAAGACTTCCATTGATTCGGTATTGCGATTAAAGAACCACGCGTTGTACAACTCACGGCCTTCGCTTTCTAGCAAGCGATCAACGATCAGTTCAACTGGTGTCACGCCTGCTTCAGCAGCAAGGACTGCAACCGACTTCGGGTTGTCAACGTTGTAGTTCGGCAACTCATCAAGACCTAACGGGAAAATCTTGGCAGCGTCATACCACGTGCCCTTACGGTTTCCTTCTTCAAGCAATTCGGCCCGACGCACTGGGTCACGCAACACATTCAAACGTTCTTCAACGGTTGGCAACTTCATCATGTCGTTCCACACCCGACCAGCAACAACCGGTGTCTGCTTCAGACCCATCAAGGTTCCGCCAGGACGAGTTTGTGTTGCTGAAGAAATGCGACCCAAGTTGTCATTGATGTTGGTGAAGAAACTATTCATGCGTTCAACCGAACGCAGGTCACCATCACCTGCGCCACCCGAGAACAAAACATCGCCGGCATGCTGTGCCATCTCACGCAACAACGTGAATTCGTATTCGGCTTTAGTAGCGAAATCATTGACTGCTTGGAAGATTCCGCCACCCGCACGATTCATACCATCGGCGATTGCTTTGTATTCGTCAATCTTTGCGTATGTGCCGGGAACGCAACGTCCATCTGGAACAACATGCAACAGAATGCGCGACGTTGAGAATCCAACAGCACCGCCAGCGACCGACTCTTCGGCGATATCAGCCATGCGACCAAGTTCTTCAGGTGTTGGCTCTTCATCACTCAACGAACGATCGCCCATGACTTGAGAACGGATCGCGCAGTGACCAACTAAACCAACAACATTCAACGCGGGCTTGAGTCGTTGCACTGAGTCGAGATATTCGGGATAGGTCTCCCAGTCCCACGGCAGGCCTTCAAGAATTGATTGACGTGGAATGTCTTCGACACTTTCCATCATCTCGGCTAAGAATTCGCGATCTTGTTCAACAACTGGCGCAAAAGTTACGCCGCAGTTGCCCATCAGTACCGTGGTGACGCCGTGCCACGAACTTGATGTCATATACGGGTCCCAACCAACTTGCGCATCAAGGTGAGTGTGCAAGTCAACGAAACCGGGTGAAACAGTTTTGCCTGTTGCATCAATTTCGCGGGTAGCGGTGTCAGATGACAGATCACCAATCGCCACGATGCGATCGCCAGTCACAGCGACGTCAGCACGAAACGAGGCCTTGCCCGTTCCGTCAACAACTGTTCCCCCACGAATGATCAAGTCGTAATTCATACGTCCCCCATTGAATTTGTGAACTTCAAACTTCACATTAGAGCGTCACCCACATGGATGGTTCACCTAGAGAGCTAAAAGTCTCGCTCCGTTGTCGAAATAGAAGGCTGAACGTTCTACATCACCGACCGCGGACATACTCGCCTCAAAGCGACGTATCGGATCGTCGGTTCCCTCATGGTGGGGATAATCCGAAGAAAAAGCCACCATCTGCTCACCGACTTGCTCGATGATCCAACCCACGTCCTCACCAGCGAACGGACTCACAACAACCTGTCGGCGCAAATAATCGGACGGACGCATCGATAAATGCGAAAGGTCCTGGATGTTCTTGAATGCTCGGGCACCTGTGTCAATGAAGTGCAAAAACGAGGGCAACCAGGTGGCACCTAGTTCTGTGACACCAATCCGCAACTTCGGAAATTTCTCGAGCACTCCGTCGTAGACAAGCGAAGCCAGGAAAAGTTCTCCTGGATAACCGATCGCCATATACGACAACGGGTCGCCTGGTGCATCAGAACGAAAATGCCTCATGTCGCGACCGTTATCGAAAAATACCTTCGGCACGGGCCTGTAATTTTGATCGGCGCCTACATGCAGAAAAACTGCGATATTTGCTTCCTGAAGCGCCGCCCACACAACATCAAAATCAGGATGAGTAAACGAGTGTTGATGAGAAGCAGGGATTGAATCAATCAAGACTGCCGTAACTTTGTTTGCCACCGCCTCGGCGATCAAATCAAGCGCAATCTCCGGACCAAATTCAAATGGAACGTAGGCAGATGCGAGCAATCGAGGGTCTTGGCAAAAATCGAGCATGCCGCGGTTCATCGCCCGTACTGCTTCGGGGCGTACTGAAG
Organism: uncultured Actinomycetes bacterium; assembly: GCA_937876415.1. Lineage (GTDB taxonomy): Bacteria > Actinomycetota > Acidimicrobiia > Acidimicrobiales > Ilumatobacteraceae > Casp-actino8. The sequence goes on from CALEHE010000091.1 coordinate 6,120, forward strand.
TTGGCGTTTGCATGATTTGCTCAAATGATCCAGTCGGAAAAATCAGTTGGCAATCAAAACCCAATAGATCTAATGCCTGGCGACGTTCATCAACATCCCAACCACCGAACGACATCCAGCCTTTACGTGGCATTGACATAAACTCACTCGCAAGTTTCCTTTGAAGATTCTCATCGTTTTTTCGTTGGTCGTAGTCGCGATACGAATCATCTAACAATTGATCGAAGTTTGAATCACCTTCGCCCAATTCAGGAATCTGATCTTGTGCCGCCGCCGATGCATACGAACGCAACCAGCCTTTGGGCTCAAGAATGTGGGCGTCAATGTCGACGATGCGACGGCCAGCAGCATAAGTTGAAGTCATGATTTTCTCCTATAGGGAAAACTACAACCAAAGTTTGCGGAAGACTAGCGAAATTTGGTGGTCTACAGAATTGCTGCAGCCGCAGCCATTGAGGCCTCGCGACGCTCAACCTGACGACGAGCCACTTTGCCAACTCGCTCAATGTATTTGAACATTGAATCGCGGGCTTCTTCGGCGGCCGACGACAAGCCTTCGACCTTGTCAATGGCCCACTGACGAAACACCAACGGCATGATGATTTTTTCGTGATGAATCGCAAAGTCATAAATGCCGACATGGGCGATGGCCTTGGCGTGTTCGACAAATCCGGGAATACCAGTTCCGGGCATAGCAAACGTCATGATCTGGCGCTTCAAAGCTTCAATTGCTGCCGAGGGATTCAACTCAATGAGTTTGCTCACCAGGTCACGATAAAAGAGGTGGTGTCGGTTTTCGTCGGTCGACAATTTCATCATCACGTTGTATCCGACTGGGTCGTTCAACATGGT
>CALEHE010000092.1 GCA_937876415.1 uncultured Actinomycetes bacterium
ACTGACCACTCCAGGCCCGCTGGCCGGTGCGGTAGACCATCACGATGAACGCACGGATGGTTGCTAATCCGAACAATCCACCAAACACCCACAAAAACGGTAAGAGAATCGCCTGCGCAAGTTTGCCTTTAGCGGTCTTCAGTGGCGCCAATACTCCGCTTTCAACTGGACGTGCGTCCATCGTCAGCGTGCGTACCGCATCTTCAACTTCAGGACACTTCACTCCCGAATTCAGCCCGACCACTTGGCTGCCGCCATACAACGGTTCGGGGTCACGGATCTTTGAATACAGCGCACCCGAGGTCTGATCAATTCCGACGGCGATGATGTAACTCTGCTCAAGGTTCAGGTAGCGCACATCTTCGTCGTATCGCACGTCAACCAAACTGGCGACCGCATATCCCTCAAGTGAACCACCCCGCATTTGCACGACTTCAAAACGCGCGGTGCGACGATCAGATACTGACAAGCGACCAACAAAAGTTGCTTGGACTGGCGTCGGAATAAAGCAACTTGCTGGAACGGTGTTCGTCGGCGCAGGGACGGTCGTCAATTGATCGGTCGGGCCGACAACCCCGCCGCCACCCTCATCTGGTTCCTCAATCGGCATCGCAGGAGGTACTGATGCGCCGACAGTTGAGTAACTCGCACCAGCGAATGACAGAACTAACACGAATAGATAAAACAACGCGCGTATTGCCCATTGGCCAGTTGTACGTCGTTGAGTCGTCCGTTGAGTCACCGAGTACAAACTAGTGAATTGGCAAGCACTTATTGAGTCAGGCTAAATGAGTCAGGCTAAACGAGTCAGCGGCCCTTAAAGACTGGGTTGCGCTTTTCCATCCACGCAGCAATGGCTTCGGGGGTGTCTTTGGTCCCGAAGTTCACAGTTTGCGCGACACCTTCGTCGTCAAGTGCTTCTTCGAGCGTGACATTCATTGAGTTGTTCAGCATTCGCTTCGATTGAGCCAGTGCAATCGGCGGCAAAGCAATCAAGCGATCGGTCCATTCGGTGACAAATGCATCGAGTTGCGCGTCGGGCACAACGCGATTTACCAAACCAATGCGATCGGCTTCAGCAGCATCGATGATGTCAGCGAAGAACGCCATTTCTTTGGCTCGGTGCAAGCCAATGCGACGTGGCAACAACCACGACCCACCACCGTCAAGTGACATGCCGCGCTTCGAGAAGATCTGCGAGAAACGTGCAGTGTCTGACGCAACGACCAAGTCACAACCAAGGGCCATGTTGCAACCAACTCCTACCGCAACTCCGCGCACTTTGGCGATCGTGGGTTGTGGCAAACGCGACAGCGCCATAATCACTCCTGTGACTTCGCGCATTGAGTAGTACGAGTGACTGTGGGCTCGACCACTGCCATCGCCCATAGCCACCAAATCGGCACCGCTGCAGAACTCGCCATTAGCGCCGGTCAACACCACAACTCGATCAGTCGATGTGTGCTGAATCTCCGTGAGCAACTCGAGTAGTTCGATCCACATCACACCGTTGACAGCGTTTTTGCTCTTCGGACGATTGAACGTAATCGTCACGACTCCGGCGTTGCGTTCAACGAGGAGTGTTTCGTAATTCTTGCTCTGTGTATCCGAGGTTGTGCTCATCTCATGAACGATAATGAAGACCATGGGATTCAACCCTTATCGGAAATTTCGGGCTCGGCGCGCCGACTATGTCTTTGTCGTCGCCGCAGCGATCGCAGTGGTTGCTTTGGTGGCCTGGGCCTTCACCGGCTGACGGACCGACCAACCCATGGCCACCAGTAAAAAACCAGCCAAGAAGCCGAGCCCCAAAACGGGCAAGAAAGCACCCGGCATCTGGTCAGGTTTGTACGGGACGGTCGAAGTACGCCGTATTCAGCCCTATCAGGCCCTCAAAACCTATATTTGCCCTGGATGTCATCAAGAGATTCCTGCGGGCATGGGGCACAACGTAGCGGTCCCTCAAGAGGCCCCCGATTTGCGTCGGCACTGGCACTACACCTGCTGGAACCGTGAAGTGAAGACTCACGCATAGAGCTGCTCAAAACGCTGCTTCGATGACCTCGAGCGACACATCTTCTTTCGGTCCGATCACTGCAGCCACGTCAAACCGGACTGCAACACGATTATTCGGATGTTCGCTGAGCCAATGAGCGGCCAATCGGCGGAGTCGTTGTTGTTTGTTCACATCAACCGCTAAAGCCGGCGACCCGAAATCGGCATTCGCTCGCGTCTTCACTTCGCAAATCACTAAAGCCAATTCGCGACTGGCAATGATGTCAATTTCACCCTGCCGACAACGCCAATTTCGCGCGACGATCTTGTAGCCATGATCGCGATACCACTCAGCAACGAGCTCTTCTCCCCACGCACCAAAACTTTGGTTGTGTGTTGATTGAGTTGGCGCAACTAGGCCTTGTCGAGATCGGTCAGATCTTCTTGGGGCAGTTCTTCGACGTTCACGTCTTTGAAACTGAAAATTCGAACCTTCGGAACGAATCGGCTCTTGCGGTACATGTCCCATACCCATGCGTCAGTTAACTCCACTTCGATCAGTGGCCGTGTGCTGTCACCTTTGACATTGACATCTACAGAATTGGCCAAGTAAAACCGGCGCTCGGTTTCAATGGCGTAACGGAACATGCCCGCAACGTCTTGATATTCCTGCGCGAGGTGGAGTTCGCGATCAGCCTCGAAGTCTTCGAGATCGTCGGTACTCAATGGTCAACATTCATGTCGTGAAGGTAAACGAAACAACCGAGATGGTGATAACGGGAAAGGTATCCCAATGAAATCAGAAGTCGCGCTTTTCGCGAACCTTGGCAGCCTTACCAGTACGGTCACGCAAGTAGTACAACTTGGCACGGCGAACATCGCCGCGCTTCATGACTTCGATCTTGGCAACTGTTGGGGTGTGCACGGGGAATGTGCGCTCGACCCCAACGCCGTAGCTAATTTTGCGAACGGTGTAGGTCTCTTGAATTCCGGAGCCATGACGTCCGATGACGTTGCCCTGGAAAATCTGAATACGCTCTTTGCCACTTTCAACAACGCGCACGTGAACCTTCAGTTCATCTCCGGGACCGAACACAGGAATGTCGGATCGGATGTGTTGTAGGTCAACGATGTCGGTGGTCTTCATGACGGGTTTCCTTAAAACTTTTCAGGGACATACGACCTGGGTAGATCGCAGTCACGGCTTGTCAAGGATACGGGATAGCAGGGAACTCTTCCAACAAGGCGAGCTCATCATTTGAAAGTCCGTTGCGGACCTCGATGAGGTCGGGCCGCTGGCTGATGGTGCGGTGCAAGGCCTGGGCCAGTCGCCAACGCTCAACCTGGGCATGATTACCACCGCGCAACACTTCGGGCACTTCCCACCCCCGAAAATCGGCTGGACGGGTGAAATGAGGCTCTTCAAGCAGATTGGTGGCCCCAAAACTCTCGGTGACGGGACTTTGAGCATTTCCCATCGCCCCAGGTAACAGGCGAGTCACGGCCTCGATGATGAGACAGGCCGCCACTTCGCCACCTGACAAGACGACATCACCAATACTGATTTCTCCGTCGACGAGGTGTTCTCGTACCCGATGGTCGATTCCTTCGTAGCGACCGCACAGCAAACTGAACCCACCGGAGGGTCCTTCGTGCGTGGCGGCCAGTTCGTGAGCGAAGGCCTGATCGAAACGCCGACCCCCCGGACTCAACAAGAACAAGGGTCGTGGAGGTTGAGCCGCCTCAACTGAGGCAAAGATCGGCTCGGCCCGCATCACCATGCCGGCGCCTCCACCAAAGGGGGCGTCGTCGACGGTGCGATGAACATCGCTGGTGTGCTCGCGCAGATCGTGATTGCGCAGATCAAGCAAGCCTGACTCGCGGCATTTACCCAACAAACTTTCGGAACAAAAGTTGTTCACGATGCTCGGGAAGATGGTGAAAACATCAACGCGCATGAGAACTACTTCGTGTCTTCGAAAACTTCGAATAGGCCGTCGGGAGGATCAATGGTGACGACGAACCCACCGGCGTCGTCGGGCAAAACAGATTTGACGAAAAGCACCGGAACCAGTGCTCCCGATTCGAGTTCAAGTAAATCGTTCGCTGGATTTTTGAGAACTGCGATGCAAGTGCCGCGGTCAACGCCATCGGTGCCTAAAACTTTTGCGCCGATCACTTGATGTACCCAAACAGCACCCGGATCATCAATCGGTTCGGCCCAGACGACTTTGTTGACAAGTCGTTCAACATCATTGCGATCATCAATACCGACGAGGCCCACGACCCAACGATCGGCACCGGTATTTGCCATTGACGTTCGTGCCAACACTTCAAACCACTCGCCCGCCCACAGACGTGCACCAACTTGGACGCGCTCAGAACGATCGGTCGACAACTTGATGTAGATCTGCCCTTTCACACCGTGCGGGCGACCAAAACGGCCTACTTCTAAAAGGCCTTCGGGAGTTTTTTCAGCAGTCACGGAAACTCCGTGAACCACAATCAGTCAACGAAGTCGACGTCGACTTCGCGTCCATCTTTAGCGGCAGCAGCGCGCACGAGGGTGCGAATGCTTTGTGCGGTACGACCACGACGGCCGATCACTCGACCGAGGTCTCCGGGACCAACCTTCACTTCAAGACGCAAACGATTGCGACCTTCGGTTTCGGCAACATTGACCGCATCGGGATCGTCAACAATTGAACGAACGACGTGAGTCAACACAGCAACAGCTGTTGGCGACGAAATTTCGTTGGGATCAGTCATGACAACTGAATCACTTAGCGCGAGCGGCAGTGAACTGTGCCCATGCGCCCGAAATTTCAAGAATCTTCTTAACCCGTTCGGTGGGCTGTGCACCCTTCATCAACCAGGCAACAGCCTTGTCGTTGTCGAGATTGATGACCGAAGGCTCGGTACGTGGGTTGTACTGACCCAAGATTTCGAGGAATGAACCATCACGGGCGGCGCGGCTGTCGCTCGCGATCACGCGGTAATGAGGCTGCTTGGTCTTTCCGACACGTGTAAGGCGTAACTTGACTGACATTCGGCGATAACTCCTGATTCAAGCGCCTAGAACCAGTCCAGGCAGACAGCGAAGGTTAACCCGAAAGTACCCCTTCCCCAACGCCACGAGGCAAGTCTTGGCTGGTCGCACTTAGCGTGACGGGGGGAAACCGGGGAATCCGCCACCAGGAGCTCCGCCCCCAAGACCGTCGCCAAAGCCACCACCTTGACCAGGTAAGCCAGCTGCCCCAAGGCCACCGAGGCCCGCCATCGATGACATCTTGCGCTTGCCCTTTTTGCCGGCGGTCATTCCACCCATGCGCTTCATCATCTTTTGCATCTCGCCAAACTGCTTGACCAGACGGTTCACTTCGGCGATTGAGCGACCGCTGCCAGTCGCGATGCGCTGGCGACGACTGCCGTTGATGATCTCGGGCTTACGACGCTCTTCTTTGGTCATCGACCGAATAATCGCCTCGACTGGCTTCAGTTCATCGTCGCCGATCTTGGCATTTTTCAACTCTTTGGGCATTCCGGGCATCATGCCCATCAACCCGCCAAGTGGCCCCATCTTCTTCAGCGACTGCATTTGCTCTAAAAAGTCGTCGAGCGTGAATTCGCCATCGAGCAACTTGGTCGCTGCTTCTTCGGCCGCATCTTTTTCGAAAGCCTGCTCGGCTTGTTCGATAAGGGTGAGCATGTCGCCCATTCCCAAAATGCGTCCGGCCATACGATCGGGATGGAACTGTTCGAACGCGTCAAGTTTTTCACCGGTACTTGCGAAGGCAATGGGACGACCAATGACTTCTTTGACTGACAACGCCGCACCGCCACGCGCATCGCCATCAAGCTTCGACAAGATGACGCCGTCGATTTGCAAGGTGTTATGAAATGCTTCAGCAACGTTGACCGCATCTTGACCAGTCATCGCGTCAATCACCAAGAACGTGTAGTTCGGCGTGATCTGATCAGAGATCTGGCGAATCTGCGCCATCATTTCGTCGTCAATTGACAAACGACCGGCGGTGTCAACAATCAAAACGTCTTTGCCAAGTCGGCGTGCTTCAGCAAGACCGCGAACTGCGGTGGTGACCGGATCACTTGGATCGCTGAACACCGGAACATCAATTTGTCGACCAAGTGTGCGCAACTGTTCAACAGCAGCAGGACGTTGTAAGTCGGCACCAACGAGCAGCGGATGACGACCTTGCGACTTGAACCACTTCGCCAACTTGGCCGAGTTGGTGGTTTTACCTGAACCCTGCAAACCAGCCATCAACACCACGGTGGGTGGACGACTGGCGTAGGTGATCTTGAGGGTTTCGCCACCAAGAATGTTGGTGAGTTCTTGGTTAACCAGTTTGATGACTTGCTGGCTCGGATCAAGCGCCTTTGACGACTCGATTCCGATGGCACCTTCACGAATTCGTGCAACGACGTTACGAACCACGCTGACGTTGACGTCGGCTTCTAAAAGTGCGGTACGGATTTCTTTGAGAACTTCATCGACATCGGCTTCGGTTAATCGACCTTTGCCGCGAATGCGTTTGAAGATTCCGTCGAAACGATTGGAGAGATTGTCGAACATAGCAATCCTGAGGCTACCGCCCGACTTTCAGGCGGTGACGGCGTCAGCCCGGCGTGGCAGCGGTGACTTTGTCGGCAATCACCGTCAAAGTCACGCGATCAGTGCGGTAATCCATGGTGAGGGGGAAGTCTTCCCCGTCACGACTACCAACTCGAACCGTCAAACCTTTGGCTTCGGCTGTTTTAGTGGCCTCGGCTTCAGACATGCCCAGCACAGTGTCAGCCACATCTTGAGCGACTGCCATGTCGGGCTCGACGGCTGGGTCAACTGCTGGCTCGACATCGGTCGATGCAACCGCGGTGTCGGGAACAGGAACCTCGGTAGCGGGCACTGCATCGACTGCATCGCTCACCTGCATGTACTCATCAGGCAAAGCCGAAACGGTGTAACGGCCAGCATATCCATACTCGTCTTCGGCAGCGATGAATGTATAGCCAGGTACGAGGTAGATCGAACCATCTGCTCCGTAGAGCATCACGAGTTCTTCTTCAACGCCGATGATTGACACTTCTTGAATTTCTGGCGGTGGTGCATCAAGGGTCGGATACGTTTCTGCCACGACATCAGAAGTCGGCACATCAGAAGTTGCGGGCTCAGTTGTCACCACTGATTCAACATCAGATGTTGCGGGCTCAATCGCTGCCGTTGCATCATCAGTGAATGCGCCACGAACCATTGGACCGCCCCACATGCCATTTTGCTGCGAATTCAAACGCTCAATTGCCGCAGCAGTTCCGATGCGAGGGTACGAAGCGCCATCCTGAACATCGGCAAGCGCTCCACTAGCCCAAGAGATCGCCGCATTTGCACCGTAGCCAATCGACCATGAGAGTGAACTACGTACGCCGTCAATCTTCAAGTAACCATTGACGCTCGCACCCCACTCATCGGCATACGAGTCAATAATGAGATCATCGACATTTCCCCCGAGTGCACTCACAGTTGTTGCAAAGAGTTCTTCGACTTCGGCACTGGTCGGCACATTTTCGGGAGCAACTGGCTCGGCACATAATTCGGCGACAGGAGCCGGAACATCACTCGATGGGTCAACCGTCGTCGCCGACGACTGTTCATACACGCATGGCCGTGATGAGATCGATGACTGGTCCCATGCTGGCGAGTAACTCCAATAACGCATCGCGTCAGAGCCGACGTACAACGTTGCCGTTGTTCCGTCGTAGTTGCCCGCCAAGTAGCCGCCACCCTGTGACGCATCTTGCGCTACGAAATCTTTGGTGACTCCAAATGCCGCCTTCAGCGCATTCAGCGAATCTGTCGAAACATCATCCGCAGTCAGCGTGTATGAACGGGCGTTGCTATCGAGAGCCGGCAAATCAACGGCAGCGGTGAAATTCTGCAGATAGCCCCACATCATTTTTCCATCGGCACCGGCCATGTCAGATGCTGCTGGAGCTGATTCTGACCAACCACCACCGTTAGCGGCGGACAAAACCAAGATTGGCGGGCCCGAAGCATCGGGATCGTCGCCACATGACGACATCGCAAAGAGGGCAAAAACTGACAGGGCGGGGACCAGAATTTTCTTCATACAACTGAGACGATGCCAGATTGCGGGTTAGTTCCCAACCACTTCAGAAAAATTGGGAACTAAGTCATTTTTTTTTTGGCGGGTCACCCGTTAAAGAGTGCTGACACGTATTCGTCTGGGTTGAAAGCCACCAGGTCGCCAATGGTTTCGCCCAGACCGACCAACTTGATGGGAATGCCCATTTCGGTTTCGATGGCAAACACAATGCCACCCTTGGCAGATCCGTCAAGCTTGGTAAGAACTACTCCAGTGACACCCGCAGCATCGGTGAATTCGCGAGCTTGCGACAAACCGTTCTGACCAGTCGTGGCATCAATGACGAGCAACACCTCAGTCACTTGACCGGGTTCGCGATCGGCGATTCGCCGTACCTTGCGCAATTCGTCCATCAGGTTTGACTTGTTCTGCAAACGACCTGCCGTATCGCCAAGCACGAGATCAAAACCTTTAGCAGCGGCTCGTTGAATGCCGTCGAAAATGACCGAGCTCGGGTCTCCGCCTTCGGCACCGCGCACAAGTTCAGCGCCTGAGCGCTCGGCCCAGGTACCTAACTGTTCAGCTGCCGCGGCACGGAACGTATCGCCGGCAGCTAACACCAATGACCGACCAAGTTGCGCCTGTTGCGCCGACACTTTGCCAATGGTGGTGGTCTTGCCAACACCATTCACGCCGACAAACAACCAAACGTTGATTCGACCTTCGTCGAGTTGAGCGAAGTTCAATTCACGATCCGCACCTTCAAGACGCGACGTCATCTCGCGCTGTAATGCTAGAAGCAATTCGTCTGGGGTTGTGATTTCTTTGACCTTCACACGGCCACGCAAAGAATTCAGTAGTTCGTCGGTCACGCCAATTCCAACGTCAGCTTTTAGCAACGCCTCTTCGAGATCGTCCCATGTTTCGTTGGTGATGCCACCACGCGCCCGTACTCCCCCAAAAACACCAGCCAACGATAAAGACGTTTTACCCCACCGACTCTTGGGCGGATCCGGTACTTCAACTACTGGTGCTTCAACTACTGGTGCTTCAACTACTTCGGCTTGAGCGACCGGCGTTTCAACAACAACTGGCTCTGAAATGATGGGCTTGACCCCAGCCCCGCCGCTTGAGCGACGATTCAGTACGACGACACCGAGTCCAAAGACCACAGTGACGACTAAAAGAATCAACAACAGAGATTGCGTATTCATGTGAGTTCCTTACGATTAAGCAGCGCCGCCACCGGAGACCGATGAGGCCTTCTCAGTGACAACCTTCGACGAGCCACCTGGTTGCATACTGACACCTAACAAACAATCGCCTGCTTCCATAGTGCGCTTTTGGTGACTCACAATAAGTAACTGTGCTTCTTGGCGGAATTCTTGAATGAGTCCCAAGAAACGATGCAAGTTGACGTCATCAAGGGCGGCTTCAACTTCGTCCATCACGTAGAACGGCGACGGGCGACTGCGGAAGACTGCGAACAAGAAAGCCAACGCGGTGAGGCTGCGCTCTCCGCCAGACAACAGACTCAACTTCTTGACGTTCTTTCCACCAGGCTTTGCTTCAACTTCAATACCCGTATTAAGCAAGTCATCTGGGTTAGTGAGCACCAATCGCCCAATTCCGCCAGGGAACAGGTTGCCGAACAGTTGTGTGAAGTTTCCACTGACATCGGCGAATGCCGACGCAAATACCGACTGGATTTCGTTGTCAACTGCGGTGATCACGCGCATCAATTCGCGACGCGTGTTGCGCACATCTTCAAGTTGCTCTTCCAAAAACTTGTGACGCTCTTGCAGTTCGTTGAACTCTTCAAGTGCCAACGGGTTGATTGGTCCCATCAAACGCAATTCACGTTCAAGATCGCGTGTACGTGCCGGTGCTGTGATGCCCTCTGGCAACTCGGGCATTTCGGCGGCTTCGGCAACTTCGGGCTCGACATCAAGGTCACGACGCAGAGTTTCGACAGTCGCTTCAAGGCGCATCTTGACTTCAGCCTCTTCAACCTCAGAACGACGTGATCGCTCACGGACTTCTTCAAGTTCGCGCTCGGTCGCTGAACGCTGTTTGCGCATCTCATCAAGATGAGTTGCCAATGCCCGCACTTCATCGCTTTGACGACGACGCTTCTCGTGCAATACAGCCAAGCGCGATTCAATGACATGACGATGTGCGTCAACAATCAAAGACAATCGTTCGGTCGCCACAAGAATCTTTTCGATCTTTTCACGATGTCCAGCAGCTTCAGATCGCGCAACAGCATCGGCTTCAAGTCGTCGTTCAGTTTCGGCCAAACGGGCTTCAATGAACTGCTTTCGCTCAATAAGACCGGCTGAACGCACTTCAAGATCACGACGTCGACCCGACAACAAGGCCGATTGCGCCTCGAGGGTTGCCCGGGCTTCACCACGAGCTTTGGCAGCTTCGGCTTCGGCGGCTTCTTCATGTTCAAGCGAAGGAACTAGGTGCTCAAGTTCGGCGACGCGTGCCTTCAAACGGTTGAGGCGTTCTTCAAT
>CALEHE010000093.1 GCA_937876415.1 uncultured Actinomycetes bacterium
TACACCTACGGCTTGTTGTTCGGTCTCGGTTTGTTTGCGCAATATCACGCCGATCCCGATCACTTCCGGGGCGGCTACGACGATCTTCTCAGTCGTGCCGGCATGGCGACTGCCGAAGAACTCGGTGCCGCTTTTGGCATCGATGTCACCAGCGAAGCTTTCTGGACCGCGAGCCTTGATGTGTTACGAGCACGTATGGCCGAATACTCAAAACTTGCCGAAACTCTCTAGACACCACCACTTCAACTCAATTATCTGACAGGCTGACATTGTGATTACCCGTTATGGCGCTTCGCGCGACGAACTTCAAAACCTTTTACTGAACGAACCGCGCTATCGCGTCGATCAGGTGTGGAAGGGCTTGTATACCGAACTCAATGCCCCCGAAGACATGACGGCGCTTCCCAAAGCGTTACGTGCGCAACTTGTTGACTTGTTGCCCAACTCGTTGACCTTGGTTGAAGAAGTCATTTCAGATGACGACACCACGATCAAGTTCTTGTGGCAACTCGACGGCGGAAGTCGCATTGAAACCGTTCTCATGATCTACCCCGACCGCGCCACCGTGTGCGTGAGCACCCAAGCTGGCTGCGCCATGGCCTGTGGTTTTTGTGCAACTGGTCAAGCCGGTTTCACACGCCATCTCACTGCGGGCGAAATTGTTGAACAAGTCGTGCGCGCATCGCAACGCGCCAAGGCCATGGAGCGTCGCGTGAGCAACGTGGTGTACATGGGCATGGGCGAACCGCTTGCCAACGAAGAGCCCGTCTGGGAATCAATTGTGCGTCTACACGAAGATGTTGGCTTGTCAGCACGTCACCTCACCGTGAGCACCGTCGGCATTATTCCGGGCATCAATCGTCTGGCCTCGCGTCCTTTGCCCGTCAACTTGGCCGTGAGTTTGCACGCCGCCAATGACAACTTGCGCGACGCTTTGGTTCCGATCAACCGCCGCTACCCCATCAAGGCTTTGATGGAAGCCTGCAACGGTTTCCTTGAGTCAAAGAATCGTCGCCTCACTTTCGAATGGGCCTTAATTGACGGCGTGAACGATCGCCCCAGCGACGCCATCGAACTTGCTCAGATTTGTCGCTCATTTCGCGTGCCCGCTCACGTCAACTTGATTCCGCTGAACCCCACACCTGGCTACGAGGTTCGTGGTTCAAGCCGCAATCAAGTGCAAGC
>CALEHE010000094.1 GCA_937876415.1 uncultured Actinomycetes bacterium
CACGAAAATGGCGATGCATTAATCACCAACATCGGACGCCGTCTGGTTTCGGCAACGCGCCCTGGCGATATCGTCGCGCGCATTGGTGGAGATGAATTCGTGATTTTGTGTGAAGGACTCACCGATGAAGAGGCAGCGATGGATCTTGCCGAGAGAATCCGCACTGCAATCACTGGTCGCGTATTGCTGCAAGGAATTGAAGTAGTGACTGGCGCGAGCCTCGGCGTGGCCATGACTCGCGGCGAAATTGATGAACCCGCGCTTGTTGACGCAGCTGTTGCCCTCATGCGCAACGCCGATACCGCCATGTATCACGCCAAGATGCGCGGGCGTTCACGCTGCGAGTTGTATAGCAACAACATGCGCAATACTGCCAAAGAGCGCGCCACATTGTCCGCATCGCTTGAACAAGCCCTGGCTAACAACGAACTACATCTTGTGTATCAGCCAGTTATGTCGCCACATTCAAACAAGATTGTTGGCGCAGAGGCTTTGCTTCGTTGGCGTCATCCAACACTCGGGCTTCTCACGCCTTCATCATTTGTCGATCTCGCCGAAGAATCGGGCGCCATTGTTCCCATTGGTGAATGGGTCATCCGTCAAGCATGTTCCGATATGCGTGTGTGGCTGAATGAAAAACGTATTGATCGCCAATTTATTGTTCACGTCAACGTCTCACCGCGCCAGGTTGGAGACACCCGATTTGTCGAGCGCACGTTGGCCGCCATCAATGATTTTGATTTGCAGCCACAACATTTAGCCCTGGAGTTCGATGAGAAAATGCTCATGAACGACACTGCTAGCACCTTGCGCACTTTGCAATCAATGAAGAGATTCGGTGTTCGTCTATCAATCGATGATTTTGGAACTGGGTACTCATCGCTATCCCATCTACGGTCGTGTCCGGCCGACTACCTCAAACTCGATGGCTCCTTTGTTCGAGCACTTGGCGAAGACGAAACCGATGACCCCATCGTGCGCGGAATCGTGCAGTTGGCCCACAGCCTCAATATGGCAGTGATCGCTGAGTGGGTTACAACCGATGCGCAAATCGAACGTTTGCGCTTGCTCGGTTGTGATTTGGTGCAGGGATATCGCATCGGTCGACCCGTTGCTGCCACAGCATTTGGTGTGTCAGCCACTACCGTCTGATCTAGCCACTATGTCTGAATTCGCACCCCCAGTTCTGCCCCGTTGTTATCGACACCCCAACATGCCAACTGGCCGTTCGTGCACCCGATGCGGACGACCCGCGTGCGGTGACTGTTTGCAAGCCGTCACCATCGGCAGTCAATGCCCCGATTGCATTAAGGCATCCCGACCACCTGCAACAGTTCGAGCGAAAGACTGGAACGCCTCTCAAGACGCACTGATCACGCGCATTATCATGGCCCTAAACGTTGCAGTTTTTGTGTGGGTACTTATTGGCGACACTAGTTCTGCCGGTTTTGGCAGCAGCATCTCGCCACGCGAAGTAGAACTTGGACTCAACAAGTTGCTGCTCTCTTTCAACCACGAGTGGTATCGCCTCATCACCTCTGGTTTCTTGCACTTCGGAATTTTGCACATCGCAATGAATATGTACTTGCTCTTTCAACTGGGCAAGTTGCTTGAGCCGCCGTTAGGTCGACTGCGATATGGACTGTTGTACTTTGCTTGTTTGCTCGGTGGATCGCTCGGTGTACTTGTACTAGAAGGAAGCAGCACTGGTCTACATGGCGGCGCATCCGGAGCAGTATTTGGCTTAATGGGTGCTGCAGCAATTGGCATGCAACGTCGTGGAATCAATATCTTCCAAACCGGACTCGGCGCAACGTTGATGATCAACTTGTTACTCACCTTTACTATCCCCGGCATTTCAATCGGTGGTCACATCGGCGGAATTGTGATGGGCGCAATTTGCGGCAGCATCATGTTGCCGCCACCACAACAAAAACAACCGCCGTGGTTGGGCTATGCCGTGCCCACGATTGCCATCATCGGCAGCGTGATCGCCAGCGTTATCGTTGTTGGCTGAACCTGCAACACCCCTTCTCTAAGTTCTTTTCACGACTTCCCCTCGTTTCACATCCAAGCAGCATTGCTTGGCCATGAACCGGAGGTCTGCCTTGACCGAAGAACAACATAAATCCGATCGCCCGATTCCCGCTTGCGGAGTCGACCCCATCACATCAGCATCACTTGCCGCAATGCTTGGCCACGCTCTCAATACTTCTAGCCGTACCGCCGATATCGCTGCTGTCCCACTTGATCGACAACTGATCGGTCATGGTGTTTTACTCTTTGAAAACGGGGCTCGGTACCTTGACAACATTCGCCAAATGTTGGCCATTTCGCTTGACCACCACGACACACCCGACGTCATTTTGTATTCATATCGCGATCACGATGTCCTAGATGAAAACGACATCTACGAGTTCAATCTCACCTCGGCATGGTTAGCAAGCCAAGGGATTCAACTCATTGACTGGTTTGTTGTCACCAAGCGCAATGCGCGCAGCATCCCCACCGAATTCGGTCGCTCAAGTAACTGGACCGAGTGAAGTGTCGCGACTCTTTCGCACGCGTAGTCCTGCTGCCCGCATGCGATGCAACAGTTCACGACTCGTCACTTCCATTGCTCCCAACGCGATCGCTTGCTCGCGATATGACTCCGGTAGGTCGTAATGGTCGCGATGAAACCCACGTTCAGGAATTTCTAACGTTGCAGCAAATGCATGAAGTTCATCCAAACTTGTATCGCTGACCATGTGGCACCAATGGCGCTCTTTGTGCCACCACCGGCACTCATCAACAAAAATCGCCACGACTTAACGTTGGCGGGGTTTGCGGACCTTCACCGGAATGGGCTTTACCTTGGAAGCCTCACCAATGACGCGCGTTCCGATTGCGCCGATACCAATCGCTGCACCAGCGACGATCAAGTTCACAATCCAAGAAGCCATGCCTTGCAACTTACATCACCAACGGGTCGACTTGCTTGTCGCACCCAGTTTTCAGTGTGCCTCACTCAAGAAGCCAGATTCAGTGAGCGCAGCCGCAACCCGAGCCGCATCCACCACCAGAACGTGACGCAGGTGCTGGCGCAGTCGAAGCCGACGACGCACCAACCGAGGCAAACACCGACAAAAGTCGCACCGCATTTTCGTGGCCTTGCGGGCACGTTGCCGAATCACCGGCTTCAGCCATCGGACGGCGCACTTCAAAGGTTGTTTCGCAGGTCTTGCAACGGAAGTCGTACAACGGCATGTCCAAAAGTGTAGGCGTCTGCTTGACTTATGTCATGGCCTCAAACGACCCGATGACCGCACACCCCGCAGGCTCGACGATTCTTGACACCCGACTCGATGAAAACACTCAAACTGGCGAACCCACGGTGGCCCACATTGTCAAAGTTGAGCCAGGTGAAAGTGCTCAGGCCAAGGTCATGGAGGCCCGCATTTACGGCAGTCCACTAGAAGCACTGTGCGGACACGTGTGGGTTCCATCGCGCGACCCCAAGAAACTGCCGGTGTGTGAAGACTGCAAATCAATCTACGAGATGTACCGCATGATGAACGATGGGCTCAATGAGCAACCTTCCGACTGAGGCCGACCAAAACTCAGAGTTGCGTATTCGACCAGCGGCTCGGGCTCTTGTTCTCACGCCGAGCAAACACATCTTGTTAGTGCGATTCGAATTTCCTGCCGGCACCCGCTGGGCACTGCCTGGCGGTGGACTCGACGAGGGCGAAGACCACATCACCGCGCTAAGGCGTGAACTCATTGAAGAAGTCGGATTGCACAACCCAGAGATCGGTCCCCATATTTGGACGCGCGAACATCGCATTCCCTTTATCAATGGCCAATGGGATGGCCAACGTGAACACATCCATCTTGTGCGAGTGCCTCAAGTATTTGAACCACAACCTTCTCTTGATTGGGACACCCTCAACGCCGAATACCTTTTTGAATTGCGCTGGTGGCATATCGACGAAATTGCGGCAGCACAGACCACATTTGTTCCCTCCGGACTACACACCTACGTGATGAACATCATTGAGAACCGAATTCCTTCGTCGCCCATCAAAGTAGAGGTCTAGAGTTTCCTCGTGCCCGACCTGCATTCAATAGTCACTTTCGCGATTGCATCAGTTGCACTACTGCTCATTCCAGGGCCGCCCGTTATCTACGTCCTCAACCGCATCGTGTCTGATGGTCGTGAAGTTGGTTTAGCCGCAGTGGCTGGCCTCGAGCTTGGTAACTTCGCACACGTCATTGCTGCATCGGTTGGACTTTCTGCAGTGCTCGCTACATCAGCAACCGCATTCAATGTGGTGAAGTGGCTTGGTGTCGGCTATCTCGTTTTTGTGGGCATACGAACACTGTTGCGTCAGCCAACTGATATTGAAAATGAGGCAACAACAACAACTTTGCGTCGCTCATTCACTCAGGGAATCATCGTCAATACTTTGAATCCGAAAGTTGCGTTGTTTTTCGTGTCGTATCTTCCGCAATTCATTAATGCCGACAAAGGGGCTGCTTGGTCGCAGGCGTTGGTTCTCGGAACAATCTTCGTACTGATTGGTTGTGTTACCGATGGCATGTACGCACTCACCGCGAGTGCCTTGCGCGCCAAGTTGTTGAGCGGACGTACTTTGCCTTTTGTGCAGCGTTATGTTGCCGGCTCTGTCTTCATCGCTCTCGGCCTCGTCGCCGCCACCACATCGCCTTCATCATCCAAATAACTTCGTGATTCTGGTGTCGTTTTAGTTGGATATACCGAATTAAATGACACCAGAAGCACAGGGTTATCTGAAGTTTCGGGCGGCGACTTGGGCTGCGACCGAAAGTGGCGCAATGTGTTCAGCCACAATATTCACCACACCTTCATAACGCTGCAGACGACCGCGCACTAATAACGCTCCCGCACCGCGGGCCACTGGTCGAAACCGTTTCCAGCACCCCACCGACACCACCACATTTATCAAACCAGTTTCATCTTCAAGACTGATGAAAGTTGTTCCCTGAGCAGTTGCCGGTCGTTGACGGTGCGTCACTGTGCCAGCAACCCACACTTTGGTCTGTTCGGTTGCCAACAATTGATCAGCAGGCACCACGCCATATGCATCAAGTTGTTCACGCAAAAATGATGTTGGGTGTCCATTGGGTGACACACCTGTCGCCCACAAATCAGCGACCGCAACTTCAAGTGGTTCCATGCCCGGCAACATCGGAGCCTGTGTTCCCGTTGCCAACCCTGGCAATCGATCTCGGCGCGACTGTGCCGCCGCACCAACTGCCCACAATGCCTCCCGCCGTTCAAGGCCAAAACATTCCGTGAAAATTCCGCCTGTTGCCATGGCCTCAAGTTGCGGAAGTGTTAGCTCATCAACTCGTCGCACCAAATCTTCGGCATCAACATAATCACCGCGTAACTCCCGCTCGTCTTCAATCTGTTGCGCGAGGCCCGCACCAATTCCACGAATTGAACCCAGTCCCAAACGCACTGCAAAACCGCCATGGCTTTCTGCACACTCTTCAAGAGTTGCCTGCGCACCAGATGCCAATAGGTCTGGCGTGCGTACCACCACTCCATGCCGACGCGCATCTTGCGCCAACGAATGCGGACTCCAAAAGCCCATCGGCTGCGCATTCAGCAACCCCGCGTAAAAAGCTGCGGGCTCATACAACTTCAGCCACGATGACGAATACACCAAGTATGCGAACGACACCGAGTGACTTTCAGGAAATCCGTAATTGGCAAAGGCCGCCATCTTGTCAAAAATCTCGTCAGCGATATCACCAACGATTCCGCGTTCGGCCATCCCCTCATACAAACGCTGTCGCAATAACTGCATGCGTTTCTGGCTGCGTTTTGAACCCATGGCTTGTCGCAACTGATCAGCTTCAGAAGCCGAAAAGCCGGCAACATCAATCGCCATCTGCATCAGTTGTTCTTGAAACAACGGAATACCCAAGGTTTTTCCCAAACTATTTTCGAGCAACGGATGTAAATACGTAATGGGCTCTTGACCATTACGTCGGCGAATGTACGGGTGCACCGAACCGCCCTGAATCGGCCCTGGCCGAATGAGCGCCACCTCAACAACCAAGTCATAAAAACGTCGCGGCTTAAGCCGCGGCAATGTTGCCATTTGTGCGCGTGATTCAATTTGAAAAACACCAACCGTGTCGGCTCGACACAACATCGCATACACATCATCATCTTGTGGCAGTGCCGCCAAATCAATCGCGACACCCTTGTGCCGTTTCACTAGATCAACTGCACCGTGTAAAGCCGACAACATTCCAAGACCCAGCAAGTCAAACTTCACTAATCCAGCCGCAGCGCAATCATCTTTATCCCACTGCAAAACACTGCGATCTTTCATACGCCCCCATTCAACGGGACACACTTCAATCACTGGGCGATCACAAATCACCATTCCACCCGAGTGAATACCAAGATGACGTGGCGCATCTTCAATTTCGCCAGCAAGTTCTAAAACCAACGGTGGAATGGCTTGATCAACACGACCCTCCGGAGTTTTATCCGGAGAGTTTGCGGCCACATTGCGCCACATATCCATTTGCTTTGACCACGCATCTTGTTGGCCCGGCGCATACCCAAGAGCCCGCGCCATATCGCGCACCGCCGAACGCGCGCGATACGTAATCACGTTGGCCACTTGCGCAGTGTGGTGACGTCCGTAGCGATTGAAAACATATTGAATAACTTCTTCACGTCGACCGCTCTCGATATCAAGATCGATATCGGGTGGACCATCACGATCGGGCGACAAGAAACGTTCAAACAACAATCCCAACGACACCGCATCTGCTTTGGTGATTCCGAGCGAATAACACACTGCGCTATTGGCCGCACTTCCGCGACCCTGACAAAAAATATCGGAGTCGTTACAAAACTGCACGATGTCCCACACCACCAAGAAATAACCCGCAAACCCGAGCAATTCGACAACTTCAAGTTCATGATCAATCGTCTTCCACGCTCGCGCGCGAATACTCAGGTCTTCCCCACTTTGCGGGCGTTCTCCATACCGACGTCGTGCACCTTCTTCGGTAAGTCGTCGCAAAAATTGCATCTCGGTCAAACCGTCAGGGCACGGATACGGCGGCAACTTTGGTGCCACGAGCGATAAATCGAATGCTGCAGCACGACCAATCTCAGCCGCCAAATCAACAACACCCGGATACCGCGCAAATCTTCGTGCTTGTTCAGCACCACTTCGCAAATGCGCTGTGGCCGCTGCCGGCAAACAGTGATCAATCTCATCAAGACTGCACCGTTGATTCACCGCAGCGATTGCCGTCGCCAATCGTCGTGCCGATGGTGTTGCGTAATGAACATTGTTTGTGGCAATGCACTGCACGTCAGCGCGCGCCGCCAGTTCAGCCATTGCATCATTGCGCGCCGTATCAAGTGGATCACCGTGATCCCACAGTTCAACCAACACGCGATCTCGACCAAACGCAGTAATCAATTTTTGCAGTTCACGTAATGCCGCACTCGGACCATGATCAACCAATGCCGAAGGCACTGCACCTTGTCGGCAACCCGTCATCACCCACCAATGCCCTGCACCTACGTCAGCAAGATCGGGCATCATGCAACGCGGATCGCCTTTACTGCCAGCCAACTGCGCCAAACTCAATGCACGCGCCAGACGCGCGTATCCCGCAGTGCCATCAGCCAACACAACAAGGTGTTGCGGACCAGCAGATGCCTGAACAGTGATTTCGCTACCGAACACTGTTGGTAAGCCCACCACGCGCGCCGCCTCAGCAAAACGCACCACGCCGTACAGACCGTTGTGATCGGTGACTGCCAGCGCAGTCAGACCCAAGCGATGAGCCTCTTCGGCCAACTCTTCTGGATGCGACGCCCCATCGAGAAACGAAAAGTTTGAGTGACAGTGCAGTTCGGCGTACGGCACAACAGGCCGAGGCGTGCCACCAGTGGGCGTGCGATCAGGTTCGGGCGTAACTAGCGGGTCGCGGGCTGTCCGAACGACCGGCGGCGAAGAATGGGCCGACGAAGATTGCGATGACGACTGGGGGTTTCGGCCCGATAAGCGAGCTTCCAGTTCAGACCAAGTGGTTGGTCCCTGCATTCCCCATGTCGACCCCATGTCGACAGGTTAGCGAACATATGTTCGTATGCCAAGAGCAATATTTGAGCGGATGTTTTAGGCGAGGGCCTGCATGATGTCGGCGATCAGATCATCGGGATGCTCAAGACCACAACTCATCCGCACTGTTCCCGGAGTAATGCCACTGTCGGCAAGTTCTTCGGGGGTCATGCCGGCGTGAGTCGTCGAAGCTGGGTGCGTCACCAGAGTCTCGGGACCACCCATCGATGTTGCGGCATGACACAACTTCACCGATCGCACGAACTTGGCACCCGCATCTA
>CALEHE010000095.1 GCA_937876415.1 uncultured Actinomycetes bacterium
TTCGCGAGTCGCTCTTGATCGGGCCCAACCACCAAAGGCACGTGAACATATTGCGGGGTTGGGTAACCGAGCAACTTCTGCAAATGAATGTGTCGACCCGTGCCAAGCAATAAGTCGTCGCCGCGCACGATTTGAGTGACGCCTTGCGCGGCATCATCAACGACGACAGCCAGGTTGTAAGCCGGCACACCGTCATTACGCAAAAGCACCATGTCGTCAATCACCGTCGGAGTCGGACCAGCGATGACATCGTCGACGATGTACTCCTCGTTATTCGTGCGAAGCCGCCACGCCGGTGGACGTCCACTCTGTTCACGCTCTGAGCGATCGTGAGCCGACAGGTTGCAACAGGTGCCCGCATATGCCCCTTCGATAGTTGGTCCATGCGGTGCCTGAGTTGACTCAAGAATCTCACGACGGGTGCAATAACACGGATACACCAGATCTTGTTGGCGTAAACCTTCAACGATCTCGCGATAGAGATCAAAGCGCTCGCTCTGCCGAATGACGTTTGATCCAAAAGTGATTCCGAGTTGTGCGAGTTCGTTGATCTGTCGTGCTTCATATTCAGACTTACTATTTGCACGATCAAGGTCTTCAAATCGAAGAAGCAGTTCACCATCGCGCTGGTGCGCACACAGCCAGGCGATGAGAGCAGTACGCAAGTTGCCGACATGTAGTGGGCCGGTTGGAGAAGGCGCAAAACGACCAATCACCTTTGCATTCTCGCCGAAACTTGCTACCGAATACACCATTAGCGAATTCGGTTGAGTTCAACGCTCAATCTCGTAGCTCTATTGCCTAGTCTCTTGCTGTGGAAGCCCATCTATCAAGATTGCTCCGACCAGGTTTTGCGGTCTCCATGCTTTTTGTTGTTGCCTCATGTGGATCATCGCCATCAGATGTCGTGGCGATTGAAGTTGACAATTCAATATCGGTTGAAAATACTGAATCCACCTCATCCACCGCTGCAGCTTCATCAACACTTGCGGTCTCAACGACTCAAGTTGTCGTCACATCGGTTCCCGCAACGTCAATGCCCATCACCACAGCACCCACCATCTCAGGACCAACGACACCTAATTCGCCAGCGCCCATCACTACTACGCCAACGACACCCGTAGCCACTAGTCCGACACCAACCACTCAACCACCTACTACTCAACCTCAAACAACGCAGCCACCTGCACCATCAGATCCGGTTGGTTTACGTATTGAGCCCGAATATGTGGGTGGTTACGACCGAGATTTATTCGCCGACTGGTACGACGCCGATCGCAATGGATGCAATACCCGCAAGGAAGTTTTAATAGCCGAATCACTAGACCCCGTACAGATTGGTTCGGGATGCACAATCACTGGTGGACGTTGGTTCTCTATTTACGACAATGTCGAAACAACTGATTCATCAAAATTTGATATTGACCACATGGTGCCACTGAGCGAAGCGTGGGGTTCTGGCGCATGGAATTGGAACACTGATCAACGCAAGCATTTCGCTAATGATCTTGATCAACCATTCTTTTTAATCGCAGTAACGGCCTCGAGTAATCGTTCGAAGAGCGATCGCGATCCAGCTGAATGGATGCCGCCGAATTCTGGATACCACTGCGAATATGTGCGTATCTGGATTGAGATCAAACGCGCTTGGGACCTATCGGTCGATCAAGCCGAGCATAATTATCTGGCGCAGAAATTAGCGAGTTGCTGAAGTATTAAGCAATCGCTTGCAAGATGAAGTTGGCGAGCTCTTCGCCGCAATC
The DNA here is from genome assembly GCA_937876415.1 of uncultured Actinomycetes bacterium. Lineage (GTDB taxonomy): Bacteria > Actinomycetota > Acidimicrobiia > Acidimicrobiales > Ilumatobacteraceae > Casp-actino8. The sequence goes on from CALEHE010000095.1 coordinate 1,764, forward strand.
TTCTTGTAAAAAGTGTCCGCCGCCAACGATGGTCGTATGCATCGAAGTCTCGGCACCTGGCACGGCTTTTCTAAATGCCCACTCACCATTCTTCGTGACGGGGTCGCTATCACTGAATGCACAGATGAACGGTTTGGTCCACGTCTTCAAGACGTCCCATGCTTTGATGTTGGCTTTTGATGACGG
>CALEHE010000096.1 GCA_937876415.1 uncultured Actinomycetes bacterium
GTTTCCCGCACATGCGCGGACAGATTTCTAATCACGCAGCCACTGTCGCCGAAGTGGTTCGCGAAGAGGGTTACACAACCTTCGCTTTAGGTAAGTGGCACTTGTGCCCGATGGTCGACGCGTCTCCCGCTGGTCCGTACGACCAGTGGCCGTTGCAGAGAGGATTCGATCGTTTCTATGGTTTCCTTGACGGAGAAACTGATCAGTTCTATCCCGAGCTCGTGTATGACAATCATTGGGTTGAACCACCAGCAGGACCTGAAGACGGTTATCACCTCACCGAGGATCTCGTCGACCACGCAATCACTTTTGTGCATGACTCAGTGGGCGTTCGCCCCGATCGTCCTTTCTTTATGTACTTAGCCTTCGGTGCTACTCACGCACCTCATCAGGCACCGCCCGAATACATGGCGAAATATCGCGGAGCCTTTGATGAAGGTTGGGATGTATTCCGCGATCGTTGGTTCGCTCGTCAAAAAGAATTGGGCCTTTTGCCGGCAGACACCAAGTTGGCACCTCGCAATCCCGGAGTTGAAGCCTGGGACACATTGTCAGAGAATCAGCAACGCCTCGCGTGCCGATTGCAAGAGGCTTATGCGGCCTTCCTTGATCACACCGACGTTCAAATAGGACGTCTGCTGGCATCAATCAAAAAGCTCGGCCTTGATGACAACACCATGATCGTATTGCTGGCCGATAACGGGGCATCCCAAGAGGGCGGACCATTCGGTGTGCTTCACGAGATGAAGTTCTTCAACATGATGATTGAAATGCCCGACGAGGCGATTCATCGTATTGATGAAATTGGTGGACCACATAGTCATAGCAATTATCCGTGGGGTTGGTCGCAGGTCGGCAATACTCCTTTCAAGTTCTACAAACAGAACACCCATGAAGGTGGAATTCACGTTCCGCTCATCATCAAGTGGCCCAAAGGTGTGAAAGACACCGGTTCATTACGAGATCAGTTCCATCATGTGAATGACATCGTGCCCACGATCTACGAAGCGATCGGAATCACACCGCCTGATACGTATCGCGGACTTGAGCAAATGCCTATTTCTGGTGTGGCCATGAACTACACCTTTGATGATAAAGAAGCGAAGACTCGCAAACTTGTGCAGTATTACGAAATGGTTGGACATCGCGGCATCTACGCCAACGGATGGAAAGCCGTGACTCGACATACGCCAGGAGTTTCTTTTGATGACGACGTGTGGGAGTTGTATCACGTTGAAGCAGATCGCTCCGAGACGAATGATCTTGCCAAACAAGAGCCCGATCGACTGAACGAACTCATTGCTTTGTGGTGGGAAGAAGCCGAGAACGAAGGTGTTTTGCCTCTTGATGATCGAGGACTTGAGCTGTTCGGAATCAACTTCAAAAAGAACAGTCCGCACCCAGAAACACGCAAGTACGTCTACCGTCCACCCATGGCACCGTTGCCCTCGCAAGCCGCTGCTGCCATGGGCGGTCGTAGTTGGGATATGGAAGCAGTGGTCGATCGAGGAGACGCCGAGGGTGGAGTGATCTTCGCTACTGGAACGGAGAATTCTGGTTTCAGCTTTTACATCTTCGACAATCGCCTAGTTTTTGATTACAACTTCTTTGGCGAGCACCTAGTTGTGCGATCACATTCTGAATTGCCGATTGGTCCATCAACTCTCACGTGTCAACTTCGCCGAACTGGCAAGGCGGGCTATGTCGTTTTGCTGGTCAACCAAGAAGAAGTCGGACGGATGGAATTGCCTTTCGTCATGCGCGTGATCTCGAGCGTCGGACCGTCAGTTGCATACGACCATGGATCTCCGGTTGCATTTGACTATGCCAATCGCAGCGATGGATTTCCGTTT
>CALEHE010000097.1 GCA_937876415.1 uncultured Actinomycetes bacterium
TAATACTGAACTCCATGAAACTGACCAGATGGAGTTGAGACCGACTGATAACCAGGAGCTCCTGGCGGAGGTGGAACCGGAATATTACTCATCAGGCAACATTAGACACATCTCATACAAAGATTTGGATAACGCGCCATCCTAAATATCCGCATAAAGCCACGACCAAGAGTTTGAAATGCCACGGCACTTTTGCATCATCACCGTCTTCTAGACCCTGTGCCAACTGACGCAAGTTGATGTTCTCAGCAGTCACCTTGCGATGGGACGGCACCGTACTGACAATTTGAGGCGCTTCAAGGACCCGTTGACAGGTCGGACAGGTTCCGTCGGCAGACATAGCGCTGGGCGCCCAATACTTGGCACAGTCTTCGCAAAAAGGCATGGCAATCAGTCAGCCCGCTTACGCACTCGCAACTTCAACGGAGTTGAGCCAAAGTTGAATGCTTCACGAATACTTCGCTCGAGGTAACGCAAGTAAGTGTGTGGCAACTCGCGATTCACGAACAACGTAAATGTCGGCGGGTCGGTGGCTCCCTGCAATGCGTACATGACGCGGGCTCCTCCACCTGCTGCTTGACGCTGTTGCGCATCTGCAATTACTCGGTTCACATCACGGGTCGGGATACGACGGTGGTATTGCAAAATCGCTTCTTGCAAGACGGGACGCAATTTGTGCACACCCTTACCCGTGAGGGCCGACACCTTCAGAACTGGGGCATCATCCACGAAATAAAGTTTGCGCTTGACTTCAAGATCAATTCGTTCACGCTCTTCAGCGTCATCAATGAGTTCCCATTTATTCAACATGATGACGATCGGACAGCCGGCAGCATCAATTCGTTCAGCAAGTCGTTGATCTTGCGCGGTAATTCCTTGAGTCGCATCAATCACGAAGAGCGCAATATCTGAACCATCTACGGCGCGTAACGCACGAACGAGTGAGTAGTACTCGGCTGAGTCATCAATGCGCGAGCGACGGCGCATACCGGCGGTATCAACGAAGACAACTGGGCCGTCTTCGGTCTCAACCAAAGTGTCAATTGAGTCACGAGTTGTCCCTGGCATGTCATGAACAACTGCTCGATCTTCTCCGACTAAGCGATTGAACAATGTGCTCTTACCAACGTTCGGTCGACCAACAAGGGCAACACGCGGCGGCTTCTGTTCACCAACAGGAATGATCTCTTGATCAAGTCCGTAATTCGGAATGTATTCCTCGCTCAGTGGTGACGACGGCATCCGCACTATCACTTCATCAAGTAAGTCACCGGCCCGTCGACCGTGCAAGGCGCTCACGGGATACGGGTCACCGAGACCGAGTGATAAGAAATCCCAACGATCAGCTTCGCGACGATCATTGTCGGCTTTGTTCACGACCAACATCACCGTTGCCGCCGACTTGCGCAGCCAACTAGCCATGAGTTCATCATCGTCGGTGACACCGACCGATCCGTCAACAACAAAAATCACGAGGTCGGCATTGCGAACCGCTGCTTCAACTTGACGACTGACTTTGGCGTCAAGTTCGCTACCACCTGGCATCCAACCACCGGTATCGACCAGCATGAAGCGATGACCTAGCCAATTTGCCTCAAGTTCTTTACGGTCACGGGTAACACCGGGGCGGTCTTCGACAATGGCCGCTTGTTCACCGATGACACGATTAAAAAGGGTGCTCTTGCCAACATTGGGACGACCAACAATGACCGCTACGGGTAGTTGGATTTCGATTTCTTCACTCATTTTGTTAATTCCAATGCTCGCCGTAAGGCAATTCCGTCGGTCGGGATGACTTCAACAGGACGCGGTAAGTCTGCCGTCGTCAAGCCGTCAAGGAAACGACCTTCCGATAAACACACGTCCGGAAGTAAATATCGATGCCCTTCGGGCTGATTATCAAGCACCCGAGCGATGTCTTGACCCACCATCAGGCCAGTCACCGCAGTGTTTCCACCAAAGAACTCATTTTCAACAGTGACGAGACGCACATCAGAACGCCCGCATCGCTCAATCATTGGCCGCAAAACCTGAGCCCCATAGGGCGCTGTCAAAATCCCAACAGGAGCGTTTCGTCGTGGAGTCAATGAAATCGTCGTCGAACCAACGTCCTGCGATCCCCCGCATCCCCTCAAACCAGTATCACCAGCGGGGTTTCGCGGAGCGCGATATCCCTCGGCCGGAGCGCCATCGACTGCTGCGAAGAACCCGCTCTGGGGACCAGTAGGAACTTCAAGGCGACCATCGAACTCCCACTCGAAGGTACGCGCCATACCGATTCCATCTTCATGCAAACCGAAGCCTTCGTAATGTTCACCTGGAGGGAAGGCTATTCCTGCCATCAAGTAGTACTCATCAGCCGCAAACACCATGCGATGTCCCACATGAGTCAAGAAAATTTCTTGCCACCGATGTACTAGGTCAACAACTTGACGAGCTTCTTCTTGCGTGTGGGCACGCATTGATGACTCGTTGTTGTAACGACTGATGCCAAGTGGCACTAGTGCGACATGATGCAAATCGGCATATCGATCAAGAATTCCGATCATTGAATCTTCAAGAACCGCTCCATCATTGATACCAGGACACACCACGATTTGCCCATTGA
>CALEHE010000098.1 GCA_937876415.1 uncultured Actinomycetes bacterium
ACGGCTACCACGCGTTGACCTACGGGTGGCTGGCTGGCGAACTCGTTCGTCGCGTCGATCCGACTCATCGAAGTCTCGGCACGTTTGTGCAAGAAGAAATTGTGAGCAAGGTCGGTGGCGAACTCTGGATCGGGCTTCCCGAATCGCAGGAATCTCGAGTATCGCCAATGATTGGTGGATTGAACTCGGTTCCTGAAGATCTCGATCCTGCCGTGAAAGCGATGATGGAACAGTTCATGGGTCCGAACTCTCCAGGGGGCCAAGCACTGAGTCTGAATGGTGCATTCGGAATAGATGGAGCATTCAATCGTCGTGATGTTCATGCTGCCGAAATCCCCGCAGCTAATGGCATCACCAATGCGCGAACTCTGGCCCGCATTTACTCCTCGTTGATTAGTGAAGTTGATGGTGTGCGTTTGCTCAAGCCATCAACCGTTGAAAAAGTCCGCACATTGGTGACTCCTGAAAACGAACCTGATGCCTGCTTGATCATGCCGACCACCTTTGGCATGGGTTTCATGGTTCATGGGCCGTTCTCGTTGTTCGGTGGGCCAGGATCATTCGGACACCCGGGTGCCGGCGGTTCAGTTGCGTTTGCTCTACCCGAGAAAGAAATCGGATTTGGTTACGTGATGAATCAGATGGCCACAAACTTGGCTAATGACTTCAGGGCTCAACGTTTGGCTGAAGCAGCAGTTGCTTGCGCAAGCGCTTCGTAGCGCGAATGTAAATCACACTCGCGATTGCCGCAGCAAAGGCAAAGCCCGAGATGGCTTGGCGTACTCCATAAAGCTCTGAGACGAGCCCAGCAAGCGCGCTCGTGAGCGACAACATCAATGTCACGAGAGCAAAATCACCGGCCAGAATTCGTCCACGAATATGGTCGGGCGAACGAAGCTGCAAACCGTAACTACTGAGGGTCCATTGAGCGCCACCACCTAGGTGCGCCAACATAACAAAAATGGCAGTGAGCCACAGCGTGGGCATCCATGCGCCCACTAAGTAGAAGCCGCTAAAAGCAAGGCTGGCGAAACCACAGATCGTAAGTACCTTGCTCAGCTGTCCATGGGTGTAGCGCATGGCGATGAGCGGGCCGAGTCCTGTTCCCACACCCCGAATGCCAATTAAAAGTCCGCGAGATGCATCGCCGCCATTGAATACATCTGAAGCCAAAACGGCAAGTTGGCTGACAACTCCGGCACCAATGGCAAATGTTGTCTTGGAAAAGATGAGGGCCATCAGAACAGGGTCCTGGCGCGAGTGGGTGATTGCTTCGCGCATATCGGTGATTGGTCGAATGCGCTGTCGTTGGGTTTGGACATCACGATCTTTTTGCATCGGGGTTTTGATGCGAGAAAAAAGAATTGCCGCTAGAGCAAACGAAACTCCGTTGGCGATGAATGCTGCATCGCGACCAAAGACCGCGGCGAAAACTCCACCAACCGCGGCCCCAACAGCGAGCATGACGCCCCATGTTGAGCCCAGTAAAGAATTCGCAAAGGCCAGTTCTTCTTTGTTGCGAGCGATGTTAGGAATCGAGGCTTCGGTGGCTGGGCCAACGACAGCGGCGAGAGCTGAGACGGTACTTTGCGCGAGAAAAGCGAGCCAAATTGTGTCTTTGCCCACAAGGAGAAGTCCGAGTGCGGCAACAGATTGAACGACGGAAACGACGACCAAAATCCGTCGACGGTCAAATCGATCAACCATTGAGCCCGCGATTGGTGAGGCAAGAAATGAGGGAAGCGAAAACGCCACAACAACTAACGAAATCAAAAACTGTGAGCCCGTGAGATCATCAACAAGTCCGATGATGGCAACAAAACTGAACCAGTCGCCAAGATATGAAATCACTTGAGCCATGAAGACACGGCGCATATCGGCATTGGTCTTCAGCATTTTCCACATGGCAGTACGACCCTATTCGTTAAGAACACTAGACAAGGGTGTCGGTGGCTATTTGCGAGTTGATTTGCCAGTTGATTTGCCAGTTGATTTGCCAGTTGATTTGTTAGTTGACTTTGCTGATGACCTCATCGCCGTATCGAGCAAGAGAGTCGGCAGTGTC
>CALEHE010000099.1 GCA_937876415.1 uncultured Actinomycetes bacterium
TGGTTTATGGGCGCGAGTGAGCTCCTTGGTTATTTTCTCAAATATTGTCAGCACCTTTTGGTACCAATTCCATATTGAGTATCACTATTCCTTGATCATCGTTCCAGCATTACTTATTGCGGTAATAGTTGGGCTTGCCAAAATGGATCGCCGCAGAAGATTTATGATTGCGGGACTAGTGGCTATGACTTCACTGCTCGCCGGCAACGCTTGGTCATATGTACCTTTCAGATCAGACGATTTTCCGAGATGGGGGGCTAATAATCCGGTCGCTCAATCGAGTTTTGAAATAATGGATCTTGTTCCAGCGGAGGCAAGTATTTCTGTTTTCCATTCGTTGGCGCCACACCTTACGCATCGTAAGGAGGTCTATATGTTTCCTAATCCGTTCAAGATTGTGATGTACGGTCCCGACACCTCGACCGAAGGTCTTCGAAGTCCACTCGCTGAATTTGTAGATTTTGTTGTGTTGCCGACTCAGCTCGATTCAGAATTGTCAGCGATTCTGGAGTCGATTTCAGAAGAATTCACGGTCGTCGCCTCAAATGAGAATTGGCAGTTACTGAAACACAATTGAGGGCACATTGAATAGTTCCTCAAAACGAATCAAGGTCATTGTCCTCTTCGGGAAGCACCAAATCCCACCGATCGAGACAATCGCGACATTTATACGTCACGATGTCGCCAGGAAACCACAGGCCATCCTCGGGCGGATATGAAGTGAGATAACAACGCCCACCACAATCAACACACACGATTTCCGCCTCAGGAGTCACTCGTACAGTCTGCCGTATCATGGGTACATGCGCGTCGTTGCCGGAAACTTGCGAGGTCGACCAATTGTCGCTCCCGAAGGCGATGCCACTCGACCCACAACCGATCGTGCACGTGAAGCCACATTCAACTCTTTGATGAGTTTGGGGGCGGTTGAAGACGCCAAAGTTATTGATCTCTTCGCCGGAAGCGGGGCAATGGGTATTGAAGCGTTGTCGCGTGGAGCAGCATCCTGTGCGTTTCTTGAACGTGACCGCAAAGCACTCGACTCGATTCGTCACAACATCAAGACGTTGCAGCTCACCGACAACACGACAGTCCTGTCGGGTGATGTCATGACAAATGTTGTGGCCCTTCGCAATGTTGACTTGGTCTTGGCCGACCCGCCGTACGATTTTGATCGTTGGGCTGACCTGCTCACTGTTCTGAACCTCGTAATGGCACCTGGTGGGGTAGTCGTCACCGAAAGTGCCCGAGAAATCCAGCCCCCCGAAGGCTGGGAGGCGATCCGCTCAAAACGATACGGGCGTGCGTGGGTGGCGTTTTTGCAACGCACCGATGACTAAAACCGCTACCGTAAGTAACGCATGGTTGCTTCATCTGCTCTCACGGCTCTGTATCCGGGCAGTTTTGACCCGTTCCACAATGGCCATCTTGATGTTGTTGAACAATCGGTCGAACTTTTTGGGGCGGTTGTCATCGCCGTGATGCATAACCCACAAAAGCCCAGTGGGCTCATTGATCTCGGTCGCCGAGTCGAACTTGTTCAGGCTTGCGTAAGCCACCTACCCACAGTCAGGGTCGCCGCTCATCCTGGATTGGCTGTTGATGCCGCCCGAGCTGAGAAGGTCAATTTCATCGTCAAGGGCCTGCGCACACCCGGAGATTTCGAGGTTGAGCAGCAAATGGCTCACACTAATTACTCGGTATCAGGCGTGCGTACGGT
>CALEHE010000100.1 GCA_937876415.1 uncultured Actinomycetes bacterium
CCCATCGAGGGTGGCCCGTACCAAACAGTGCTCCAGCCTCGGTCAAGGCGCGACACCCGGCCAGGCAAATTGGTCCCTTCAAGGGCATGCGACTGGTTTTTGGCGACTTCGGAGCGCGTTGATTCCCACGTCACATCCCATGTGACATTCCAACCAAGCGCCATCCGTGGGTCGTTCACATAGGTGACCGTAGCCTCACAAAGGCGCTCTTCCCCCGAACCAGTGCCAAAGGAACTCCCAACATGTTGTCTCGCCTTGCCCATTGGTGCTTCCGTCGTCACTGGCTCACCATCATCATTTGGCTCGTCGCTCTCTTCGGAGGCAGCACGATCGCCAACCAAGTCATGGGTGGCGGAGCCTTTGAAACCCGCTTCTCAATTCCTAATACCGAGAGTTTGCGGGCACTCAACCTGTTGCAGGATGCCTTCCCCGATTCGGACACTATTACTGACGCTCAAATCGTCTTTCGTGTGGCCCCCGAAACCGCCGACGGAATCAATAACGAAGAAGTGAAATCCATCATGACCGAGGTATTCACTCAAATTGAAGCCGGCGTTGAAGGCCTGACAATTACTTCCCCATATGAGAACCCACTATTGGTGAGTGCAACCCAACCCATTGCCTACGCCGTCATGCGGCTGCCCGATGGAGAGTCACAGGCTGAGCAACAAAAAATCGGCGACGAGATTCGTGAAATCACCGAACCGATTCTGATTGAACGTAACGCCTTGAATACCGTCAATGTTGAATTTGGTGGTGATCCGTTTGTTGAATTCGAACTTCCCGAAAGTGAAGTTGTCGGCCTGTTAGCAGCGATCATTATTTTGGTTCTCGCATTCGGATCAGTACTCGCCATGGGACTTCCGATCGGTACCGCTCTCATCGGACTCGGCACCGGAATTTCAATTGTCACTATGTTGAGTCACATCATGGAGATGCCCGACTTTGTGGTGCAGATCGGCGGCATGATTGGTATCGGTGTTGGTATCGACTACGCGCTCTTTATCGTGACGCGTTTCCGCGAGGGTCTGCGCGCTGGACTATCTCCCGAAGACGCAACTGCAGTTGCAATTGATACTGCCGGTCGTGCAGTCTTATTCGCAGGAATTACCGTCATGGTCTCGTTACTTGGCATGTACATGATGGGCATGAAGTTCATTTACGGTCTCGCAATTGCTGCATCTACAACCGTTGGTGTGATGGTCCTGGCATCGCTCACACTTCTTCCTGCACTGTTGTCATGGGTCGGCCACCGAATTGATGTCACGACACGAGCAGCCCTGATTTCATTGATCAGTTTCTCGTCCATGTCATTAATCGGCATTATCTTCTTTGGCACATTGTCATTTATTGGTCTAGGACTTTTGCTGGCCGTCATCATCATGGCCACAAGTTTCTTGGTGAAATCGTGGCGTACTCCGATCAAGCATCGCGAGCCGAAACCAATTCAAGAACAGTTCTGGTATCGCTGGAGTCGTTTCATTCAAAACCGCCCATGGGTATCGCTCATCGGTGGTCTAACAGCGCTATTGATCATGACTCTTCCACTCTTCGGAATGCGTCTTGCACTCAGCGATAATGGCAATCGAGCCGAATGGCAAACCGCGCGTCGTGCTTACGACATGCTTGCTCAAGGTTTCGGCCCAGGATTCAACGGACCACTGCAACTCATCGGTGAAGTAACTCCTGAAGACGCAGCCAATCAAACAAAACTCGATGAAATCACGGCGGCGATTGCAGCTGATCCTGATGTTGCCTTTGCATCACCGGCAAACCAACTCACACCTGAACTCATTGCTTGGCAAGTTGTTCCACGCGAATCACCGCAATCAGAAAACACTGCCGATCTCGTACATCGCCTACGCGATGACATCTTGCCGCCAGTGCTTGCCGGAACCGACATCAAGGTCAACGTTGGTGGCTTTACTGCGATTGGTGTTGACCTCAGTGATTACTTCGCCAAACGAATGTTCATTTTCGTTGGTGCAGTGCTACTGATGTCCTTCCTCTTACTCATGGTGGTGTTCAGAAGTCTGTTGGTTCCGCTCAAGGCGGTCATCATGAACTTGCTTTCGATCGGTGCGTCGTACGGCATCATCGTTGCCATTTTCCAGTGGGGTTATGGCGGCAGTTTGATCGGTGTCGGAAA
>CALEHE010000101.1 GCA_937876415.1 uncultured Actinomycetes bacterium
CGGACGGGGCGATCGAACGTATGCACAGCAGTTTTATTGCAGGCATTCACAGCATGCCCGTGAAGTACTGACCGATAATCAGGGACCGACGACGTCTTTGAATTGAATGCGCAGATCTTTCTTCAAAGCCTTGCCCGATGGGTTACGCGGAATCACATCAATAAAGCGAACTGCAACCGGTTGCTTGAAACGCGCCAATTTATCTGCACAGTGTTCAAGCACCGCTGCTTCGGTCACTGCTTCGTCTTTTCGCACGACAATTGCAAGTGGTGATTCTCCCCACTTTTCCGAGGGGATTCCGATGACTGCCACTTCACCGATTCCGGCCAAGCCCATAATGACATTTTCGATCTCGGCGGGATACACATTTTCGCCACCTGAAATAATCATGTCTTTAATACGATCTTGGATGAAGATATATCCGTCCTTGTCACGAATTGCTCCGTCGCCACTATGCAACCAACCATCTTTCAATGCATCGGCGGTTGCATCTGGTCGATTCCAGTAGCCGAGCATCATGTGACCGCCCGAGATCAACACCTCGCCAGCTTCATCGTCATCACATTCGGTTCCATCGGGACGCACAACCTTCACTTCTGACAAGAAGAAAGCCTTACCGGTTGAACCGGCCTTGGTGATGGCATCTTCTTTTGATGTCAGACAAGCGGGTCCACAAGTTTCTGTGAGTCCGTATACCTGATTGACCTCAATACCAATTTCGGCGTACGACATGATGAGCGACACGGGAACTGGAGCCGCGCCCGCCATGAGCCAACGCACATGTTCGTGCTTGTACTTCGATGGGTCGTACACCATGCGCATGAAGTTCAACATCGCAGGCACAAAAAGTCCGTTGTTAATGCGCTCTGAGTCAATGATCTCCCATACTTTGACCGGATCAAAGGCTCGCATCAAAACATGGGTGGTGCCGACGAAGATGTTTCCGAGTGCGGGTGTCAATGCACCCACATGGAACATCGGCATGGGGTTGATGTAACGATCGCCGCGAGCCAAGTCGCTGGTGGTGCACATGGTTGACAGCGCCCAAAATTGAGTGTTGTGTGAATGCATGACGCCCTTGGGCAAACCAGTCGTGCCCGACGTGTACATGATGTATAGCAAGTCATCGCCAGATGCCGTCACCGCAGGCTCGGCGTTTGACATCGTTGCTGATTCAGCGACAAAGTCACGAGCGAAAGCCGGCTTAGTTGCTGCGTCACCGATGTATAGCCACGACTTGATATCGGTGCGATCACCTCGTGACTGCAATTCAGAAACATTTGCCGCGAACTCTGCACCGAAGACAAGAACAGTTGTGCCAGAGTCTTTCAAAATGAATTCGAGCTCGTCAGGGACAAGGCGCCAGTTCAACGGAACGATGACCGCACCCAATTTGGCAGTGGCGAAAAACGCAGTCATGAACTCGGCCGAGTTCATTTGTAGCAACGCAACGCGATCGCCCTTTTTCACTCCGGCATCAACAAGTAGCGAAGCGACTTTGTTGGTTTCGCTGTTGAGTTCGGCATAGGTGTAACGACGACCGGCCGCCACGTCGTACAGGGCTTCGATGCTCCCATTGATGTGGGCACGGCGGGCAAGGAGATTTCCAATATTTACGCTCATAAGTTCAAATACTGCCATATGAAATGCTCCAGCGGTACAGCGGACTCTCATAGATTTCACTTGGTCATCACTAAACTTGCAATGTGATCCTTCGTCGCCTTGTCTCTGCCATTGCAGTTCTCACGGTCCTCACCTTGGTCGCATGCGGAAACGGCGTCACGGCCCCCGCAGTCACTGACCAAGCGACCACCCCCAGTACGTTGGCCCCCGTAGTTGAAACTTCAACCATCCCAGCCGAAACCACAACCGCCGTCCCCGCTCCGGTCACAATGAGCCTGGCCTTCGCTGGCGACATCTTGATTCATAGCCAAGTCTGGAAAGCCGCCACGGTCAATGCTGGAGGTAGCGGCTACGACTTCGCGCCGATGTTTTCGCGAGTGAAGCCATTGATTGAAGGTGTTGACCTAGCGATCTGCCACCTTGAAGTTCCGTTGGTGGCATTGGGTGAAAAGCCCACGACCAACCCGCTCTATTCAGCTCCGACCGAACTCGCATGGGCGATCAAAGAAGTGGGCTTTGATCGATGCTCAACCGCAAGCAACCATTCGTTTGACAAAGGCGTGAAAGGTATCGAGGCAACTCTCAACGAATTTGACGCGCTCGGCCTCGGTCAGGCTGGGATGGCTCGAACACCTGATGAAATCGAACCAAAGGTATTTGATGTGAAAGGCATCAAGGTCACACATCTCTCGTACACCTACGGCTTCAATGGCATCTCCGCACCAAATGGTGAAACGTGGCGATCTGCATTGATTGATCCAACTCGCATCATTGCCGATGCTCAGAAGGCTCGCGATCTAGGGGCACACGTTGTCGTCGTGAGCATGCACTGGGGACGCGAAACTCAGACCGATCTCAGTGATTTCCAACTCACGAACTCTGATGCCATCACCAAGTCTGGGCTGATTGATTTAGTGGTCGGTCACCACGCGCATGTCGTGCAAAAGATTGAACAAGTCAATGGAGTCTGGACAATCTTCGGACTCAGCAATCTCATCAGTTACCTTCCAACCACCGATGCCTTTCCCAACAAAACTCAAGACGGAATGGTTGTTACCACCAATATCACGCTCAATCCAGATGGTTCAGTTCAGGTGGAACAACCTGTCGTGTTCCCAACCTGGGTTGACAAAAAGAACGGTGTCGTCGTTCGACCAATCTTGAGCGACCTGCTCGACCCCACTGTTCCCGACAACATCAAGGCTGAACTCAATGTTTCTCTCGAACGGTCACGAACAGTTGTCGGCGATTTCTTTGCCGCTGCATCCTAAGAAAGTATGAGTGTCACTACATGACTTCAGTTCAACACGCCGTTCATTCTCACGTCGCTTTATGGAATGCCATGGATCGAGAATCGTGGATTCAATTGTTCTCACCACACATGATTTTTGAAGACCCTGTCGGCACACCCGAAAAGGTGGGTTTAGACGCGGTCCACAAATCGTGGGATCGTTCGTTCAAACCCGGCCGTCGCTGGACTTTGCATCCCGAACACGTTGTCGCCGCAGGCAATGAAGCCGCTGTGGTGATGCGCAACGAGGGCGACCTCAATGGCCAAAAGGTGACAATTCGCAGTATTGAGATTTTCATTGTTGATGATTCAGGACTTTTGGTACGTATTCGTTCATTTTTTGATCAACC
>CALEHE010000102.1 GCA_937876415.1 uncultured Actinomycetes bacterium
CGATGTTTTCGCCGAGGCCCACGATCGAGTTAGCGGCTTGCAAACTTCCACTCGGCACGACTTCTGGAAGAAGCCCAGCAAATGCCGGCCACCACATGGCATTCAGAATTCCGAGAACAAAAGCATTGGCACAAAGCAGTGGAACAGTGGCCTGGTCGGTGAGAAACAGAACACCGCTGGTCGCGACGACGAATGCGCCAATGATGTCGGTGACGCCAACAACTCGGGCTCGGCCCATGCGGTCGGCCACAACTCCACCCAACAACAAGAACAAAACAATCGGCACCATGTGCGAGGCGGTCACCCAACTCAGTGATGACGCATTGCTTCCGGGAAGTGCCAGAACACCAAAGGCCATGGCGATGGGCGACATGCCATTGCCAATATTCGACAAGGTGCGCGCCGTCAGCAAAACGCGAAAGCGTTTGATTTTCCAAAGGGTTTTGAGGTCATGCAGCACAGTGATCGTGTGTCAGGTTAGTGAATTGTGTAACTGAAAAGAGGTGAAGCGATGCAGTGACCTCAGTTTTGTGTCTACACTCTCGCCATGTCACGACCTCCCGCCTCACTTCGAGCCCTTGCCGTAGCCCGCGGTGATGAGCCTGCTGATTTGCTCATCACTGGTGGACGAGTCCTTTCACCAATTACCCGCGAATGGGTTGCCACCGACCTCGCGATTGCCGATGGCGTTGTGGCCGGATGGGGCAAACGTGATGCCAAAGAAACTGTTGATGTTGGTGGCGCGGCACTAGTCGCCGGTTTTGTTGACGCACATATGCATCTTGAATCAACCAAGTTGTGGGTTGATGAGTTCGTTCGTGGAGCCTTGCCGTGCGGAACAACTGCAGTCGCCTGTGATCCTCACGAAATTGCCAACGTTGCCGGACTCGAAGGTGTCGGTGCAGTTGCTGAAGCCGCCGAAAAGATGCCGTTCACTTTTGGACTCGCCGCTTCAAGTTGCGTACCGGCTTCAAGTTTTGAAAGTCCTGGTGCAGCATTCTCGCCAGCAGATATTCGACACCTGATTTCTGAGTTCAAAGCCATTGGTATTGGTGAGGTGATGAACTATCCCGCTGTGATCAACGGCGACCCAACATTCCGCGAAATCATCGCGGCCGCTGGCTGGCGAAGTGTTGATGGTCATGCACCTGGTTTGCGGGGTCCGCAACTCGACGCGTACTTGGCTGCAGGCGTTGAATCAGATCATGAATGTTTCGCTCTTGATGAAGCTCATGAAAAGCGTCAAAAAGGTATGTGGGTCTTTTTGCGTTATGGCTCGGCATGTAAAGACCTTGTTGAGTTGTTGCCAACTGTTTTACGCACGGGTGTCACGCGAACTGCAATGTGCACCGACGATCGCGAACCTCACCAGATTCGCACGATTGGCCACATCAATCACTGTGTGAGCCTTGCGGTTGAAGCTGGTTGCGACGAGATCGAAGCGCTCATCATGGCGTCATATTTGCCCGCGCAGTTTCATAACTTCTTCCATCTCGGTCAACTAGGGCCTGGATATCAAGCCGATGTCTTGGTTTTTGATTCAATGAAGGAATACCGTCCTGCTGCTGTGTATCAGGCCGGCAAGTTAGTGGCGCGACATGGTTACATTCTCGATGGCGCAGTTCCGGCGACACCAGCTCCTGATTCATTGCGTAATCGCGTTCACTTGCATCACAACCCGACTGCTGCTGAATTATCTGTCGATGCACCGGCCGATGGCATGGCACGAGTCATTGGAGTTACTCAAGGAACGGTACGCACGACTGCACTTGAACTTGATATCAATGACTCAAACAACGACATCGCGCGTATCGCCGTTCTTGAACGCCACAAAAAGACTGGTCGCATTGGTCTTGGTTATGTTGCCAACTTCGGATTAACACGCGGCGCGATTGCATCAACCGTGTGTCACGACGCTCACAACGTGATGGTGATTGGTGCTCGCGACGAAAGTGGCCCCGCCGACATGGCCATTGCGGTGGCACACCTTGCCAAGATTGGCGGGGGACAGGTGCTCGTGCATGAGGGCAAGATTTTGGCCGAGGTTCCGCTACCCATCGCTGGTCTGATGAGCGATCAGCCACTTGACGTTGTGGCTGATCAGATCGAGTTGATGGAGCAAACCGCCCGAGATTTCGGCATCGCCATCGACGCCCCGTTTATGTTGTTGTCGTTCCTCGGGCTCTCAGTGATCCCCGATTTACGCATCACTGACCACGGGTTGATCGATGTCAACCAGTGGAAACAAGTCCCCGTCGCCATCTAAAGGCTCACATCCGGGCTCGGAACCAAACTTTTACTTTTTGCCCAAATACCGAATCGTCACACTTTGGAAACATTCGTCTAGACGAATTGTGTCTATAGTTCGCACATGGCCAAGAGGGAGACCAGCGTTCGACAGACCGAGTTCGCCCTGGTTTCCGACGCGCCCCTCTACGAGCAAGTCCGCGACCGACTGACGCACCTGATCTTGGCCCGAGAGCTTTCAGATTCAAATCCGCTTCCCACCGAACCTAATTTGATGGAACTGTTTGGTGTGAGTCGGGGAACACTCCGTCGAGCGATTGAAGAATTGGTTCGTGATGGATTGTTGAGTGCCGAACAAGGGCGCGGAACGTTTGTTGTTCAAGAAGAACGCGTGCGCCGAGTCGTATGGCAACGGTTATCCGAAGTTGCTCGACCTGATTCACGGTTTGATCTTGACCTCAGTCAATACGTTCCTGATTTTGCGGGTTCGAACCTCGCTCACAAACGGGTAATGAAACGCGATGAATGGCGCCAAGCTGACGTGATCTTTTGTGCGCCAGACAACAGCATCGAACAACTTCGTCTTTCGGCGCTCAATGCCGGCAAGAAAATTCTTGTCCCGACGTACGGACTACGTCGCGGATTTATCCTCTTAGACGGTGTGAAGATTTCTAAAACTGATCATGCTTTGGCCGCGACTCTTGATGGCATGGAGCGTTTCGGCAAGCGCCTGGGTCCTGGAGATCTTCGTCAAGCAGGTGCGATTGAACTATTGGTTACCGGCGCAACTGCAGTTACCACTGATGGCCGTCATATCGGCGGTGGACAGCGCTACTTGGCGCTCGAGTGGATGATGATGAAACAGTTGGGTGTGTTGTCATTAGGTGCTTTGGTTTTTGCAGTTGTGCACGACTGTCAAGTGGTTGACGAAATGGTTGAAGCCGAGCCGGATTGTTTGCTTGATCTCATTTGCACGAATAGCCAAGAAATTGATGTGTGGGAGCCGCAAGTAGTTGCTCCTTCAAAGTTGAGGAGAATCAAGTGAGTAGCCAATTGTCCACTGATCAATATCGTGAGCAGATCTGGGCACAATTGGCCAAGGTTGCACGACCCGATTCGCGTTTTCATTGGGACTTCTCAAGTTTTATCTGTGACTTCGTCGGTAGTGAAAAATGTTCCGATCGAGTTTTAGAACTCGACGCGTTGACACATCGTGGCGATCGTCAGGTTTTCATCACCCCAGATAATTGCCTTGAAGACTTGCGTTACAAACTCATCCAACGTGGAATTCCCTTTGTGATGACCACGTACGGAATTGTCCGTGGTTTTTATCGTCTTGATCCCGCAACGATTCCAGTAAGCGATCATCGTTACGCGGCAACTCTTGATGGTTTTGATCGCTATGCCGTCGCAATGCCGTTAGCCGAATTACAAAAGGGCAACAAGTTTTCTTTACTCGTGACTGGCGGAAGTGCTGTGAGTAACAACGGCGTGCGCTTCGGAAAAGGTCACGGCTATTTTGATTTTGAGTGGGCAGTTCTTTCAGAACTTGGTCTCACCGATAGTTCTTCAGTTGTGGCCGATGTCGTGCACGACTGTCAGTTCGTCAATGAAGTGATGCCCGCAGAGAAGCATGACGTCGTTGTCGATTGGGTGGTTACTCCCACTCAAGCAATACGCATAGATCAGAACTCACGTCAGCGTGGACGAGTGTTCTGGGAACTAGTTCCTGGTACCGAATTTGAACAACTTGGGATTGTCGCCGAATTGCGTGCAATCCAAAATCTGGGGCCGATGTGACTCTGCGCTTGGTCCTTCAACAGTTACTAAACCCACATAACAACCACAAGAAAGGTCAATAATGAATCCGATTTCACGACGTCAGATGTTGATTCGTGCATCCGTAGCTGGTGTTGGTTTGGCAGGCTTGCCTGCTTTCCTCGCAGCGTGCGGAGACGAAGACAGCAGTTCATCCGATTCCGGCTCAGGAGAGACGAGCAAGTTCACCATGCAGGCCGCGTGGGTGAACGATGCTGAGTTCATGGGCTACTTCATTGCCATGACCAACGGCTACTACGCCAAAGAGGGCATGGAACTCAACTACCTATCTGGTGGACCCGATGTCATCCCAGAAAGCTCATTGCTTTCGGGTGTTTCGCCACTAGCCCTCACCACTCCAGACAGCACAATCAATGCCATCGTCAACGACGGTGCACCGTTTGTGATCGTTGGTGCGCAATACCAAAAGAATCCGATTGGTGTGATCAGCCTCAAGAAGAACCCAATCAATTCGCCTGCCGATTTGGTTGGTAAGACTTTGGCTGTTCCTGCTTCAAACATCTTGTCAGTTGAGGCGATGCTGAAGTTAAGTGGTATCGACAAGGACGATGTCAACATCGTTCCGTATGCCTACGACCCAACACCTTTGGTGAAGGGTGAAATTGATGCGTCAATTGACTTCGCGACCAATGTTCCCTACACCATTGAGCAGGCTGGTGAAGAAGCAACGTCGTTCTTGTTGTACGACTTTGGTTTCACCATTTTCAACGACACCGTGGTTGTGACCAAGGATGCCTTGAAGAATAACCGTGCCGAAATTGTGAAGTTTATGCGGGCCAGTCGATTGGGTTGGGAAGAGAACTTCAAGGACACCACGAAGTATCCGCCCGAGTTCGCCGAGACCTACTTCAAGGGCACGGGACGCACAATCGAAAACGAACTTTTCTTCAACGCTGCGCAACAGCCGCTGATGGAAACAGCAGGCGGCATTTTCTCAATGTCGGAAGAATCAATTGAGGCCAACTTGGCAGCACTTGCAGAAATCGGCATTAAGGGAAGTCGCGACATGTTCGACACAACTCTTCTTGAGGAAATCTGAGTTTGTCAACGTTGCAAAATGTGGCCGGTGGTGCGCTCCGCGTCCAAGACGTGGAGCGCACCTTCGCGCTGAAAGATGATGTGGTTCGGGCGCTCGACAAGGTGTCCTTAGAAGTTCCAGTCGGATCGTTTATTTCGTTGATCGGCCCCTCTGGATGTGGCAAGTCAACTTTGTTGCGCTTGCTTGCTGGTCTTGAATTACCAGATGCCGGTTCGTTACTGATCGGCGAGAGGTCGCCGGACGAGATGCGTTTGGCTGGTCGTTTAGGCGTGGCTTTTCAAGACCCGGCTTTGTTGCCGTGGCGCTCAGTATGGAAGAACATCACCTTGCCCTTGCAAGTGATGGGTAAATCTGTGAAGGAATATCAATCGGCGATTGAAGAACTCATTTCACTCGTTGGTCTCAAAGGTTTTGAACAGGCATTGCCCTCGCAGTTGTCTGGTGGAATGCGTCAGCGTGTGGCAATTGCTCGAGCGTTAGTCACCGAGCCCGAAGTTCTCTTGCTTGATGAGCCATTTGGTGCGCTTGATGAAATTCTTCGTCGCTCCATGAATCTTGAGTTACAGCGAATCTGGTCGGCTCGTCGTCCAACAACCATCTTGGTGACACACTCGATTGAAGAAGCTATTTTTCTTGCCGACAAAGTAGCCGTGATGTCGGCACGGCCCGGTCGCATAGCCGAAATCGTGGACGTGCCATTTGAGCGACCGCGCGACCCTGAGATTATGCGTAGTTCTGAGTTCCACAAGTTGGCTGATTACTTATCGGAGTTGTTGTTCGCTGGTGGCGGACACTGAAAAGTGTCGTCAAGATGAAGAATTTTAGTCGTTTCGCCCGCGGTACTTTCGTTGTACTGATTGTTTTCGCTATTTGGGAAGTATTGGGACGACTCGAACTCGTTGGACAAGGTGCACTGCCCGCACCGACTCAGATTTTGGCTCAGTTGTGGAAAGACCGGTCTGACTATCCACCACATCTGTCGGTGACGTTGAAGTCAGCTGGTACTGGTTTCTTGATCGGCAACATTATCGCAATCATTGCTGGTGCTATTTCTGCGCGATTTCGATTCGCCGAAACGTTGTTACGCGGGGTTGGCATGTCGTTATTCGCGGTGCCATTGATCGCGATTGTTCCGGTGTTGTTGTTGGCATTCACTGGAACGATTCCACGAATCATCTTGGCGGCCATGGCTGTGTACTTTCCAACCTACATCGCGACGATGAATGGCATGCGCAATGTTGACCCGCGACTTGTTGATGTCGTGATAGTTGCCGGTGGTTCGAGTAGCGATGTGTTGCGCTGGATACGAGTGCGCAGCGCGTTGCCACACATCGTGAGTGCGTTCAGAGTTGCAGCGCCAGCTGCTTTGCTCGGAACTTTGCTTGCCGAATTTGGTGGCGGAACACGATGGGGCCTCGGAACATATCTGCTTGGTTCATTGGGCCAGGCAAACCCTTCACGTTTGTGGAGTATCGGCTTAGTTGCAACAGCAGTGGCAGCTACGGCGTACATGTTGTTCGCAATATTGGGTGCTCGCCTCAGCCGATCGGCAATGTCGGCCACTGTTGAAACTTCGCTGCCCATGGGTGGAGCGTCGGGGCCCTGGTGGAAACGATTAGGCGAGGGAATTATCTCGGCCGGTGTTGTTCTGGGTCTGTGGGCGTTGGTGCTGAGTATTTTGGACATGTCGCCGGTCGTTGCTAAGTCTCCGCTGGCGATTGTGCGATACCTCACAACCGATCCGCGAGCATCAGAATCACGTTCACGTTTGTTTGATGCCTACAGCGAAACTTTGCCGCTCGCACTCACTGGTTTGCTCTGTGGGCTTGCGGCAGCATTACTGCTCGCAATCATTTTGAGTCTGCGGCCGACGCTTGGTCGAGCAGTATTGCCGTTCGCTCTGGTTTCGCAGACAATGCCCTTGCCAGCGTTAACACCGTTGATCGTTTTGGTTTTTGGTCGAAGTGTTTTGGCAACAGTAGTGGTGTGTATTTCGGTGACGTTTTTCCCGTCGTTTGTGACGATCTCTCAAGCCCTTGCTACAACATCTTCTGCGGCCATTGATGTGGTGCGCGTCAGTGGCGGGGGACCGTTTAAGTCGTTGCGTTTCGTCGGATTGCCAGGTGCGGTTCCGGCAATGGTGACAGCAGCTCGATTGGCCGCGCCACGGGCCTTGCTTGGCGTGATGATCGCCGAATACTTGGCGACAGGTAAAGGGCTTGGAAACTTATTGAACGAGTCGCGTGGACGCCTTGATTACGGAATGATTTGGACGGTCGCTACAACGTCGGTGTTAGTTGCGGTGTTGATCACACAGTTGTTCGGACTCGCCGAAAAACTCACCCGCAAATAGTTCAAGAACTTTCCTGATGTCGAGGATGCGCGACGGCTCGCAGATCAAGTTCATCAATGCCGACATAGTCATCAACATTGACTGAATACAACGGCAGATCGTTGGAAACCGCTATTGAAGCGATCAGTAGATCAAATGATCTTGCACGAGCAGTTCGTCCAGAAGTACGGACCTGAGCGGCCAGACGCCCAAACACTCGCGCCGCGTTTTCATCAAATGCCAATGCTTGAAAATTAGATTCGGCGAATTGTAAATGTCCGAGACGATGCGACCTTTCGAGATCTGTCTTTGCAACAAGTGGTCCGACGGTCAACTCAGCCAAACTAATCGCGCTAATGGCTGGGAATTCAGGAAGGTCACTTTCAATCTCGGCAAGCAAAATGAGAGTGTCGGTATCTAGCAGGCCATCGTGTTGTGGTGAAACAGACTCGCTCATAACCAGAGATCAACTATCTCGTCCAGATCGTTTCGCAACGAGATTGGATCGATGGCTTTGAGTTTGGAGGCACGCTTTTTCAAGGTGGTCAGATTCGTCGGTACAGACAACGGTGAAAGTTCGGCGACTGGCTGACCGTCACGAGTGATCGTGAGTTGTTCACCCGCGAGGACTCGATCGAGCACCTGTCCGCCTTGGTTGCGCAATTCTCGAACAGTCACAGTGTTACTTTCGTTGGTGTTCTTGCCCATAGGTTGAGTGTATCACCCGTGAGACATCGGAGTTTCGGGTCAAAATTCATCGCCCTATTGAGGGTTTGACCATCCAGTTTCCGGTGAAGCGCTGATGCGGTCACCTGCCCAAATACTTTTTGACACGCCATCAGAAAAAATGTCGCCAACGCCTAAGGTGTCATCCATGACTCGGGGGATGTTCACGGTTCCGCAAGGACGCCGTATCTATGGAATGCAGTTGCCCATTCAGGCCCAAAGCGCCTATTTCGTGGCCGACTGGGAACGAACTGCTGGACCCAAAGAACTGGGTCGCCTGGCCAAAGCCTGCGATGACAATGGATACGCCTACGTTGGGGTATGCGACCACGTGGCACTCCCCGAAGCAGTCGTTGGCGGAATGGGCACGCACTGGGCCGATCCGATTGCCACACTCGGCTGGATCGCGGGCATGACATCAAACGTCGGTTTGCTGACCCATGTGTATGTGTTGCCGTATCGCAGCACGCGAGTGGCAGCCAAACAATTCGCCACACTCGATCACCTCAGCGACGGCCGAGCGCTCATCGGTATTGGTGCCGGTCACGCGCAAGCCGAATTTGAATTACTCGGCGTTGATTTTCATAGCCGCGGTAAGGCTCTTGACGTTGGCGTTCCTGAACTCGCAAAGTTGCTCGAGAACGAATTCGTTGACGGCTTTGGTGCTCGGCCGTTGCCGACACAATCACCACGTCCACCCATTTGGGTTGCGGGCTCAAGCCCAGCAGCAATCAAGCGCGCCGCTCGTGTCGCTGACGGCTGGTTGCCGCAAGGACCAACAGATGCATCAATGGTTGAATTGTTGAATGAAGAACGCACCCGTGTCGGTCGCGCGCCATCAGCAAACGATGGTTTCATGATTGGTCACATCACGCCGTTCTTGTATGTCGGCAAACCCTCATTTGATGTCGGCGAGGCAACGCTCAGTGGTTCTGCTCAATCGATCGCCGAACGCATTCTTGGAGGAACTGCAACTGGAGTGAATCAATTGCAAGTTCGTTTCAAGGCGCAGAGTTGCGATGAACTCTGCGATCAAATCGCTGCATTTGCCAGCGAAGTTGCACCTCTAGTTACAACCATTTAAAACAATATCAATCACACAAACGGAGCCACCATGCTGTCTAATCTTGACGACTTCCCGATCCACCAAACATCGGAGCCGATGCGCCATGTCGCAACGAGCGATCGTAATTTCTATGATCGTTATTACTTCAACGGTTTCAATCACGACGGAACAGTGATGTTCGTGTGTGGTTTGGGCGTGTATCCAAACCTCGGTGTCATTGACGCTTATTTTTTGGTCTTCCATGAAGGTCAGCAACAAGTTGTCCGTGCATCTGGCGCACTCGACAATGCCAACCGCATGAATCCTGGTGTTGGTCCGATCAGTATTGAAGTGATTGAGCCTCTGCAGAAGTTGCGCGTGCGTTGTGATGACAACGAGTGGGGTATCACCATTGATGCCACGTGGACGGGTGCAATGCCAGCCTTTGAAGAACCTCGCCATTACATCCGTGAAAACGGTCGCGTGATTTTTGATACGTGTCGTTTGGCGCAAACTGGTGGTTGGGACGGAACTCTCTCTGCCGGCGGCCACACGTTTGCAATTGACTCAAAATCATGGTGGGGGACCCGCGATCGTTCGTGGGGTGTGCGCCCGATTGGTGAAAGCGAACCAGCAGGTATTCGTGCCAGCAATCCGTTTAGCTGGTTCTGGATTTACACACCGATTCGTTTTGCCGATCACTCGCTCATGATCATCATGCAAGAAAATCCCGATGGCACTCGAGTGATGGAAGAAGCAACCCGTATTTGGCCCGATGGTCGCATTGAACATCTCGGTCGTCCCGAACACGATCTTGAGTACCGCGAAGGTTCGCGATTCTCAACAGGTGGGGTGATTCGTGTTGTTGCCGATGACGGTCATGTCACAACTCTCGACATCGAACCGTTGGTGCCCGTTCACGTCGGTATCGGAACTGGTTATGGCTACGACGCCGATTGGCGTCACGGAATGTGGCAGGGCCCGTTGAAGGTCGAGAACTTCCACTTGGATACAACTACTCCTGAAGGCGCAATGCGTTTGTTTGGCATCGTTGATAACTCGGCCAAGTTTGCCTACACCGATCGTGACGGCAAGCGTCATGAGGGTTATGGCTTATACGAGAACATGGCGATTGGACCACACGAAAAGTATGGCTTCACTGACATGCTCGACGGATTTGTGAAGAAATAGAGAGAATTCCATGGCTCACAAAACTTACCCCCGCTCCATCCAACTCGGTGATCTCTTTGAAGTCATCGCCGATGAGATTCCCAATGAGCCCGCGCTTATTACGAACGATGTCAAGTTCACGTATGCCGAACTAGATGAACGTATTACTCGTTTGGCCAACCACTTGCTGTCAATTGGCATCAAGCGCGGAGAGCACATCGGTGTTCACGCACAAAACACTCATGAGTGGGTTGAAGCCTTTTATGCGTGCGCCAAGATCAGCGCTGTCGCAATCAACGTCAATTATCGCTACGTCGCTGCTGAACTTCGTTATCTCTATGACAATGCTGATTGTGTAGCAGTCATTGCAGATGCGGAATACTTGGGCGCAATCAACGATGTGCGTGATGCCTTGCCGAACCTTCGCAATGTCATCGTGCTTGGCGACGATTACGAAGCCGCTTTGGCTGCTGCATCACCCGATCGTGATTTCCCGGGCCGCACCGCCGATGACGTGTACGTGTTGTACACGGGTGGAACGACCGGAATGCCCAAGGGTGTCATGTGGCGTCATGAAGACGTGATTCTTGGTGCTATGAATTCGGCGCGCGCGAATCGTCCGATTGAGCGCATTGAACAATTGGGCGAAGAAGCTGCCGCTTCGGGCTTTCGTGCTCGCTTGATGTCGATTGGTCCGATGATGCACGGTGGTGGTCAGTGGATCATGGGTAATGCGATTACTGCTGGTGGCTGTTTCGTTCTGTACACAAAGAAGCGATTTGATGCTCATGATGTGTGGCAGCTCGTCGCGGACGGTGTCGTGACTTCGGTGTCAACAATTGGCGATGCAATGGCTCGTCCACTTGCCGAGCATTTAGTTGCTGAACCGCGACCGACATACGACTTGTCAATGTTGTTCGCCATCGGAAATGGCGGTGCACCATTGTCGACCGGAGTTCGTGAACAGATTCGTGCAGCATTGCCAAACGTGGCAATTCTCGACAGTTTTGGTGCCTCCGAAACCGGGGCCGCCGGTGCACGAACTGACGATGGTTCAGCAATGTCGTCTCCGAAGTTTGCGATGAGCGACGACACCACAGTGTTGAGCGAAGAGGGTCGGCAGTGCGCTGTTGGCGAAGTGGGCAAGTTGGCTCGCAGTGGAAATATTCCGTTGGGCTACTTCAAAGACCCAGTCAAGACGGCCGAAACTTTCCGCACCTTTGATGGCAAGCGTTGGGTGATTCCAGGTGACTTCGCGCAGATCGAAGACGATGGTCAGATCACGTTGCTCGGACGTGGCTCTGTGTGCATCAACTCAGGCGGAGAAAAGATCTATCCCGAAGAAGTTGAAGCAGCACTGAAGCAACATCCTGCAGTGTTTGACGCAGTTGTGATTGGTACTCCGAACGCGCGTTGGGGTGAACAGGTCACGGCTTTGGTGCAACTGCGAGAAGGCACGAGCCCAAGCATGGAAGAGATTGTGACTTTCTCACGCACTTTGGTCGCCGACTACAAAAGTCCGAAAGCAGTGTTCTTTGTTCCAGTCGTCGAGCGCACGCCAGTGGGCAAAGCCGACTATCAGTGGGCCAAGGCCGAAGCTCTACGCCTGATTGGCTGACGAACTACTAGCCGCGGATGCGACCCCATTCACCGGGGTCGCGACCAAGCTTGTCGAGTCGGCGGGTCACCGACAACGGTGCACCAATATCTTCGCCTG
>CALEHE010000103.1 GCA_937876415.1 uncultured Actinomycetes bacterium
TCAACAAGCCAAAATTGCGCAAGGCCCGCTCACGATGAAGCCCAAGGTTTCAATCGTCGTCATTAGCTACAACATGAATCGCGAATTACCGCGAACACTGTTGTCATTATCGCTTCCGTATCAAAAAGATATTGGGCGCGATGATTTCGAAGTGATCTTGATTGACAATGGTTCAAAGGTTCCGCCAACCCCCGCAGATTTCGCGCACCTCGACCTTGATCTACAGGTTTTGTCGATGGACAATCCCACAAAAAGCCCAGTTCCAGCGATCAATTTTGGACTGAAGAAAGCTGCGGGCGAGATCATCGGTGTGTACATCGATGGTGCTCGAATCGCGTCTCCACGACTGATTGCATCAGCTCGTGATGCAATCAGTTACAACCAACGTGCATTTGTTGGTTCACGCGGTCGTTACTTGGGAAACAAGTTTCAACGAGTGGCAATTGTCGAGGGTTACAACCAGCAAGCCGAAGACGAAATGTTGGCGAAAAGTGGTTGGGAGAATGACGGCTACAAACTCTTTGATATTTCTGTCTTTGATGAATCTTCCGGCCCTACCTGGTTCGACCCGGTTGCCGAAAGTAACAGCCTCTTTATGTGGCGATCGTTATGGAATGAACTTCGTGGTTACGCCGAAGGTTTCGTCACACCCGGCGGAGGGCTCGTCAACCTCGACACCTGGAAACGTGCGTGTGAACTTCCTGACACGGTTCCCACATTGCTTCTTGGTGAGGCGACCTTCCATCAAGTACACGGCGGTATCGCCACCAACGGTTCCTTAGAAAAGGTCCAAGAGTTCTACACCGAATACTTCAACATTTATGGCGAAGAGTTTGACGTACCAATGCCAGCGATCCGATTAGTCGGCACTTTTATTTCAACTCCTCCGCAAAAGGAAATGGCCGAAGTTTTCGTGCAACAAACTAAAGCCGCCAAAGAAATCGGTCCGCGTAAATTTCGTCGTGCAATATCAGCCCGTTTGTCACTCAACCAACGAAGGATCATCAAAGAGTTCCTACGAACGATGCGAATGCTCGCAACGTTGCGATTCAAAGAAATCAAAAATGAGAAAGACGCAGCGCGCGAAATTGCTGCGTGCGAATTCTTCAATCGCCATTGGTTTGAAGAGCAATATCCGCATGTCCGCCTGGGGCAGTATGACGCAGCCACTTATTACTTGCGTTATGGGGTCAGCCAACGAATGCAGCCGAGCATCAACTTTGATGCCGTTTGGTATATCGAGCGCTACAAAGACGTTGCTGCATCTGGCGGTAACCCCCTATTGCATTACATCCGTCACGGAAAAGAAGAAGGTCGCCGAATTCGCACATTAGTTGTGAACCCCGCCGACGAATCATGAAACCAGCAGTACGTCCCTACTTCATCGTTTCATTGTTTGCGTTGTGGGTCACTCGGCAATTTTGGTTGCCCGGACATTTTGTGGTCGGCTTTGACACCGGAACTTACGCTGGGCCGAACTGGCAAGTCGGAAAATCTGCATTCTTAGACTTTCACATTCCACTCATCAACCAATTCTCTTTCGCTGGAGCACCACATCTCGGCAATCCGCAAGCTGGCGTGCTCTCACCTTTGCGCTGGGTCTCGTACTTGTTCGATGTCACCCGCGGGTTAAATCTTCTCGCAGCTTCGCACGTTCTCATTCTTGCTCTCGGAGTTGTATTCATTACACGGCGACTCGGCATATCTCGAACTGGTGCCACCGCATCGGGCATTTTCATCATTCTTTGTGGGGCCACGACCACCAAGTCGATTCAACTTGAACAAATCATGGTGGTTGCTTGGCTTCCGTGGATTCTTGCCGGAATTCATATGGTCCTTGAAAAACCAAAGCGACGAAGCATTGCTTTCTTGTCGGCGATGCTCACGATGTGCATCGTGAGCGGCCACCCCCAGATGACGTATCAAGTAGCTATCGTCGCTGGGATTTTTGCGCTTGGATTGATCGCTCAATCGCGAGCCTGGCGCGACCTTCAATACCTTGCCACCGCAGTGTTTCTTTCAACAGTGACGTGCGCCCTTCAATTGGTCGGTGCTTTGGCCGCCACTGGCGACTCCTTCTTCAAAGGAGGTCGCACTATCTCCGATCTTGGAACCAGCTCACTGGTGCTACAAGTCCACACGTCGGCACAAGCCCTCTTCGGCACCGTGTATCAGGGTAGACCCGACTATTTTGCTGGGTCCTTTGAGTCAATTGGCTACTTCGGCATTATTGCCTTCGTACTATTTGTCGTAGGCGCATCGGCGTCTTTACTATCAGTTACACGGCGTAAATGGTCCGCTTCGTTAATTGGTGTCGTCTTTTTAGCGTTGGTTTGGTCGCTTGGTCCTCGCACCCCGATATTTCGCGCAGCTTTCGAATTCTTGCCTGGCTTCAACCAGGCGCGCGTCAGCAGTCGGTGGTTAATCATCGTTGCAATTATCATCGCGGTATTTATTGGCTTTGGCCTAGACGCGGTGCGAGCCAAAGTTTCGCGTCGTCATCTTGCAATACTGATTGGCGTCTTGGTGCTAGTCACCACCGCGATCGCAGTTGGCCCAGTTGCCTCAGGAAGTTTCAAGAACAGCCTCACCTGGATATTGACAGCCGCCTTGGCGGTCGCCCTGATCACAATGTCCACATCTGAGAATCGGATCAGGGTCTCGCCCCAACGCGTGAACCGAGCACTCGTCGCACTCTTGATTCTTGAATTGATCCTGCTCAACCGATCCTCAATTGTCAACAACGTAGCCACAGAAACAGCAATTGAGAATATGCGTAGGCCAACAACCAATTGGCTCAGTGATCATCCAGACAGCACCATTGCAATCACCCTCGATGGTGGCTCCAACCAATACCTCATACCTGGCCTTCGTCCAAATGCCCAGGTTCTTTTCAACATTCCTTCAATCGATGGATACGACGGCGGTGTACAAATCTCATCGCGATGGGCGTTGGCAATGAATCGATTTACTAAGTCACCTGTTTACGACTTACCACTTCGCAACTCAATGTCATTCCCGCTTGCGACTGATCAACTTGCTCGACTTGGTGTTCGTTATGCGCTCATTGACAACCAGTACGACATGTCTGTTGTCGCCCCAGATTGGGTCGGCCCAAAAGTCAGTGACGAACTTTTTTCGGTGTGGGAAAACCCATTGTGGATCGGAAACGCAACAGCGTGGTTCAATACACGCGCTGTCGAAGGTATCTCTGCCGATGTCTTACGAAACGAACTTGTCGAGCTCGACACCACGGCACTCGTTACTGAGGTCAACGTAAAATTGTCGTGCACCATTAATTGCGATGCACTACCGGTGACCTTTTCGCGTCCAACACCCGAGCACTTGTTCGGCGCAGTCGACTTGGAGCAGCCAGCATTAGTGAGCCTGCATCAACAGGCACTGCCCGGCTGGGAAGTGCAAGTAGATGGCAAGGCGGCCGATGTCGTCGAAGTTGACGGGATCTTTCTCGGCGTGGTTGTACCAGCGGGACAACACGACATTGAATGGCGATATCGCCCCACATGGCTCACATGGTCAAAATGGGTCAGCATTGTCGGATTGGTGCTGACGCTGAGTTTGTTCGTGCGCCGTGATCCTTGGCTGAAGCGTTATGCGCGCTAAGACAGTGATTCGTCGGCTACTGGCCCCACTGCACCAATCGCATCAAAGTACGCCAAGTGGGCGT
>CALEHE010000104.1 GCA_937876415.1 uncultured Actinomycetes bacterium
GCACAAGCGAGCGAGTTCACCAGAGTCAGTTGAGGCAATGACGACCGCCGAACCAGTCGCCGCTGCCGAGTCAACGAACGTGTGAATTTCTTCTTTAGCACCGATGTCGACGCCTTGAGTTGGTTCATCAAGGAGCAAGACCTTTGGATCAAGTCGGAAACTACGCGACATCATGATCTTTTGTTGGTTGCCGCCCGACAGAGTAGAAATCGGCGCCTCACTACCAGTAGTCACGACTGAAAGTCGGCCGATCCAATCGTTCACTTCGGACTTTTCCTTTTTGTGATTCAGACGTGAACCACTGGCATTTCTGCGAACATTTGCCAAGGTTGTGTTCGCTCGCACACTCATCATTGAGATGATGCCGTTACGCAAACGGTCAGCTGGCACAAAAGCAAGACCAGCAGAAATTGCCGAACTTGGACTTCCCGCACGAATCGCAACGCCATCAATTTCGACCGTACCAATACGGTCTATTGCACCGGACAACAACGGAATCAACGTGTCGCGACCAGAGCCAGTGAGCCCAGCGACGCCGAGCACTTCGCCGGGACGAACATCAATAGATACGTTGTCCATTCCCGGGCCAATCAGGTTTTTCACTGACAGTCGCGGAGCGAGGGATTGATCAACCGTTCGATTCACGTTCGCTGCCGTGACTTTGTGACCCACAATGAGTTCAATCAGCGACGACATGTCGAGTTCTTTAGTTTCAACCGTGGCGACCACCTTGGCGTCGCGAAGGACCGTGACGCGATCGGCGATTTCGAAAACTTCTTCCAGGTGGTGCGAAACAAAGACGACCGCAATTCCGCGAGCCTTCAAACGGCGGACCGCGTCGAACAAGCGATCAACGTCGGCGCCGGGCAAGTTGGCCGTGGGCTCATCCAAAATCAAAATGGAAATATTGCGACCAGTCTCTTGAAGTGCACGGGCGATAGCGACGCCGGTACGAGCAGCTCCACCAAGTGCCCCAACGGGAATTCGGACATCGATATCAAAACCGAGGTCGAGTAACGCCTGTTTGGTTCGTTCTGTTTCTTTCTTCCAATTGATTCGGCGACCAAAACTGGTCTTGTAACCAAATCCCAAGGCCAGGTTTTCCACAGCACTCACTGCTTCAACCAGACCGAGGTCTTGGTGTACAAATCGGATTCCGGCGGCGTGGGCGGCCTCAACGCTGCCAATATTGAAGACCTCATCGTTCATGGTCACGTTGTGACCAGCATCGGGCTGATGGAAACCAGCCAGCACCTTGATGAGCGTCGATTTGCCCGAGCCGTTTTGACCGACGAGTGCGTGAACTTCGCCCTCTTCCACGTCAAAAGTGGCATCTTGGAGGGCAACTTGGCCCGGAAAAGTCTTTGATAGCGACCAGATATGCAGGATTTTTGCCACGATGTACTTTTCCCCCTGATTGTGCCGTGCTGAGGCACACGACATTTCAACACAATTCTTCCCCAAAAAACGACCTAGAACACCCACCCCGACGAATGTCCGAGTCGCTGATTCCGGATTAATTTACTATATGATCAATTTGCTCTGCTCAGCAATTTTCGTGAACAAGTAGCAGAGAACCAACAATGGGGAAACCCAAACAACAATTAAGGGGAGAACAATGCGTAAAGGAACCCGTAGGGTTACTGCAGCCATTTTCGCCTTGGGCCTTGTGGCCGCTGCCTGTGGCGGCGACGACAGCTCAAGCGAAGAGACGTCTGCACCAACAGAAACAGAAGCACCGGCAACATCAGATGCACCGGCCGGCGGCGACGAAGTCGCTGCTGCTGAAGCAATTGTCGCTGAATTGCGGACCATTCCGACCGACATCACCGTCACGGTTGCACCTTCAGCTGCAGTTCCGACCGGAATCAAAGTCGCTTGGTTGGCTTGTGAACTTCCAAGCTGCACCGAAGTCGGCGAAGACTGGCCCGCCATTGCTGAAGCACTCGGCTGGGAACTCAAGGTCATCAACGTCAATAGCGCCACTCCTGGCTCTGGCGTTCAGGAAGCCATCGATTGGGGCGCCAACTACATCTCAATCTCTGGTTCACCTGTCGCCGCTTTCCAAGAGCAGTATGACGCAGCAACCGCTGCCGGCATCAAGTTCGCATTCGCCTACAACGGCGAATCACCTGCCGATGGCATCTTGACCTCAATCAGCGGCAACGACGCCGTCTATGACGCTGGTACCAAGATTGCTAACTACATGATCGCCGACAGTGGCGCTGCTGCGAACGTGTTGATGGTGAACATTCAGATGTTCCCCGTCCTCGTCGCTGAAGAAGAAGGCATCCGCGACACCTTGGCCGCTGGTTGTTCAGCATGTACCTTTGATGTTCTTCCCGTTGCAATTGAAGACATCGGCGTCAACGTGCCTGGCTTGGTGGCTTCGTACCTCCAGGAAAACCCCGAGACCAACTACGTCACGTACGCGTTCTCGGCTCTTCCGATCGGTGTGACCGCTGCTCTAGAAAGCGCCGGTCTCCTCAGTCCGATCACCCAGGTTGGTGTTGACTTCGACAAGACCGGCTTGACCGAAA
>CALEHE010000105.1 GCA_937876415.1 uncultured Actinomycetes bacterium
CGGACATTGCTTTTAAATGCACGGCTGAACACACCCTCGACCATACGCCCTAAACCATCCTCAAAAGATTGCAGACCCACAAATTCTCCTAGAGAGAAACTTCTTGTTGATCGTCTCAGGGTATCGGGGGTTGGGGGGATGGTGAGGGCGTCGGTACCCTACAAGGCGTTACTCGGGCGAGTGGCGAAATGGCAGACGCGCTAGCTTCAGGTGCTAGTGATCGTAAGATCGTGGGGGTTCAAGTCCCCCCTCGCCCACCACTTGTATTGGGCAAAACTGCCCGTCGTTACCAACGAAGTCGTGCGCTACCGTGAAGGTTGTGACGAGCGATATTTACATTTTGGGCGGCTATCAATCTGACTTTGCTCGGAACTATGTCAAGCAAGGCCTTGAGGTCAGCGACATCGTCTCGGAAGTGCTCACCCAAACTTGGGTTGATTCGCAGATTGAACCATCTGATATCGAGACAATTCACGTGGCGAACGCCTTTGGTCAGTTATTCAATGGTCAGGGGCAACTAGGTGGAATGCCGGCCACTGTTGAGCCCCAACTCTGGGGGATTCCGTCATCACGTCACGAGGCTGCTTGTGCATCAGGCGGAATCGCGATTCTGGCGGCGATGGCCGATATCGAAGCTGGTCGTTACGAGTGTGCATTAGTTGTTGGCGTCGAACAAGAACGCAATGTTCCTGGCGATCAAGCGGCAATCAATTTGGGTGCTGCGGCGTGGATTGGTCACGAGGGTCAAGGGATTGTTCATATGTGGCCGCACATGTTCAGTTTGTTGGCCGATGAATACGACACTCGCTACGGGATTGATAGTCAACATCTATTGGCAATTGCTGAATTGAATTTTCGAAACGCGAAAACTAACCCCAATGCTCAGACTCGCGCGTGGTCGCATACGCCCGAATCTTTTGCTGACGATGAAGTGGCGAACCCGATTGTCGTCGGTCGCATTCGTCGATCTGATTGCAGTCAATTAACCGATGGTGGAGTTGGTTTGGTGTTGGCCAATCGTGCCAAAGCCGAAGAATGGGCTACGCGTCGTGGACTCTCAATTGAATCAGTCCCACGCATTGTCGGTTGGGGACACCGCACCGTTGGACTTCCATTGGCTGAAAAACTTCAGCGCTCGGCTCACGACGAATATGTGATGCCCCATGTGCGCCGAGCAATCACGGATGCGTTTTCTCGTGCAGGTATCGCCGATGTTTCGGCAATTGATGGCATTGAAACCCATGATTGCTTCACTCCGTCTGAATACATGGCAATCGATCACTTTGGTATTACTGCACCAGGCGAAAGTTGGAAGGCCATTGAAGATGGAAAACTTGAACGTGATGGCAGCATCCCGATGAATCCGTCTGGTGGTCTCATTGGTGGTGGGCACCCAGTTGGAGCAACTGGAGTGCGAATGGTTCTTGATGCTTCATGTCAAGTGACAGGGCGCGCTGGAGATAATCAAGTCGAAGGTGCACGGACATTTGCAACACTCAATATTGGCGGTTCAACAACAACGACCGTCAGTTTTGTTGTAGCGGTCTGACAGAATTTCAACGCGAGGGATCACGATGTCATCATCAATAGTCAACACCATTCATTCAACTTTGCCCGTTGATGACGACCACCCGTATCGCACCGGAGCCTGGCGACCGAATCACCGTGAATGGGATGCCGATGATCTTGTGGTTGAGGGCGAAATTCCAACCGACCTCAACGGTGTCTATTTACGCAATACCGAAAATCCCATTCATCCATCAATTGGGATGTACCACCCTTTTGATGGCGATGGAATGTTGCATCAGATTTCATTTGCGAACGGCAAAGCCAGTTATCGCAATCGTTTCGTTCGCACCGATGGTATGCAAATGGAGCAGGACGCCGGAGAACCTTTATGGACCGGCCTTTATGATCTTGCACAAAACTCAAAGCGTGAAGATGGTTGGGGCGCCCGTGGTCAAATGAAAGATAGTTCAAGCACCGATGTCATTGTTCATAACGGAATTGCGTTAACGAGCTTTTGGCAGTGTGGTGATGTCTATCAAATGGACCCGATGACACTTGCCGATATGGGCAAGGCCGATTGGGTTAAACAATTTCCGAGCCCGACCGGAGTGTCGGCGCACACGAAACTTGATGAAGCCACGGGCGAGTTGCTCATTTTTGGTTACAGCAAGTCCGAACCATTTATGCATTACGGGGTTGTGGATGCGCAAGGCAAATTGGTTCATGCGATTGATGTGCCGCTACCCGGCCCACGTTTGCCACACGACATGGCATTTAGCGAGAACTATGCAATCTTGAATGACCTTCCGTTGTTTTGGGATCCGGCCATGATTGAACTTGGTGCGCACGTGCCGCGCTTTTACCGTGACATCCCGACGCGCTTCGCTGTTGTGCCACGTCGGGGCAACACCGAAGACATCAAGTGGTTTGAATCTGATCCCACGTATGTGTTGCACTGGATCAATGCCTATGAAGAAGGCGATTGGCTGATCTTGGATGGATTCTTCCAACATGACCCGATGCCTGCCAAGCGCGAAGGTACCTCTAAACCGCTGTCGCTCTATCGCTCAGTTGATCTTGATCGCTTGCAGACGCGGCCTCATCGTTGGCGCTTCAACTTGGTGACTGGTGAGACTAAAGAAGAATCGCTGTCAGATCGAGTCATGGAATTTGGCATGATCAATCCACAGATCGCTGGCAAGAACTATCGCTACACCTACAACATGACTGGTAAACCAGGATGGTTCTTGTTTGATGGAATCGTGAAACAAGATGTTCTCACTGGAACCGAGGAGCGTTACTTTTTTGGTGAAGGAGTATTTGGTAGCGAGACCCCGTTTGCACCACGTACCGGAGCAACTGCGGAGGATGATGGTTACTTGTTGACTTTCACGACTGACATGAATCGTGATTGCAGCGAGTGCCTCATCTTTGATGCAACTCGTCTCACTGATGGACCGATTGCTCGAGTGCGACTTCCCGAGCGCATTTCTTCGGGAACTCACTCGTGCTGGACGCCCGCTGAGGCACTCGCGTCGCGCCAATAGAGTTTCCCCTACTGACAATGAAGTGACTCTGACGTAAGTTGGTTTGGTCACAGTTTTAGATGGGGGTCTACATATGGAAACAGTTGTTCAAGTTGCACAGGGGCAGTTGCGAGGTTCGGTAGAAAACGGACTTCACATATTTAAGGGGGTTCCGTACGCGGCACCCATCGACGGGCCGAATCGATTTCGTGCGCCGCAACGGCGTGAATCTTGGTCGGGTTTTCGTGATGCCACCACGATTGGTTTGATTTCGCGACAAGCACCATTGCCACCACCTTTTGGAACTCCATTGCCAGAGGCAGGTGCAGATTGTTTGAACCTCAACGTTTGGAGTCCCGATGTCACTGGCTCTTTGCCTGTGTATGTCTGGATTCACGGTGGTGCGTTCTACGGCGGAAGTGGTGTCGAAGCGGTTTATGACGGTGCATCGTTTGCTCGCAACGGAGTTGTGTGTGTGACGATCAACTATCGCTTGGGTGCGCAAGGTTTCTTGCACCTTGCTGATCACTTTCCAGAATTCGCAGAATCGGGCAATGCCGGACTCCTTGATCAGATTGCCGCGCTGAAGTGGGTGCAGCAAAATATCGCAGCATTCGGCGGTGACCCAGCTCGCGTCACGATCGCTGGTGAATCTGCGGGTGGTATGAGTGTGTCGTCGTTGCTGGCAACTTCGCTTGCAAAGGGATTGTTTACGCAAGCAATCCCACAAAGTGGCGCCGGACATAATGGCATCAGTGCCAAGACTGCAACAGTTATTGCGGGTGAAGTCTTGCGTCGCCTAGATGTGAAGCCTGGCGACAGTGAGGCACTCGCCAAAGTTTCTGACGAGCGTTTGTTTGAAGTGCAACTTGAAGTCATGGCCTTGGCGCAAACGCGTGATCCTGAAATCTTTGGCGAAGCCGCCGCTTCGACCATGCCCTTCCAACCCACATACGGCACTCCAATCTTGCCGAAGCAACCGATTGAGTTAATCGAGGCAGGATCGGCAGCAGGTATCAAAGTTCTCACTGGCACCACCATGCAAGAGTCATTGGTTTTTGTGGTGGCGATGGCCGACATGTTTGGTGAGGAAATGCTCGAAGGCTTGGTGACCGCAACGTTTGGCTCAGCCGACAAGGGGCGTGCAGCTCTTGAGAAGTATCGAGCGAATCGACCAGGTGCATTGCCATTTCAAATCACGGCAGCAGTAGAAACTGATCGCATGTTCATCGTGCCGTGTCGTCGACTTGCTGATGCGCAAGTCAAGCATTCGCCTGATGTGTGGACATACCGTTTTGATTGGCCGACCCCGGTGTACGACGGTGCACTCGGAGCTTGTCACGCACTTGAGTTGGTGTTTGTGTTTAACAACCTTGGTGATCCGTCAGCGGCGTACATGTGTGGCGATAATGCTCCGCAAAGTGTTGCTGATGCGATGCACCAGGCGTGGGTGGCGTTTGTGAAGACTGGCAATCCGCAACATGCCGGACTGCCTGAGTGGCCGCGACACAACACAAATGATCGACCGATGTTGCAGTTCAATACAACTTCAACGCTTGGTCACAATTTGTGTGCTGATGAACTGGCTCTGTGGGATGGCGTTCTCTAGGAAATATCTGTGATGCGTTGACGGAGTTGCACAAAAACTTCTTCGCCAACAATCGCACTCAATTCTTCAGCCAAACTTTCAATGACTTGTTGTTCACTCACGTATGCCTCTGGTTCTTCGGTGCATACCCACGCCATTTTGTCGCTGTGATCGCCCCAGTCTGATTTCTTCCAGCCACGAACGGTGGCGATTTCGACATCGTCGTCGCGCATTACCCAATCAACTTTGATCGGAAGTTGCCAACACACCGAAGGCTTCCAATCAATTGGCGATTCACCATAGGCGAGCGCACCAATATGTAAGGCACAACCCGCTCCGCCAGCGAATCCATTGCGATTATGAAAAATGCAAGCGCCATCAACAACTCGCGTTGCGTTGTTTTGTTCATCACGGAAGATTCCGCCGGTCTGAGCTTCGTCGTGAAACTGGAAAATTTCTGGAGTTAACGTCGCGGCCATAGCGGCGAGGTTCATTGCTTCGTCGACACCGTCGAGTTCGGC
Source organism: uncultured Actinomycetes bacterium (assembly GCA_937876415.1). Classification (GTDB taxonomy): domain Bacteria; phylum Actinomycetota; class Acidimicrobiia; order Acidimicrobiales; family Ilumatobacteraceae; genus Casp-actino8. The sequence continues at coordinate 5,145 of CALEHE010000105.1, forward strand.
TCCTAATGAGCAGCAGCCATGACCTGTCACTGAATCGCGAGTATCTCCGATGCCCAGGCAACCGCGACCCCAAATGCACGTCCAGTTTGAAGTGATGAAGGAACGTTCAAAACGCCAGATCGTGTCGCCGACATCAACCTCGTCGAAGAGTTGCTCATCAGACATGTGTTCAGACTAGGGCGTACGTGCGCATCAAGTTCTAAAGTCTCGGTATGACTGATCTATCGGGCAAAGTCTTTGTTATCACTGGTGGCAATTCTGGTATTGGTCTCGGCATGGCCGAAGGAATTGCTGTGGCGGGCGGGTCGCTGGCAATTTGGGGCCGACGTTCAGAAAAGAACGCTGAGGCAGTCGCCATTCTTGAAGCTCACGGAGTGACTGCTCGCGGGTACGTCTGTGATGTGGGCGACGAACAACAAATCGTCGACACGATGGCGCGAACTGTTGCCGATTTTGGACGGCTTGATGGTTGCATCGCTAATGCTGGTCGATCGGGCACGGGAACTCCATTCATTGAGATGACGTTGAAAGAGTGGCGCGCCATCATGTCGGTCAATCTTGATTCGGTATTTGTGACGATGCGCGAAGCCGCCAAAGTATTAGTGACTCAAGGAACTGGTGGAAGTTTGGCTGCGGTGTCATCAACTTCGGCGATACACGGGGCAGCCGGCAACGAAGCGTACGGAACTTCAAAGACGGCGATCAATGGACTCGTCCGCGCACTTGCAGTTGGCTTGGCGCGCCATCAGATTCGCGTCAACTCGCTCGTTCCAGGCTGGACGAAAACCGAACTCGCGGGACCCGCATTTGCAAACGAGAAATTTCGCCAAGTCACGACTCAAAGAACCCCCGTACGACGTTGGGCTGAACCAAGCGAATTCCGAGACATCGGCGTGTTCTTGGCCGACCCATCATTGACGTTTCACACCGGTCAAGAAGTCGTTGTCGATGGTGGTTACACAGTTTTCTAGGAATCGCCTCCGAATAGCACACCCTTGCGCCACACTGTTGATGTGAGTACAACTGCATCGACCAATCGCGAGTTCGCCGAAGAACATATGAACATCGTGTTGGGTCGGCTCGCTGGTCCCGACGCACGTCCTCGTGGTGATCAAGTTGATGCAGTACATGCGGTTCTGCAATCTGCATCGCGTGTCTTAGTTGTGCAGGCAACAGGTTGGGGTAAGTCGGCGGTCTATTGGGCTGCAACTCATGCGTTGCGCCATTCAGGTTCGGGACCAACCTTGGTGGTGTCACCACTGTTAGCGCTCATGCGTGATCAGGTCGCGGCCGCTGAACGCGCAGGGTTAGTGGCCGCCACTGTGAACTCAACCAACTTTGACGAATGGGATGAAGTTTTTCGTCAACTCGACAACGACACGCTTGATGTGTTGTTGGTGTCACCCGAAAGACTCGGCAACCCACGATTCGCGGCACGACTTGGTGACCTGTTGGCGCGCGTCGGATTAATCGTGATTGATGAAGCTCACTGCATTAGCGACTGGGGTTTTGATTTCCGTCCCGACTATCAACGTTTAGCGCGAGCACTGTTGTCAACGCCAACTGCTTCGGTATTAGCGACTACGGCTACAGCGAATGAACGCGTTACCAAAGATGTGAGTGATCAGCTTGGTGCAAATACCGTGACCTATCGCGGTACGTTGGCCCGCACTTCTCTCACGTTGTCTGTTGTTCTAGGGCTCAGCCCGCTTGAACGTTATGCCTGGATCGCCGATGCTCTTGAACAACTTCCAGGCTCAGGAATCATCTATGCCTTAACAGTGGCCGAGGCCGACAAACTTGCCGCCTTTTTAGCCTCATGTGGCTACAACGTTGATGCTTACACCGGACAACTTGATGGCGATTCACGTGTAGCAATCGAAGACCGACTTCGCCATAACGAAATCAAAGCAGTCGTGGCGACATCAGCTCTCGGAATGGGATACGACAAACCAGACCTGGGGTTCTGTGTGCATGTTGGTTCACCATCAACGCCTGTTGCGTATTACCAACAAGTTGGACGTGCTGGTCGTGCGGTTGCTCATGCCGATGGTGTCTTGTTGCCCTCAGATGCCGACGAACGAATCTGGGACTACTTTGCAACCGCTTCAATTCCTGAAGCATCTACCGCCAACAAAGTTTTGGCAGCTCTTGCTGATCAGCCGCGAAGCTTGCTCGAGATTGAATCTGAAACGGGCGTGCGAAGGGGACGACTTGAAGCCTTGCTCAAAATCTTGGCGGTCGAAGGTGTCGTTGAAAAAGTTGGAACGGCATGGGCGACGACGGGCCAACCATATGTTCATGACACTCAAAAGTGGGACGGTCTCAAACAAGTGCGTTCACACGAAGCCGACATCATGCGCAAGTACGCCCATGGTGAGGG
>CALEHE010000106.1 GCA_937876415.1 uncultured Actinomycetes bacterium
AACCATGCAGCCTTGCTCATGATTGCTTTGCCTGTGTTTGATCGGGGCGTAGTGGACGCACAATGCGGGCTACTGCGCAAGCCGCACCGTAACCATTATCAATTCCCACAACAGTCACGCCGTTGGCACATGTTGCGTGCATCGCTAAAAGTGCAGTCACACCTTCGAGTCCGGAGCCGTATCCCACATTGGTTGGCACGGCGATGACTGGCTTGCCGCTCAGGCCGCCAATGACACTTGCAAGTGCGCCTTCCATGCCGGCGACAACAACAATCACATCAGCAGCCATCACGTCATCAAGTCGGTTCAACAAGCGATGTAAACCGGCGACTCCAACATCGGTGATGCGGTTCGCGGCAATGCCATGTGCACGCAAAGCCAAAATGCATTCGTCAACAACGGGGACATCGGCGGTGCCGGCCGAGATCACTAATGCGTTGCCGGTGTACCAAGTTTCTGGTGCACGCCACAGCATCGATCCGTGGGCGGTTTCGGCCGAACCGAAAGTTTCCTCAAGGGCGTTTTTCTGATCGGCCGTGGTGCGCGTGACGAGAACTGGCCCGGTGCCGTGGTCAAGAAGTTCGCGGACGATTAAGACGCATTGTTCGGGGCTCTTGCCCGGACCATAGACGGCTTCGGGTGCACCTTGGCGTAGGTGGCGGTGATGATCGACCAGTGTGTCGCCTACATCGCTGAATGGCAGGCGCTTCAAACGCTCAACGGCTTCGTCGGGCGCGATAGATCCTGAAGAAACGCCCTCAATCAATTGGCGCAGGGTCTCAACATCCACATAATCATCCTGCCACTTGGCGCTCGTGCCTCTAGCCTTGGCGACTGTGAACACTTCCACTGATTCTCAGCAACCAACTGCCCGCTCTGTGCGGGTGGGGTTTTTGGGACCTTTCGGAACCTTCACCGAACAAGCTGTGCGCTCACAGTCCGACCTTGGCAGTGGCGAACTTGTGGCCTTTCGTTCGGTACCCGATGTTCTTGACGCCGTTGACAACGCAGACGTTGATTTCGGAGTAGTGCCAATTGAAAACTCGATTGAAGGCACAGTCAACTTCACGCAAGACGCATTGTCGTTCGATTACAACTTGTTGATCCAGCGTGAACTAGTTCTTGATATTGAACATTGCCTGATGGCGATGCCGGGCACTTCTCTCGCCGATATCACGACCGTGCTATCGATCCCGGTTGCGACTGCGCAATGTCATCGTTACTTACGTGAAAACGTAGGTAACGCCGAAATTCATGCAGCAAATAGTACGGCTGATGCGGCGAAGACAGTTGCAGCAAATGCCGTTGCCGGAGTTGCGGCTATCGCTCCACGTAATGCGGCTGCGTTGTACGGGCTAAATATTTTGGCGACCGATATTGCCGATCACGAAGGAAATCAAACGCGTTTCGTCGTTGTTGGCAAATCAGGTGTCCCTACGCCTACTGGACATGACATCACGGGCATCGTTGTGTTTCAGCGTGCCGACGAACCAGGCAGTTTGATTTCGATCTTGCAAGAGTTCGCGGCGCGGCGCGTCAACATCACGAACTTGTTGTCACGTCCTACAAAAGATGGCGGTCTCGGTGACTATTGCTTCGTGATGTATCTCGAAGGCCATATTGCCGATGAGCTCGTCGCTGATGCTTTGCGGGCACTTCATGCCAAACAAGGTGGGGTCAAATTCTTGGGCTCGTATCCGGCCCATTCGTCACATGTGCACACGGCTCGAGAACATGCCGACTCGCGCTGGCAGCAAGCCGATGACTGGGTTGAGCAGATGCGGGCCACCATCGGCAAATAGCTATCCGCGATTTCCCGATTGCTCTCGGGCTTTTTGTCGCTAGCCTCACAGGCGGAACGGTGGCAGAGCGGACAAATGCATCCGCCTTGAAAGCGGAAGGCTCACAAGGCCCGGGGGTTCGAATCCCTCCCGTTCCGCTCAAAGTGTTGC
>CALEHE010000107.1 GCA_937876415.1 uncultured Actinomycetes bacterium
CCGTGAAGGTGGCCGTACTGTTGGTGCTGGCCGCGTCGTCAAGATCATTAAGTGAGTCGCTGAACAACATGGCTCAAATTATTCGTATCCGTCTCAAGGCATTTGATCACGAGATCATCGATCAATCGACACGCAAGATCGTCGAGACCGTTGCTCGTACCAATGCCACCATCCGTGGGCCGATTCCTTTGCCTACAGACAAGCATCGTTACACGGTTATTCGTGGACCGCACATTGACAAGGACTCACGCGAGCACTTCGAAATGCGCATCCACAAGCGTTTGATCGACATCATTGATCCCAAGCAGCAGACCATTGACAGCCTCCAGCGCATCGACCTTCCGGCCGGTGTTGAGGTTGAGATCAAGGTTCAGAACGCCTGAGTCTTTGACTCGTAGTCAATGCAATATGTTGAACGAAATTGAAAAGCCCCGCTGGAAACAGCGGGGCTTTTTCGTTACTTCTCTTACCCAATTCATACCAATCCCGACCCCACATCTCATTCGTAGATAGGTAAAAATTGCACCGTGACTGATCACTTTCCGCCGCCCGCCCCACCCACGAATTTTTCGAATTCGCCCGAACCCGTTCAACCGAAATCTCGCCGTGGTTTATTGATCACATTGCTCGTCGTTGTGTCAATGGTGCTCGGTGGGTTTGTTGGTGCCCAGATCGCTCAATCAGGTGATGATGCTGATTCATCCTCTGACCCAACTCAATCTCCGACAACAGTTGTGGAAGATGAATCCAACTCGGGTGGTTCAGAAGTAGCAACTGCACCGACTGGTGAAGCCCCTGGAAGTTCTGACGAACCAGTGGTCATCGCACCCGCATCGAGTGGTGATGAGCCAGCGATGAATGTTGCTCAAGTGTTGAAGAAGATTCAACCTAGCGTGGTGACGGTCATTGCGATTACTGAGTCAGGCATGGATCGTGGCCGTGGGACTGGAACAGGTGTCGTTCTCACCTCAGATGGCGACATCTTGACAAATGATCACGTAATTGATGGTGCTGACACGGTGTACGTGTTGTTCGCTGGGGATACTGAGCCAACACCTGCGACTGTCATAGCTGTTGATCCCGGTAATGACTTGGCGCTCATTCATGTCGACAGGACAGGTTTAACACCAGCAGTTTTTGCCGATCCCAGTTCAATTGACATCGGTGATGAAGTTGTTGCGGTTGGGTTTGCTCTTGACCTTGACGGTGGTCCAACGGTGACGCGCGGAATTGTTTCAGCACTTAATCGCACCATCGTGAGTGGTGATGGTGCTCTTGATGGATTGATCCAAACCGATACTGCAATTTCATCTGGCAACTCTGGTGGACCATTGGTGAATACACGTGGCCAAGTCATCGGTATTAACACGGCAGTGTTTCAGAGCTCGAGCGAAGTAGCCGCGAACAACGTGGGCTTTTCAATTTCAGTTGCTGAAGCTTTGCCCGTCATTGAAGAGTTGCGTGCTCAAGCCAACGGACAAGCCCGCACTGAGGGCTACCTTGGTGTGAGTGTTCTTGATCGTAATGATGGCGGGCTTGGCGCAATGATCGCTGAAGTGTCACCTGGTTCGCCCGCTGACCTCGCCGGAATGAAAGTTGATGACGTTGTCATTGAGGCTGACGGTTCACCAGTTGATGGTCAGCCGGCTCTCGTTGCAGCGATTCGTGACAAGTCGCCCGGCGACACCATCAAGATTGATGTGCTGCGCGACGGTGAAAGAATCACCTTGACCGCCAAACTCATCAAACGCCCCACCGAATAGAAACTCACGACATATGACGTGTTGTACTGTGCGTTCATGCTTGATGTACATGTCGGTGGTGCACGTCCGTTTGGTTTGAACTATTGGCCGATGCCCGAAGACGATCCGGGTGTTGAGATTCCGCGTGAATCAATTCGTTTGGTGAGTCCCGACGGGGCACTCGTACGTGGCGTGTTGTGGACTCCACCAAGTGGCAAGAAGTGGAAGACCGCAGTGATCTTGTCTCACCCACGTGGTGACTTCAGTGTGCACTACGCCGCACCGTTACTCGCAGCCGCTGGGTACGCAGTTTTAGGTTTTGGTACGCGCTACATGAACAACGACACCGATTGTCTGCACGAGGCGTGCACGATCGATGTTGAAACTGTGCACAACGAAATGAAACGCCGCGGTGCCGAAGCGGTGGTGCTACTTGGCAACTCTGGTGGAGGATCACTGATGGCCCTTGCTCATGCCGAACGTGGCATTGGTGACGGCTGGGTGGGTATGGCCGCACACCCGGGTGAAGGTGTGTTCATGTTGCAAGTCATCGACCCGAGCGTGGCCGATGAAAGCGATCCGTTTTCGACAGCGCCCGAACTTGATATGTACAACCCCGAAAACGGCTGGCGCCCGTGGCCCGAACCGTGTGTGTATGACAAAGAGTGGCTCAAGCGTTATCGCGCCGCACAAGTTGAACGAGTTGCCCGCATTGATGCGATCGCCAAAGCCAGCATTGCCGAGTCAATTGATGCCGGTTCACGTTTGCGGGGGGTCGACAACCAGACCCAGACCGTGCAGTGGCGCGAATTGCGGCGCCGTGCGGTGTTCACCAAGTACATGGTGATCTATCGCACCCTTGCCGACCCGGCCTATCTTGACTTGTCGATTGACCCCGATGAACGACCCATGGGCAGTTTGTTTGCCTTCCCCGACCCCTTTGACGCCAACTATGGCCGAGGAGGTCTGGGCCGGTCGATGACAGCGCGCGGTTGGTTGTCTACGTGGAGCGGCTTATCAAGTCATGCCAAGTTGGCCGACACGATGCCCAAGGTCAAGGTCCCAACCCTGCTCATCCATCCGACGGCCGACACCGAGATTCGTATCTGGCAAGCGAAAGAAATCGTCGATAACAGTGGTGCGGCAGACAAGACCTATATCGAGATGAAGGGCGCACCTCATTATCTCGAGGGCCATCGCCGCGAAGCGCTTGCTCACGTGGCTGACTGGTTGGCGAAAAGATTCCCCTGATACCGCACTTTTGTCTCACTATATGAGACAAAAGATCCATAAAATTGCTGTCCGGCGCGTGTGGGTTCGCGTCCAATGTGGCGGTAGCGTTCCCACCTCGTGCGAAACGGGCTGATGTCCGTCCGCTGCAATCGATGTCTATGAAAGCCCAGCTCGCTGGGGACTACATGGCAACAACCGAAAAAAATGCTCCGTTGATCATCCGATCCACGGAGCGTTTGCATGAACGGCGGTTTACCAAAGTTCATGCACAGTCAACTCGAAAGCGCCAGAAATACTGGCTGGATGAAGAGGCTGCCTTATGGCAAAGAAAGCGATCGTCGGCGAAAAGGTCGGCATGACACAAGTGTGGGCAGACGATAACTCAATCGTTCCCGTCACTGTGCTTCGTGTTGAACCGGCTCGCATTGTTCAAGTCAAGACTTCAGAGCGCGACGGTTACGCCGCGCTTCAAGTTACGTATGGGCACAAGGACGCCAAGAAATTGTCCAAGCCCAAGGCTGGTCACTTCGCGAAAGCGGATGTCGAATCAGGTCGTCGTCTCGTCGAGCTTCGTCTCGAGAGCGTTGACGGATTCGAAGTCGGCGGAGAGATCACTGTTGATCAATTCGTCAAGGGCCAAAAAGTCGACGTGACTGCAGTGAGCCGAGGTAAGGGCTTCGCTGGTGGAATGAAGCGTCACAACTTCAGTGGTCAAGGCGCAAGTCACGGTAACCACAAGCACCACCGTGCTCCTGGTTCCATTGGTTCGGCTTCATACCCGGGTCGCGTTTTGAAGGGTCTCAAGATGGCCGGACACATGGGTCATGCCCAAGTCACCACCTTGAACCTCGAAGTTGTTGAGGCTGATGCCGAACGTGGTTTGTTGTTGGTCCGTGGTTCAGTACCCGGCCCCAATGGTGGCGTTGTCATCGTGCGCAACGCGGTGAAGGGAAAGTGACCTGATGCCTTCGTTAAAAGTGAAGAATCAAGCTGGTAAGGAAGTCGGAACTGTCGCTTTGAGCGATGCCGATTTCGGGCGTCAGCCCAACGTTCCGGTGATGCACCAAGTCGTGACGGCGCAACTTGCGCACCGACGTGCTGGTACACAGAGCACCAAGACTCGTGCCGAAGTTTCCGGTGGTGGCAAGAAGCCGCTCAAGCAAAAGGGAACTGGTAGCGCTCGTCAGGGCTCAACCAACTCACCACACTTCTCTGGTGGTGGTGTGGCCCTCGGACCCAAGCCGCGTAAGTACACGCAGAAGACTCCAAAAAAGATGATCAAGATTGCATTGCAATCAGCATTGTCCGATCGTGCCAACGAAGGAAAAGTCGTTGTCATCGATTCTTGGAACTTTGAAACACCCAAGACCTCTGCTGCGATTGAAGCGTTGAACGCCCTCAATCTTGAAGGTCGTACGTTGATCGTGGTTCGTCGTGACGAACTCAATGCGATCCGTTCGTTCCGCAATCTCCCCGAAGTACAGCTCATCGAAATTGGCGAACTCAATGCCTACGACGTGCTGTGCAACGACACCATCGTTTTCTCGCAGGCATCTTTGCCTGGAGCAAGTAAGGACGGTCAGTGATGAAAGATCCCCGCGACATCATCATCGCTCCCATCGTGTCCGAAAAGAGCTACGCGCTCATCGAGACCGGTGTCTACACATTCAACGTTCACGTTGATGCCTCAAAGCCCGAGATCCACGACGCAGTCGAGGCCATCTGGGGTGTCAAGGTCGTCAAGGTCAACACACTCAACCGTGCGGGCAAGGTCCAGCGCACCCGAGGCACTAATCGCCCCGGTCGTCGCCCTGGCACCAAGCGCGCCATCGTCACTTTGGCTGCTGGGAATGAAATCCCACTGTTCGAGAACAACTGAGGCATCACGTCATGGGAATTCGTAAGCGTAAGCCAACATCTGCCGGTCGTCGTTTCCAGACTTCGTCAGACTTCTCCGAGATCACATCAACGACACCCGAGAAGTCATTGCTCACGAGCAAGCCGAAGACTGGTGGACGTAACGCCTATGGTCGCAAGACCTCACGTCACCGCGGTGGCGGTCACAAACAGCAGTACCGCATGATCGACTTCAAGCGCAACAAAGATGGCATTACCGCCAAAGTTGCAACTATTGAATACGACCCCAACCGCACCTGCCGTATTGCTTTGTTGCACTACGCAGACGGCGAGAAGGCATACATCCTTGCCCCTAAGGGCATGAATGTTGGCGATCATGTATCAAATGGTTCGAAGGCCGACATCAAGCCTGGCAATGCGTTGCCATTGCGCTACATGCCGGTCGGTACCGTTGTCCACAACGTCGAATTGCGCCCGGGTCAGGGTGGCAAGATGGCTCGTTCGGCCGGCGTGGGCGTTCAGCTCGTCGCTAAAGATGGCGATTACGCAACATTGCGTTTGCCATCAACCGAAATGCGCCGCGTGCTCATCGATTGCCGTGCCACTGTTGGCGAAGTCGGTAACTCTGAGCATGAACTCATCAAGATTGGTAAGGCTGGTCGTAACCGTTGGAAGGGTGTTCGTCCGCAAACTCGCGGTGTCGCCATGAACCCGGTCGATCACCCGCTCGGTGGTGGTGAAGGTAAGACCTCTGGTGGTCGTCCTCCCGTGTCGCCATGGGGTAAGCCAGAAAGCCGTACACGTGATGGCAATAAGGCATCACAGAAGTTGATCGTTCGTCGTCGTCGTTCCGGCAAGGGCCGCCGGTAAAGGATAGGTGCATTAGATGTCTCGTAGCTTGAAAAAAGGGCCGTTCGTTGACGACCACCTCGTCAAAAAGGTGGACGCGTTAAACGCTGCCAATGAAAAGAAGGTCATCAAGACCTGGAGTCGCCGTTCGACGATCATCCCCGACATGGTGGGTCACACCATCGCGGTGCATGACGGTCGTAAGCATGTCCCGGTGTACGTCACCGAATCAATGGTTGGTCACAAGCTCGGTGAATTCTCACCGACTCGTACCTTCAAATATCACGCAGGTCAAGAGAAGAACGTGAAGGGTCGCAAGTAATGACTGGTCCCAAGCTCAATGAGCGTTCATTCGTTGCTGGAGAGCGCACCGGAACAAAAGCAAGTGTTCGCGGTTCACGCATGTCAGCATCGAAGGCACGCGTTGTCCTCAATCTCATTCGCGGTCGCGATGTTGTGATGGCCGATCAGGTCTTGCAGTTCACCGAGCGTGAAGCTGCTCGCGTGATTCGCAAAGTGCTGGCATCTGCTGTTGCTAACGCCGTAAACAACGATGGCCTCGAAGCCGAAACTTTGTACGTCAAGGCTTGCTACGCCGACGAAGGTCCGACCTTGCGTCGCTTCAAGCCCCGTGCCAAGGGCCGTGCAACTCGCATCAACAAGCGCACTTGCCACATCACCATTGTGCTCGGCGTGATTGATGCTGAACTGTTGACAGTTGTCCAGGCTCGTCGTGAGCGTGCAGTCAGCGGTCGCCGTGCAACTCGCGGTGGCGGTGTTGCTGATCGTCGTGCTCGCGTTCAGGCCAGCCGCACCAAGCGCACCGATGGTGGCGATGATGCAGCTGAAAACACATCAACTGAATCAACAACTGTTGAAGAAGTAACAACCGAAGAGACATCAATGGAAAATACGACGATCGAAGCAACAGCAGTCGAAACTACTTCGGTTGAAAATGCAGCGCCTGAGGCTGAGGAGACCAACTGATGGGCCAAAAGATTAATCCTTACGGCTTCCGTCTTGGAATTACCACCGACTGGAAGAGCCGCTGGTTCAGCGAGCGCAACTACAAGGAATACCTCACCGAAGACTGGAAGATTCGCGCCTACATCATGGAATCACTTCCCGATGCTGCGATCTCACGTATTGAAGTTGAGCGTAAGCGTGGCGAGACCTTGAAGGTCGACATCCACACTGCACGTCCCGGAATTGTTATTGGTCGTAAAGGTGCCAAGGCCGACGAACTTCGTTCAGGTCTCACCAAACTCACCGGCAACTTGAAGGTGCAGTTGAACATTGTTGAAATCAAGTCGCCAGAACTTGATGCAGCACTGATCGCTCAAGGCGTCGCCGATCAACTCGTTGGTCGTATTGCTTTCCGTCGTGCCATGAAGCGGGCCGTGCAGAACGCACAAAAGGCTGGCGCACTTGGTATTCGTGTTCAGTGTTCGGGCCGTCTTGGTGGCGCCGAAATGAGCCGTACCGAGTGGTACCGCGAAGGTCGCGTTCCGTTGCACACATTGCGTGCTGACATTGATTACGGCTTCCGTGAAGCTCGTACCGCAAGTGGTCGCGTTGGCGTGAAGGTATGGATTTATCGTGGCGACATTTTGCCGTACAAGCCGGTCACCGATGACAAGATCGTTCGCGAAGCAGCCATGGCTGTTGGCGAAACTTCGGGTGCACCTGGTGCACGCAAAGTTGTGTCATCAAGCGGACGCCGTAAGGCCGAAGAAGCTGCCGAATTGGCCGCAACACCGCTCATTAAAGAAGCCGATCCCGAACTCGAGAAGTTGCTCGACGAGGAAGAAGAAATTGCCCGCCGCACCCACGATGGGCACGAGACCCCGCACTTCCGTGCACAGGACTGATTCATTATGTTGATGCCTCGCAAAGTTGCCCATCGTAAGCACCATCGTGGTCGTACCGGCGGTATGGCCAAGGGTGGAAGCGAACTGGCTTTTGGTCAGTACGGAATTCAAGCCCTTGAACCGTGCTGGTTGACCGCTCGTCAGATTGAAGCTGCACGTATTGCTATGACCCGTCACATCAAGCGTGGTGGCAAAGTCTGGATCAACGTGTTCCCCGATAAGCCTGTCACCAAGAAGCCAGCTGAAACCCGCATGGGTTCTGGTAAGGGCAACCCCGAATTTTGGGTAGCCGTGGTCAAGCCTGGTCGCGTGTTGTTCGAATTGTCATTCCCAAGTCGCGAGCAGGCATTTGAAGCCTTGAACAAGGCCATTCAAAAGTTGCCAATTAAGGCTCGCATCATCACCCGCGAGGAGGCGATCTGATCATGGCAACTCAAGCCAGCAAAGACCGCGCTGAACTAAGCGAACTTGACCTCACGTCATTGGTTGAGCAGCTCCGTGCTACTAAGCAAGAGGCATTGAACCTCCGCTTCCGTAGCGCCACTGGTCAGCTCGACACCCATAGCGAATTGCGTCGTGTTCGTCGCCGCATCGCACGAATCAACACCCTTATCCGTCAGCGTGAAATCGCTGCCGCTGAGGCCGGAGAGTGAATCAGATGTCTGAAACAATCGAAACAACAGAACGCGCCCCCCGCAAGGTACGTGAGGGCATCGTGTCCTCTTCAAAGATGGACCGCACGTTGGTCATCGAAGTGGTCGAGCGAGTGCGCCACCCGAAGTACAACAAGTTCGTCATGCGCACCAAAAAATTGTATGCCCACGACGAGGCCAACGACGCCAATGTTGGCGATCGTGTGCGCGTCATGGAAACCCGTCCGTTGTCGAAGACGAAGCGCTGGCGCCTCGTCGAGATTCTCGAGCGGGCCAAGTGAGCCTGGGAACGACGGAGAAGAACACATGATTCAGCAAGAAAGTCGTCTACGGGTTGCCGACAACAGTGGCGCCAAAGAAGTTCTGTGCATCAAGGTGCTCGGTGGTACTCGCCGCCGTTACGCCTCGATCGGAGATATTTTCGTGGCTGCCGTGAAGGATGCAATTCCCGGGGCAGGTGTCAAAAAAGGTGATGTCGTCAAGTGCGTCGTCGTTCGTGTCAAGAAGGAAAAGCGTCGTCCCGATGGCAGCTATATCCGTTTCGACGAGAACGCAGCCGTGATCATTAAAGATGACCTCACTCCACGAGGAACACGTATTTTCGGACCAGTCGGCCGTGAATTGCGTGACAAGAAGTTCATGCGCATTGTTTCGTTAGCGCCGGAGGTGTTGTGAGATGAAAATTAAAAAAGGTGACACCGTTGTGGTGATCTCAGGTAAGGACAAGGGCAAAGAAGGCACCGTTTCGCGTGTTATGCCCACGACCAACCAGATCATCGTTGACGGAATCAATGTTGTGAAGAAGCACCAGAAGCCAAGCGGTACTAACCAGCAAGGTGGAATCATCGACCGTGACATGCCGCTTGACGCATCGAACGTGATGCTCTTGCATAAGGGCAAGCCCACGCGCGTTGGTTACAAGGTTTTGGCCGATGGCAAGAAAGTACGCATCGCTCGCAAGACAGGTGAGGAAATTTCATGAGCACCACTACGTTGCCCCGTTTGAAGGCTCGCTATCAGAGCGAAATTCGTGACAGCCTCAAGGCTTCTCTCGAATTACCCAATGTCATGCAGGTTCCACGTCTGGAAAAGATTGTGGTGAACATGGGTGTTGGTCGCGCCACTCAGCAGCCGTCGTTGCTCGAAGGAGCGGTCGCTGACATGACTCGTATCACTGGCCAAAAGCCGAAGGTGACCAAGTCACGCGACTCCATCGCCAACTTCAAACTTCGTGAGGATCAAGCAATTGGTTGCATGGTCACACTTCGTGGTGACCGCATGTGGGAATTCCTTGATCGTTTGATCGCAGTGGCCATTCCTCGTATTCGCGACTTCCGCGGTTTGCCAGCCCATTCATGGGATGGTCGTGGAAACTACTCGTTTGGTCTTGTTGATCAGACGGTGTTCCCCGAAATTGAATATGACAAGATCGATGCCCCTCGAGGTATGGACATCACCATCGTGACTACCGCTGTCAATAATGCCCAAGGTCGGGCACTCCTTGATGCGTTTGGCTTCCCCTTCAAGCGTGGTGCTGATGCAGTTGCTCCGCCGAAGAAGAAGTCCAACACTCGTGGACCGCAGTTCGCAGCCAAGAAGAAGAAGTGAGCGAGAGGTACTGACTCATGGCAAAGAAATCTTTAATTAACCGAGCCAATGCAACACCGAAGTTCAAGGTGCGTGGCTATACACGTTGCCGCAAGTGTGGGCGTGCTCGTTCTGTTTACCGCAAGTTCGGACTCTGCCGTGTGTGTCTTCGCGAGATGGCTCACGCTGGAGAAATCCCCGGCCTAACGAAGTCGAGTTGGTGAGGCGTTATGTTGACTGATCCTATTGCCGACATGCTGACCCGCATCCGCAACGCCAACACGGCGATGCACGATGAGGTCAAGATGCCGTCGTCAAAGCAAAAAGTTGCTCTGGCCAAGATCTTGGAACAAGAGGGTTATATCTCGGGTTTCACGGTTGCTCCCAACACCAAGGGACCAGGCGAAATCTTGAACATCGGAATGAAGTACTCGGCCGAACGCCGTCGCACTATTGCCGGCATCAAGCGCATCTCAACACCTGGACTTCGCGTGTACCGCAAGTCCGACACTGTGCCTCGCGTGCTCGGTGGACTTGGTGTTGCCGTTCTATCCACCAGTCAGGGACTCATGACCGACCGTGAAGCGCGCAAGCGTAAAGTCGGCGGCGAAGTTCTCTGCTACGTGTGGTGATCAGGAGACAACATGTCACGTATCGGTAAAGCACTTATTCCCGTCCCGTCGGGTGTTGATGTTTCAATCAACGGAAGTTCAGTAACGGTCAAGGGTCCAAAGGGCACCTTGAGTCGCGATCTGGTTGGTGGAATCACGGTTCGTCAAGACGAAGGCAACTTGGTTGTCGAGCGTCCGAACGACGAGCGTGAATCACGAAGCTTGCACGGCTTAAGCCGCGCCCTCGTGAACAACATGGTTGTTGGGGTCACCACTGGATTCGCCAAGGAACTCGACATCGTCGGCGTTGGTTACCGCGCCGAGTTGAAGGGCCCAAGCTCCATTCGTCTCAACCTTGGTTTTTCACATCCCGTTGATGTGCAAGCACCAGAAGGTGTCACTTTTGAAGTGCCCGTGCAGACCAAGATCATCGTGAAAGGTATCGACAAAGAATCTGTCGGCCAAGTAGCTGCCAACATTCGTTCCATTCGCAAGCCTGAGCCCTACAAGGGTAAGGGTGTGCGTTATGAGGGCGAGAAGATTCTGCGCAAGGCCGGCAAAGCCGGCAAGAAGTAATGCCGAGAAAAGATTCCGGTAGGGAGATCCAATGAGCAAGATCAGTAAAGAGCGTCGTGAGAGTCGCCTTGTACGTCACAACCGAGTTCGTAAGAAGATCCACGGCACCGCCGAGCGTCCACGCTTGTCGTTGTACCGTTCGAACAAGCACCTCATGCTTCAAGTGATCAACGACGATCTCGGTGTCACCATTACTTCGGTTTCATCAAATGAGCCGGCATTGCGTGCCGCTGGTGGAAGCACCGTCGAAGTCGCTAAGGCTTTAGGTGCAACCGTTGCCCAACGCGCTCAGGCAATTGGTGTCAAGAAAGTTGTTTTCGATCGCGGTGGCTACTTGTACCACGGTCGTGTTGCTGCGGTTGCTGAAGCCGCCCGTGAAGCAGGTCTGGAGTTCTGATGACGAATACACCAAACAACCCCAATCCGAACCCGCGTTCAGGTGGTCCCGGCGGCGGCAACCCGCGCCAGGGTGACCGTCCGCCTCCGGGTATGGGCAACACCCCCGAAGGTGGCCGCGAGTCACGCGTGATTCACATCAACCGCGTGGCCAAGGTCGTGAAGGGTGGTCGTCGTTTCTCGTTCACCGCACTTGTTGTGGTTGGCGATGGCAACGGTCGCGTTGGTCTCGGTTACGGAAAGGCCAAGGAAGTTCCGTTGGCCATCCAAAAAGGAACCGAAGACGCTAGGCGCAACATGTTCTCGGTTGCCCTCGCTGGCAGCACCATCATGCACCCGGTTATCGGCATCTTGGGTGCCGGTCGCGTGATGCTCAAGCCTGCTGCTCCTGGTACCGGTGTTATCGCCGGCGGTGCTGCTCGTATCATCCTCGAAGAGGCTGGCATTCACGATGTGTTGGCCAAGTCACTTGGTTCATCCAACGCCATTAACGTGGCCCGCGCCACCATCAACGGTCTGCAGTCATTGCAACGTCCCGATGAAGTTGCGGCTCGTCGTGGCATTCCCGCCGATAGTTTCGTACCGAAGGGCTTGCTCAAGGCCTACAACGAGACCAAGCGTGCCGTTGCTGCAGGAGAAAGTCACTGATTATGGCTACCTACCAAACAGTCGTTCACACTGGCCCAACCATCACTGTGACCCAGATCAAGTCGAGCACCCATGCCAAGCCCAAGAGCCGCGGAACATTGCGTGCACTCGGTCTTGGACGCATTGGCAAGTCCAATACGTTGCCCGACCGTCCCGAAATTCGCGGCATGATTGCCCGAGTGCCCCACCTCATCGAAGTTTCATCTTCGACTGATTCGAAGGAGAGCTGACCAATGCGCGTTGACGAATTAGCACCAGCACCTGGTTCAACCCATCCGAAAAAGCGGCTCGGTCGCGGTATCGGCGGCAAAGGCGGAAAGACTGCCGGTCGCGGTACCAAGGGTCAGCACTCACGTGGTCGCGGCAAGGTTGCTCGCGGCTTCGAAGGTGGACAGATGCCCCTCAAGCAGCGTGTTCCGAAGTTGAAGGGTTTCAATAACCCATTCCGCATCGAATACCAGGGTGTCAACCTTGACACCATCAATGAACTTGAAGATGCACTTGTCAACCCCGAGGTCTTAACGGCCGCTGGTGTCTTGCACAAGAACGTTTTCGTCAAAGTTCTCGGTCGTGGACAGATCACCCGCAAGGTTGACGTTCATGTTCACGGTGCATCGAAGGCCGCTCAGGCAGCCATCGAAGCAGCCGGTGGATCCGTCACCATCATTCCGTTGCCGTACAAGGTTCGCCCTGCCGCCAACGGCAACCAGTTCACCAACCGCTGATTTCGGGCTTCCCGATTTTCACCAGCCGCTAGAACCCGAGGAGACCACGTGCTGTCGAACCTGAAGAACATCTTCAAGGTCCCCGACCTACGGAACAAGATTTTGTTCACGGTCATGATGGTGTTGCTCTACCGTTTGGGCGCGCATATTCGCGTGCCTGGTATTGACGACCAAGCTGTTCGCCAATTGCGCGAGTCAGCCCGCGAACAGGGTGCACTTGGTTTCTTGAACTTGTTCTCGGGCGGAGCATTCTCGTCGTTCGCTATCTTCGCGTTGGGCATCATGCCGTACATCACCTCCAGCATCATCATGCAGGTGTTGACAGTGGTGATTCCGAAACTCGAAGAGTGGCAACAAGAAGGCGCAACTGGTCAGCGCAAAATCACGCAGTGGACGCGTTATGTCGCAATCGCGATTGCAACATTGCAAGGTGCTGGCTTGACTTTCATTTTCGGTCAAGGAAACGGATCGGCTTTCTTTACGGCTTCGACAACTGCTCCTGACATCGTGTTGCTGCCAGACGGCATGTGGCCACGTGGTTTGCTCGTGATTATTTCATTGGTCGCCGGTACTGCCTTGTTGATGTGGATGGGCGAACTCATTAGTCAACGCGGCATTGGTAACGGTATGAGTATTTTGATCTTTGCATCAGTGGTGAGCTCATTGCCCTTTAGTTATTACTCCATTTTGCAAAGTAAGAAGTGGGTTGTCTTCGCAATTCTCGTCACGATTTCAATTGGCATTTTGATTGCGGTGGTACGTGTTGAACTTGGTCAGCGTCGTATACCGGTGCAGTTCGCCAAGCGTGTCGTCGGTCGACGGATGTATGGCGGCCAAAGCACGTACATTCCGTTGAAGGTCAACCAGGCTGGCATTGTCCCAATCATCTTCGCGAGTTCTGTGATGTTGTTGCCTGTTCTTGTCACCAACGTCATCGGTGGTGCAAATGGCTGGCGCCGCACGGTGACCGAATGGGTTGACCGCAACTTGGTGTCGTCCCAAGGAATGCTCTACATCGTGTCGTTTGCATTGCTCATTGTCGCCTTTGCCTATTTCTACAACTCGATTGCCTTCGATCCGATTCGGCAGGCTGATCAGATTCGCCGCCAAGGTGGATTCATTCCGGGCATTCGTCCCGGACCGCAGACCGAGCGCTATCTCGCAAAGACCGTGAACCGCATTACATTGCCGGGTGCTTTGTTTGTGGCTTTTATCGCGATCTTGCCGTACATCGTGTTGTGGGTGGGCGATGTGCAGTCATTCCCGTTTGCTGGAACGACTGTGTTGATTGCCGTCGGTGTCGCTCTTGAATTGATGCGCCAAGTCAATAGCCAACTCATGTTGCGCAACTACGAGGGATTCCTGAAGTGATGCTCACGCGGCATCGGTGGCTGCGTCAGGACTAACTCATGACCGCGGGCGTTCGTCTGATCATCATGGGTCGTCAAGGCGCAGGCAAAGGTACTCAATGCCAACGCATTTCACGGCACTATGTGGTTCCCCATATTTCGACGGGGGACATCTTGCGCGCTGCCGTACGTGAAGGAACTGAACTCGGCAAGATGGCCAAGCAGGTCATCGAAGCTGGTCGCTTGGTGGGTGACGACATCATGATCGAAATTATCCGCGAACGTTTAGAGCAAGATGATGCCCGCACTCGGGGTTACATTCTTGACGGCTTTCCGCGGACGGTGGCCCAGGCCGTTGCACTTGACGGAATCGCGGCCGAACGGCCGATCCACAGCGTGCTCGACCTTGATGTGCCTCGGGATTTGGTGATTCAGCGCATTTCGGCTCGACGCGTGTGCCGAGATTGTGGGACCAATTACGTGGCGACGGGGCAAAAACGGGATCCCTGGATTTGTGACTCGTGTGGAGGAGACGTTGTTCAGCGCGACGACGACACCCCCGAAAGCATCAATCAGCGACTCGATCTCTATGAATCGCAGACGTCACCGTTGCTTGAGTTTTACGGTCAAGGCGGTCGTCTGGTGGAGATTGATGGATCGCTCTCGCCGGATGAAGTTTTTGAAGCTTTGACCGTGGCGATTGATGTTGCTCGGACGAGCAGCTGAGCGTGCTTGTGGATAACTTTTCTTCAGATATTGCCACGACCGGCCGAGAATCCTGGGCTATGGTTTGGCTCCGAAAAGACTCCCAAGTTTCTGGCTCGAGGCACTTGGTTCACTTGAGTCTCGGCGGTAGCATTGCCCCTCGGTCCAATGGCCGACCCTGCACGCGTCCTTGTGGCGTGAAGCAGTGTGCAATATCCGCCCCGTTAGGAGTCAGTTCTGTCCAAGCCCAAAGACGACGCCATTTTACTCGAAGGAACGATCCTCGAGTCCCTGCCGAACGCCATGTTTCGGGTGGAACTCGAGAACGGCCACAAAGTTTTGGCGCATATCTCCGGAAAGATGCGAATGAACTACATCCGTATTCTTCCTGGCGACAAGGTGCAAGTGGAGCTCACGCCGTATGACCTCACCAGAGGTCGCATCACGTACCGCTACAAGTAGTTACAAGTAGTTACCAAACATCGTAAATAGTCAGTAAAACCAGTCTCTATTCATTCAAGAAATTCAACAACAAGAAGTGAGATGACCATGAAGGTCAAACCAAGTGTTAAGAAAATCTGCGAGAAGTGCAAAGTGATCCGCCGTCACGGCAGCGTCATGGTTATTTGCGAGAACCCGCGTCACAAGCAGCGTCAAGGCTGAGAAGAGAATAAGGAAACAGCATGGCCCGTATTTCTGGAGTTGACATTCCCCGCGAGAAGCGGTTGGAGATTTCGCTCACCTACATCTTTGGCATCGGCAAGCCGACTGCACAACGCATGTGCGCTGATCTCGACATCAGTCCGAACACGCGTGTTCGCGACTTGACCGACGAAGAAGTCAACAAACTTCGTGGTTGGGTTGACAAGAACGTCACTGTCGAAGGTGACCTTCGCCGCGAAGTTCAGACCGACATCAAGCGCAAGATCGAAATCGGTTGCCTTCAGGGCGTCCGTCACCGTAAGGGCCTGCCCGTTCGTGGCCAGCGCACTCACACCAATGCTCGTACCCGTAAGGGACCGAAGAAGACCGTTGCTAACAAGAAAAAGGCAGTGAGGTAGTACATCATGGCTAAGCCGAAGCCGGGCGGACGACGCCCCCGTAAGCGCGAGCGCAAAAACGTCAGCGTTGGTGTGTGTCACATCAAGTGCTCGTTTAACAACACCATCGTCAGCATCTCTGACACCGAAGGCAACGTTTTATCGTGGGCCTCAGGTGGCGGAGTTGGTTTCAAGGGTTCGCGCAAGAGCACACCTTTTGCTGCACAAATGGCAGCCGAAAAAGCAGCCAAGGCCGCTTTCGAACAAGGTATGCGTCGAGTTGAAGTGCACGCCAAGGGCCCAGGCTCTGGTCGTGATACTGCAATTCGTTCGTTGCAGAACACTGGCATCGAAGTGACTGGCATCAAAGATGTCACGCCCGTGCCCCATAACGGCTGCAAGTTGCCTAAGCGGAAGAGGAACTAAGTCATGGCCCGTTACACCGGACCCAAGGTGCGCTTGTCGCGCCGTCTCAATACGAACTTGTTCGAAAACGAAAAGGGCCGTAAGGCTCTTGAGCGTCGCCCATTCCCACCGGGTCAGCACGGTCGCACGCGCCGTCGTTCGGCTGGTAGCGAATACCTCGCACAGCTTCAGGAAAAGCAGAAGGCTAAGTACATCTACGGGGTGCTCGAGCGTCAGTTCCGCAAGACCTACGAAGAAGCAAACCGTTTGCAAGGACCGACTGGCGAAAACCTGTTGCGTTTGCTTGAACTTCGCCTCGACAACGTGGTGTATCGCGCCGGTTTCGGTAGCACCCGCCCCCAGGCTCGTCAGTTTGTTAGCCACGGCCTCATCTTGGTCAACGGCAAGCGACTCAACATCCCGAGCGCTCGCGTCAAAAAAGGCGACATCATCACTTTGGCTGTGAAGGCTCGCGACATGATCGTGATTCAGCACAACATCGATACTTTGGACCGTTCATTGGTTGGTTGGCTCGAAAGCGGAGACGGCGGCAAGCAAGTCACCGTTCGCAATGAACCAGCCCGCGAGCACATTGACGTGCCCGTACGTGAACAGCTCATTGTTGAGCTTTACTCGAAGTAATTCATAACCTATATCAGCAATTAATACCCCGTAAGTACAAACCCTCGACGAACGGAAGAGACAAATGCTCGTCATCCAGCGCCCCAGTGTCGAAGCAATCGGCGAACAGAACGGTAACCGTCAGAGTTTCTCTGTCGGACCTCTTGAGCCAGGCTTCGGTCATACCATCGGTAACTCGCTTCGTCGCGTGTTGCTGTCCTCTATCCCCGGTTCCGCCATCACGACGGTTCGCTTTGATGAGGCATTGCACGAGTTTGACACCATCGCCGGTGTCACCGAGGACGTCACTGACATCATCCTCAACCTCAAAGACATCGTGTTGATTTCCCAGTCCGACGAACCCATCACCATTCGTGTTGATGTTCGCGGCGAAACCACTTCAGTTGTCACCGCCGGCGACATTCAGTGTCCAGCAGATGTGGAGATCCTCAACAAGGATCTCGTCATTGCGCATGTGAATGGCAAAGGTCGCCTTGCATTTGACCTCACCGTCGAGCAGGGACGTGGCTACACCTCAAGCGATCGTGATTCGGGTTCACGCACCATCGGTGTTATCCCGATTGATGCCATCTTCTCGCCAGTGCGTCGTGTGATGTTTGATGTTCAGCCAACTCGCGTTGAGCAGTCAACGAACTACGACAAACTCATCATTGACATCGAAACCGATGGCACCACCACACCGCGTGATGCGCTCGCATCTGCTGGCGCAACTTTGCGTTCGTTGGTTGATCTCGTTGCCAACTTGTCAGAAGAGCCCAAGGGTCTTGAACTCGGTGAAGTGATTTTGGCCGGTTCAGCGAGCCCCGATCTCGACATTGCAATTGAAGATCTTGATCTCTCCGAGCGTCCCCGTAACTGTTTGAAGCGCGCCCAGGTCAACACCATCGGCGAACTTCTCAGCAAGAACGAAGATGACTTGTTGAATATCACCAACTTTGGCCAGAAGAGCCTCGACGAAGTCAAGCAGAAGCTTGATGAGCGCGGCCTGACACTTCGCGGCTGAGCCGACGAACGTTTTAACGAAGGAAACACACCATGCCCGCAACACCACGCCGTGCCAGAAACTTTGGCGGTAGCTCACAGCATCAGAAGTTGATGATGGCCAACCTCACAGCATCTTTGATTGCTGCTGAAGCCATTGAAACCACTGAAGCAAAGGCCAAGGCTCTTCGCCCCATCGCTGAAAAGCTCATCACCAAGGCCAAGAAGGCTCAAGACGGAAACGCCGTGAGCGTGCACCGTATTCGACAGATCCAGGGTTATCTCGGTGACAAGGAAATGACCCACAAGTTGGTTGCAGAAGTTGCTCCTCGTTACCTTGAACGTAACGGTGGCTACTTGCGTATCTTGAAGCTTGGTCCGCGTCAGGGCGATAACGCCCCCATGGCGCGTATTGAACTCGTCTGATATTGACGCGTCTAGTTTTTATCTGGTCGCGAGTGACAACTGATGAATACTTCCGAGCCCGCCACTAGGCGGGCTCGTTTGTTGGTCGCCTACGAAGGTTCACACTTCAGCGGCTTTGCAATCAACGACGGGGTGCGTTCGGTTGCCGGGGTGATCGGTGATGCGCTGTCACTCATCGCGCGCTTTCCGGTGCACATCACGGGTGCGGGTCGTACCGATGCCGGAGTGCATGGCTGGGGACAGGTCATCACGTGTGATTTGCCGCTTGATATCGATCTTGAAAACCTGCCGCGACGTTTAACCAAAATGTGTGCACCGGGCGTGGTGGTGCGTGCCGCTGAATGGACTGCGCCAGATTTCCATGCGCGTTTCTCGGCCTACTGGCGTCACTATCGCTACACCGTGCTCAATGATCCAGTGGCCGATCCATTTTTGGCTGCGACTGCATGGCACGTACCCCAAGAACTCGATCTGCCGCTGATGTATTTGGCCTGTGATCCGCTCATCGGCGAACACGACTTTTCGGCTTTCTGCCGGAAGCCAAAGCCGGTTGAAGGCGAAAAAGAGCCAAGTATGTTCCGCGAAGTCACCCAGGCCAGATGGTCTGAACACACCAGTGAACGAGGCGCCCGCATACTGCGTTTTGAGATTCGGGCCAATGCGTTTTGTCATCAAATGGTCCGCTCAATCGTGGGGACATTGGTTGATGTGGGCCTGCGCAAGCTGACCCCCGGTGCAATGTCGGGCGTTTTGCGCTCGGGCGCCCGCACCGAGGCTGGCCAAGTCGCCCCAGCCCACGGACTGTGTTTGTGGGAGGTCGGCTACGACCAAGAAGTATTCCTGCGCCCACGCGAGATATTCGGGTGACCACCCTGTCGTTTTTACCCATAATGCCCGTATCATTTCTGAGTCCCTGCGGGCTGCAATGTCTCGGGCACCTTTTCTGAAAGAAGTATCTATGAGCACTTATACGCCAAAGGCCAGCGAGATCGTTCGTGAGTGGCATGTCGTCGACGCTGAGGGCATGATCCTTGGTCGTCTTTGCACCGAAGTCGCACGTGTGTTGCGCGGTAAGCACAAGCCAACATTTGCACCTCATATGGATTCTGGCGATCACGTCGTCATCATCAACGCCGACAAGATTGTGTTGACTTCTGGCAAAGCCGAGAGTCGTTTGATTCACAACTACTCGGGTTACCCCGGTGGTTTGAAGAGCGAAACTTTCGCCAGCTTGTTGAATCGTCGCCCCGATGAAGCCATTCGTGGTTCAGTGCGTGGCATGCTACCCAAAGGTCCGCTTGGACGTCAGATGATTAAGAAGCTCAAGGTGTACACCGGAGCAGAACATCCTCACGGCGCGCAAAACCCGACCATCATCAAGTTCGACCACGCCAAAGCTCGCTGAGCAAAGAATTCAAGGATCATAAAATGACGAAGCCTCTTACTCAGACAACCGGTCGCCGCAAGGAAGCAGTCGCACGGGTGCGCGTTCGCCCAGGTACTGGCAAGCACACCGTGAACGGCAAGCCGATCGATGTGTACTTCTGCACCGCAACTCAGCAGAACGCTGCGATCGAAGCATTGCGCGTGACCAACACCTCAGAGCAGTACGACGTTGATGCAACCATTCATGGTGGCGGCGTCACTGGACAGTCTGGTGCAATGCGTATGGGCTTGGCTCGTTCACTGGTTGAACTTGATCCCGATTCACGCGCTGCACTCAAGAAGGCCGGCTTGTTGACTCGCGACTCACGTCGTAAGGAAAGCAAGAAGTACGGTCTGCGCAAGGCCCGCAAGGCCGGACAGTACACGAAGCGCTGATCGCGACTTTCATGTCGGGCGCAAGCAATTCGCCCCAGCCATCTATGTCTTTTATTCCGTCATTCGGCACCGATGGTGTTCGTGGCGTGGCTATTAGCGAAATCACTCCCGAGTATGTCCTTGCTCTTGGTCGTGCTGTTGGCACGGTTTTAGGCTCGCCACGTTTATTGATTGCTCGTGATCCACGAGTGTCTGGGCCCATTCTTGAAGCGGCGTTTTCTGCTGGAGTGGCAGCAGTTGGTGTGCGCGTTGAACAACTTGGTGTGGTGCCAACGCCGACAGTTGCTTTGATTGCCCGACTTGAAAATGTGCCTGGTGTGATGATCACCGCGTCGCATAACAAGTTCTCTGATAACGGAGTCAAAGTATTTGCCGCGGGTGGTCGCAAGTTGACCGACACCGATCAAGAATTGATCGAATCAGAAGTTCACAAAATCATGAGTGGTGTCACTCCAAGTACATCTGATGTTGGGGTCATCATTCGCCGCAGCGATGCCGTGACTTTGTACGTTGATCATCTCGTTGAACTTTTCGGTGAAGGTTCATTGGCGGGTTTACGAATTGTCGTTGACTCGGCCAATGGAGCGATGAGCCAAGTTGCACAACTGGTGTTACAACGACTCGGTGCTGATGTGATTTCCATGAACGATGCGCCGAATGGTCGCAATATCAATGATGCGTGTGGAGCTACTTCGCCACAAACATTGTGTGATTTCGTTAGTGGTACGGGCACCGGTGTTTCGGTTGATATTGGCTTTGCCTACGACGGAGATGGCGATCGTTTAATTGCTGTTGATGAAAACGGCCATGTGGTTGACGGCGACCGATTAATTGCGTTGTCGGTGCTTGATCGACGTGAGCACAACACTTTGGCGAACAACACCGTGGTAGTGACCGTGATGTCGAATTTGGGTTTTCATCAGGCCATGAAGCAGGTTGGTGTCAACGTTGTGACAACCACTGTTGGCGATCGTTATGTCCTTGATGCCATGGAAGATGGCGGCTTTGTTATTGGCGGCGAGCAAAGTGGTCACATCATTCATCGCGATCTCGCGACAACTGGTGATGGTCTTTTGGCCTCGATTGTGTTGGCCCAGTTAGTACGTCGCCGGCAAGAAAAAGATGGATCAAAGTTCTCTCAGCTCGCTGGGTCAATCATGCAGACTTTCCCGCAGGTGTTGAAGAACGTCAAGGTTGCAGTTCGTCCTACTGATGTTGCCAAACTATTAGCAACAGAAATTGCAGCCGAGGAAGCGATTCTCGGTGACAATGGACGAGTTTTAGTACGGGCAAGTGGCACCGAGCCACTCATTCGAGTCATGGTCGAGGCTCCAACTGCACAATTGGCTGACGAAGCAGCCAATCGTCTGGTTGCCATTGCCGTCAACAAGTGCGTGTGAGCCTGTCACCGCATCGGTGTTCGGTAACCTAATTGTCATGTGTGGCATCATCGCTTTGGTCGGCCGACCTGCTCAACGGCAAGCTCCCAGCGTGGCCGACATCGTTCAGCATCTAGACGCCGCAATCGCGAGTGGTCGCAACATGGTCGATGCCACGAGCCATTTGGTTAAAGTCAACGAACTTCTCGCAGGTGTTCCCGGTGCTGTAGCGCTCATTGACAATCACGAATTAGTGAGTGCGATGACGAGTCGTCTTGACCAAGTGGGGGCAACGATCACGGCGATCGACGAAGGTCTAGAAAACAGCGTGGCCGACGCCGACGAAACTGAGCGAAAGGCCGCGGCTCTCATTGCGCTGCGTGATGTCACGTGGTCGATTGGGCAAGATCGCTTACGTACGGCTCGTCTCGTTCGTGATTTGGCTGGACGTGACGCCGGCATCGCCGCAGTCGCTGGTTACCTCACGATTCAACAGGCTTTCTCGGCTCTTGATCGTCTTGAAGTACGCGGTCGCGATTCGGCGGGAATCCATGTTTTTGTTTGGGGCCACGGGTTGTCGGCTAACGATCCTTCGGTCTCGGCGGCACTGAGTGCTCGGGCCCATGACGCGCTCTTTCAAAATCGATCGGTGCGCTTGATTGATGACACGTTGTCGTTCGTCTATAAAGCAGCCGCCGAGATCGGTGAGTTAGGCGACAACACTAAAGCCTTACGTGCAGCCGTACAAGAAGATGACTTGTTACGTTTAGCACTTTCGAATCCAAGTGCTCGTTTGTCATTAGTTGGACACACGAGGTGGGCGAGTGTCGGAATCATTAGCGAGCCAAACGCGCACCCGGTGAACAGCGAGCGCGAACTCGGTGATCTTGAAACGACGCAACCGTATGTTGTGGCTGCGCTCAATGGTGATGTTGATAACCATGGTGATTTGCGTATCGCTCATGGGCTGTCATTTCCAGGCCAAATCACGACCGACGCCAAAGTGATTCCGGCGTTAGTGAATATGCATGCCCGAGCCTGTGGTGATACGGTCGAGGCTTTCCGTCGCAGTGTGGCGTCATTTGAAGGATCAGTGGCCATTGGTGCTGCCGCAACTGATCAACCCGATCGGTTGATGTTCGCACTACGCGGCAGTGGTCAAGGATTGTTCGTTGGTTTGGCCGAAGATTTATTCATTGTTGCGAGCGAACCGTATGGCGTCGTTGAAGAAACCTCCACTTATTTCCGCCTTGATGGTGAAGGAACCAGCACCGCATCTTTGACCGACAGCAAAGGTCAGATCATCATTCTTGATGGAGCACTGGCCGGAGATCTTTCAGGCGTGACACGACTGGCTTATGACGGAACTGTTTTGCCTATTGCGACGACCGAGTTAGTGACGGCCGAAGTTACAACTCGCGATATTGATCGTGGCGATGCTCCGCACTTCTTGCTCAAAGAAATTGGCGAAGCTCCCGAATCATTCCGCAAGACTCTTCGCGGAAAAATCATTGAGCGAGACGGTGTCTTGCATGCATCGCTCGGTATCAAGACTTTGCCGACACCCATTATTGAACGACTGGCGTCGGGTGCAATTCGTAAAGTTCGCGTGATTGGTCAAGGTACCGCTGCTATCGCAGGGCGCAGTTGTGCCACGGTTCTTGATGAACTATGCGCGGGCGGTCTTGACGTTGATCCGATTACCGCCACCGAACTCAGTGGTTTCCATTTGCAACTCGATATGAGCGACACGCTCATCATTGCTGTGAGTCAAAGCGGAACAACGACTGACACAAATCGCACTGTTGACTTAGCGCGTTCACGTGGCGCATCGGTTCTGGCGATCGTTAATCGACGCGGTAGCGACTTGTGCGATAAGGCCGATGGTGTTTTGTTTACCAGCGATGGTCGCGACGTAGAAATGAGTGTCGCATCAACGAAGGCTTTTTATGCCCAAGTTGCTGCTGGAGTTCTGTTGGCTTGTGCAGTGAGCGATGCTGCTGGGCTCGGCACCGATTCGCGTCGGCACGATTTGCTGCGAACATTGCGTGAACTTCCGACCGCGATGCGCACAGTGATCGATGCTCGGGCCAAGGTTGCTGAAGTAGCGCGTAAATATGCGCCGTCTAAGCGGTATTGGGCAGTCGTAGGTAACGGGCCTAACGCAATCGCGGCCAATGAAGTTCGAATCAAGTTGAGCGAACTTTGCTACAAGAGTATTTCGTGCGACATCACTGAAGACAAAAAGCACATTGACTTGTCGTGCGAGCCTTTGATCTTGGTGTGTGCTGCTGGTCTCTCTGGTAGCACCGCCGACGATGTTGCCAAAGAGATCGCGATCTATCGTGCGCACAAGGCGACCCCCATTGTGATCGCCAGTGCCTCCGAGTCACGTTTTTCAAGTGCAGTCGCGGTCATTGATGTTCCCGATGTTGACCCGACATTGGCTTTTGTGCTGAGCGCAGTGGTTGGACATCTTTTTGGTTACGAAGCGGCGCGTGCCATTGACGAACTTGCTCGTTCGTTGCGTGAGGCCCGCGAAGTCGTTGAGTTTGCGGTGTTGCATAACCCCGATGGCGATTCAGTTTTGAATGTTGTGCGTGCTGGTTTAGTGATTGCGGCCGAACGCTTTAATGAGACTCTTCGCGCCGGCACTTACGATGGACATCTTGAAGCCAGCACTGCAGTGCGTTTGGCCTCGATGTTACGCGTTGTTCTTGATCGGTCTCCCGTTGAGGCATATCAAAATGAAACCGGCAAAGTTGGCACCCCATCTGCGCTCATTGACGATCTGACCTTGGCATTGACTAGAGCGATTGAAGAACTCACGCGTCCTATTGACGCGATTAAGCATCAGGCCAAGACAGTGACGGTCGGAATTAGCCGTAGCGACGAAGGCGTGATGGATCGTGCTCTCGTGCAAGAAGCTCTTGCGACGGGCGCAGGGCGTGATGTGTTGGCGTATCGCACACTGAAGGTATTGGCCGATCTTGATCCGGCAGTCGATGCGGTAGTCGGTTATACGCGTTACAGCATTGACGGAGATCCATCGGGCACTAATGCAACGATTGCGATTGTTGATCGTGGCGGACTGTCACGTGATGTGCCGAGTCGAGTTGATCGCAATCCATCGTTACTCGGAACAAAGCGCCGAGTTGCCAGCGAACGCGAGGTGCTCGTCGCACGTGGTCGTAGTGACGGACGAACGGTGATCTTCATTCCCGAAGTGAAGGCTGGTCAAACGGTTGGTATCACTCTGCTGCATGTGCGTTTCCATGATCGCCTCCATGCGTCGGTCATGCGCGGAGTCTTGCAAGGTTACGACCGGCGATATGACCGCCTCGTTGACTGGGTTTCTGAAACCGAAGGTGAAATGCGCGACGATTTGTTGAGCGAGTTATCGGTGGCAGATCTGTTGATCTTGCCGATCAGCGAAATGGCCGATCGCTGGCGTCGCGCCTCATCGTGAGTGCACGTCGATGATCATTGGTGTTGGGGTAGACGCGGTTGAAATTGATCGCTTTCGCCGATCGCTTGAGCGCACCCCATCAATGAAGGCCCGACTCTTCACACGTGAAGAGCTAGAGTACGTTGAAACTCATGATGACCCGACCCCGTCATTGGCGGCTCGGTTTGCAGCCCGTGAAGCAGTGATGAAGGCGATGGGCGTGGGTCTTGGTGCATTTGAGTTTCATGATGTGTGGGTGCAGCGGGCCGAGTCTGGTCGACCGTCACTCGCAGTCACCGGCCGTGCGGAGCAGATTGCTCACGACCTGGGTGTGACGGACTGGCATCTGTCAATCACGCACACTGACAGCACCGCCATTGCCTATGTGATTGCTGTCCGATCACCGCAGTAGAACAGTATTTAAGGCATACGATCTAGTTATGCGCCCCGTGCTGACCCCGAAACAGATGCGCGTTCTTGACGCTGAAGCCATCACTGCGGGAACACCGGTTGATGTTTTGATTGGCCGTGCTGGTGCCGCTGTCGCTCGGGCTGCCAAGCGCATGATGGGCGGGCTGTATGGCCGCACGGTGGTCGTGATTACTGGCAAAGGGAACAATGGTGCTGATGGCCGCGTGACTGCTCGATTGCTGGCCGATCAAGGAGTTCGCGTGCATGTCATTGACGCCGAGCACATGCCGTTACGCCTACCCGTGAGTGACCTCATCATTGATGCCGCCTTTGGAACTGGTTTTCGTGGTGAATGGAGCCCGCCAGCAACTCAAGGCGTTCCCGTTTTGGCAGTCGATATTCCGAGCGGAATTGATGGCCTGACGGGTCTCGCTGTACCCGATACATGGCAGGCGACTCGCACCGTCACCTTTGTGGCGTTGAAGCCAGGCTTATTGTTGGGGGCGGGTCGAGCCTTATGCGGTGACGTTGAGCTTGTTGATATTGGTATCAACCTCGGTATGGGCAACGTTGATATCAACGAAGTTGACCGGAGCGATGTTTCGCAATGGGTTCCACAACGCCCATTTGATTCACACAAATGGAAAGCGGCGTTGTACGCAGTCGCCGGAAGTTCCGGAATGATGGGTGCCGCTAATTTGTGCAGTGCATCGGCGTTGCGAGCAGGTGCTGGCATTGTGCACGTTGCATCACCTGGCATCGTGAGCGATCGCAGCACATCAACTGAAATCGTGCGCCGAGCTTTGCCAGCCTTGGGTTGGTCACATGAAGTGCTTGATGATCTCTCGCGCTTTAAAGCGATCGTCATCGGACCAGGACTTGGCCGCGACGAAGGAACTGTCAGTGAGGCGCGACGCATCATTGCTGGTGCACATATTCCGATGGTCATTGATGGTGACGGCTTATTCGCCGTTGCTTGGGGTGGCGAAGGAGCCCGCGACATTGTGCGCGCTCGTGCCGCCGGCACGGTGTTGACTCCGCACGATGGTGAGTTCACCACACTTCTTGGTCATGCACCATCACATGATCGCATTACGAGTGCTCGTCGTTTAGCGAGCGATACAAATTGTATTTGCTTATTAAAGGGAACCACAACTGTTGTCGCCGAACCTTCTGGCGAAGTCTTAATGGTGGCAAACGGTGATCAACGTTTAGCAACAGCCGGAACTGGTGATGTGTTGGCTGGAATCATCGGTGCATTGTTGGCTCAAGGAGTCTCGCCATTCCATGCCGCCGCAAGTGGCGCCTGGATTCATGGTTACGCCGCTTCATTGTTTAACGCCGATGAAGGCTTGATTGCGTCTGATTTGGTAGACCTCATTCCGTTGGCTTTGTCGCATATGCGACATGTTGGTTCACAGGACTGAAGATGGGCGCTCGAGCAGCTTGGATTGATATTGATCTGGATGCGGTACGCCACAACGTCGGCTATCTGCGTTCATTGGTTGGCGAAGCCAAAGTCATGGTCGTCGTGAAAGCTAATGGTTATGGCCATGGCGCGGTTCAGGTTGCTGAAGCGGCGCTTGAAGCTGGAGCCCATGGACTGTGCGTTGCTTTGGTTCAAGAAGGAATTGAATTACGGCGCGCCGGAATTGAAAGTCCGATTCTTGTTTTGTCGGAGCAACCCCTTGATCAAGTGGGTGACATCGTTGCGCATGGTCTGATTGCAACCGCATATTCGGTTTCCTTTATTGATGCGTTGGAACAAGAAGTACGACTGCGCAATGTGGTGGGTCAAGAGGTACATCTCAAGATTGACACGGGGATGAATCGAGTTGGATGTAAACCAAGCGACGCGGTTGAATTGGGTGGACGCATCATGGCTCGGTCTCCCGAACTTGTTTTGGGTGGAGTTTTCACGCACTTGGCAACCGCCGATGATCTTGAAAGCGATTTCACAGATCAACAAATTTCAAAGTTTGATATGACCATTGCTGCACTCAAGAAAGCCGGAGTTGAAACGGGTTGGATTCATATCGCCAATTCAGCCGGAGCGATTGGGCATAGCCATTCGCATCGCGACATGGTGCGCGTAGGGATTGCGCTGTATGGCATCGCTCCAGATATTGCGATTGAAGATATGTGCACCGATCTACGTCCAGCGTTGTCGTTAAAGGCCCAAGTTTCATTTGTGAAACGAGTGACGGCTGGCGAGGGTGTTTCGTATGGTCAGCGTCACCATTTTGAGAAAGCGACAGCGGTGGCAACTGTTCCACTGGGTTATGCCGACGGCGTGCCCCGAAGATTGTCGGCTGTTGGTGGAGAGGTCTTGATTGGTGGTCGTCGTTGCCTGATCGTGGGAGTCATCACCATGGACCAACTAATGGTTGACGTGGGCGATCACACCGTTGTGGTTGGCGATGAGGTTGTCGTCATCGGTGCACAAGGCAGCGAATCAGTTTCTGCCAACGAATGGGGTCGTCGACTTGGGACGATTGGCTACGAAATCGTTTGTGGCCTCTCGAACCGTCTCCCGCGTCACTACCGTTAGGCTTTCGGGGTGATTTCGTTATCGATTCGCTCGCTTGCCGACACTCATGGTGTGGCTGAAGCGTTGGCGCAATTAGTGCGCACGGGCGACATCATTGTTTTGGCTGGCGAAATGGGTGCCGGTAAAACGGCCTTCGCTCAAGGCTTTGGTGCAGCGCTCGGAGTTGACGAACCCATCACGAGCCCCACCTTTACTTTGGTGCACACCTACGACACCGGTCGTGTGACGTTGCATCATGTCGATCTGTACCGTCTCGACAAATTGTCTGAAGTTTCTGATCTCGCTCTTCATGAAATGGTTGATGGAGACGGAGTCATGCTCGTCGAGTGGGGAGACGTTGCATCCGAACTTTTGGGAGATCATCTCGAAGTATTCCTACGTCATAACACCGAACATGCCGATGATGAACGATCAATCGTGATTCATAGTGTCGGTATGCAATGGGCATCACGTCTTGAACGTTTGAAGACCGCTTTAACATTATGGCTTGAGGACTAGGGCCATGCTCACACTCGGAATTGAAACGGCTACCGAACGCGTGAGTGTCGCGCTTGGTGATCATGATGGGGTTATTGGGTCAATTGATATCACGCGTGGTCGTCGTCATGCCGAAACTCTGACTCCGGCAATTGAATTTCTCTGTCGCCAAGCCGACGTCAAGATTGATGAAGTGGCTGTTGTGGCAGTTGATGTTGGTCCAGGATTGTTCACTGGCATGCGCGTTGGAATCGCTGCAGCCAAGGCCATCGCTCTTGCATTGCACATTCCGATGATCGCGATGTCGAGTCTTGATCTTTTGGCGTATCCATTGCGCCGCACCGATCAACTCCTCGCATCAGTGATTGATGCACGTAAGGGTGAAGTGTTCTACGCGTTCTTTCGCCGGACCGATAATGGCATTCAGCGTGTCCTTGAGCCGATGGTCGGTTCAATTGATGATCTGATTTCTGATCTGTTAGGCCGCGGCCAAGAAACCTTGTGTGTGGGCGATGGGGCAGTGCGTTATCGCGAAGAAATTGTTGCCGGATTCGCGACTGATTTTGCGGGCTCGTCGTATTCGTTCCCAAGTGCTTCTGCTTTAGTTGAAATGGCACATCTAAAAGCACTGAAAGAAGATTGGGTTGAACCCCACCAGATTGAAGCAATGTATTTACGTCAGCCCGATGCCGAGATCAATTGGTCAACTCGCAATTCTGGAGCCGGACGATGAGTATCGTGTCGCGTTTTCTGAAGCCATCAAGCGATGACACCAATGGCATCTCAATTGAACCAATGCGTCGTCGACATGTGCGTGAAATTTTGGCGATTGAAGAAAACGTGTACCCGAAGCCGTGGACATCGGGTGTGTTCTCAAGTGAGATTGATCTAGCTCGTCGTGGTGAGCGCTACTACGTGGTCGCAAAAGACAGCGAAGAGGTGGTGGGGTATGCCGGTCTCATGTTTGCTCTTGATGAAGCACACGTCACCAACATTGCCGTTAACCCAACGCGGCATCGCCAAGGAATCGCCCGTTTATTGATGGCGCACATCGCACAACAAGCAATTGTGCACAAGTCTGAGGCACTGACTCTTGAAGTGCGGGTGAGTAATACGGCAGCCCAAGAGTTGTATCGGCATTTTGGCTTTGCCCCGGCCGGAGTTCGCCAGCGCTATTACGAAAACACCGAAGATGCTCTAGTTATGTGGGCGCACGATATTCAGGATGCCGCGTACCAAACTCGACTTGAAAATGTCATGCGGGGGAGTGCGACCTCATGAGCGGTTTCACCCCGAACAACCTCGTTGTCAATGAATCAACCGTCATCTTGGCGATTGAAACAAGTTGTGATGAAACGGCTGCCTCGATTGTGATGGGTGGCAACGACATCTTGAGCAGTGTGGTCAGCACACAGATTGATTTGCATGCTCAATACGGTGGAGTCGTCCCCGAAATCGCCGGGCGTGCCCATCTTGATTTGTTGAATCCAGTCATTGCGCAAGCCATTTCTGAAGCAGGAATTAGTGAGTCACGCGTTGATGCGGTTGCTGCAACCCATGGTCCTGGACTCATTGGCGCCCTATTGATTGGCGTGTCGGCAGCTAAAGCCTTGGCCTACACCTGGGATGTTCCGTACATTGGCGTCAATCACCTTGAAGCACATTTGTATGCAGGTTTACTTGAAGATCCAACGTTAGAACTGCCACTCGTTGTGCTCTTAGTTTCTGGTGGTCACACGATGCTGATCGAAATGCGTGGACATGGCGAATACAAATTGCTGGGTCGCACGATCGATGATGCAGCCGGTGAAGCATTCGACAAGGTTGCGCGATTCTTAGATCTTGGTTATCCAGGCGGGCCAGCGATTGATGCCATTGCCCGCACTGGTAATGCGCAGGCCATCGATTTCCCACGAGGGATGTTGCATGACGGACTTGATTTCAGTTTCAGTGGGCTTAAAACATCAGTCGTG
Organism: uncultured Actinomycetes bacterium; assembly: GCA_937876415.1. GTDB lineage: Bacteria > Actinomycetota > Acidimicrobiia > Acidimicrobiales > Ilumatobacteraceae > Casp-actino8. Next base: position 30,357 of record CALEHE010000107.1, read on the forward strand.
AACTACGTGCGCAAGAACCCCAATGTCAACACCGCCGATGTAGCCGCTTCATTTCAGTGGGCGGTTGTTGATGTGTTGCTGAATAAGGCTCGCAAGGCGGCTGATTCTGTCGGTGCTAAGGGATTAGTTCTTGGTGGTGGTGTAGCAGCGAACTCGTTGTTGCGAGAGAAATTTACCGAGATGTGTGCAGCCGATGGACGACAAGGATTGTTACCGAGTCGCACGATGTGTACTGATAACGCGGCAATGATCGGCAGCGCTGCGTGGTATCGCTTACGTAGTGATGGCCCAACGGCACTTGATTCTGGCGGATTTCCGAATTTGCGTTTGCCACTGATTGATTCGAGCTGGTCACGATGAAGCCACTCAAGATTGGCAGTATTGAATTGGCATCACCCATTGTGTTGGCGCCGATGGCTGGCGTGACCAATGCGCCGTTTCGAACACTGTGTCGCGAATTCGCTTCGGGCCTGATGTACGTCAACGAAATGGTGATGGCAACTGCGTTGGTTCACGGCAGTGCCAAAACAGAACGCATGGTCACTTTTGCTCCCGATGAATCACCGCGCAGTTTGCAGTTGTACGGGAGCGACCCGATTATGTTGGCGCGCGCGGTGACCAAACTGTGTGAGAACGACATCGTTGATCACATTGATATGAACTTTGGTTGCCCGGTTGCCAAAGTGACTCGCAAAGGTGGCGGTGCTGCGGTACCTGCGAAGCCAAACTTGTTGCGGGCAATTATGAAAGCAGCGGTGAAAGCTGCTGAGCCTTACGGCATTCCGGTGACGGCGAAATTTCGTATCGGTGTTGACGAAGATCTCATTACCTATCTGAATACTGGTCGTATTGCTGAAGAAGAAGGTATTGCCTCTATTGCACTGCATGCTCGCACTGCTGAACAGCATTACAGCGGTACGGCCCGCTGGGACACTATTGCTGCACTCAAACAAGCAGTCACGTCAATTCCGGTTTTAGGCAACGGAGATATTTGGACAGCTGACGACGCTGTGCGCATGGTGACCGAAACTGGTTGCGATGGTGTCGTGATTGGCCGCGGTTGTCTTGGTCGACCATGGCTCTTTGAAGATTTGGCCGATGCGTTCAACGGTCGTGAAGTGAAGGCACCGCGCACGTTGGGTTTTGTTGTTGATGTGATGAAGCGTCACTTGCGAACTTTGGTTGATCACTTTGGTGATGACAGTTCAGGTACGTCACGTGGCGTCCGCGATTTTCGTAAACACGTGTCGTGGTATCTCACTGGTTATCCAGTTGGTGGTGAAGTGCGTCATCGTTTGGCAACTGCTGATTCAATAGCGGCCTTTGATGCAATTCTTGACGAGATGATTGAACGCAATGGCGCCGATATGACTGTGGTTGAAGGTGGCGAGAGTTTGCGTCGAGGCAAGACCAGCGGACCGATCAAGGTTTCATTGCCCGAAGGATTCCGCGGTTGTCTTGATGACATGACTGTGCCCGATGACGATTCAGAGATGGCTATTTCGGGTGGCTGACGTATCAATGGTTGATTTTTTATGACGGTGATTTTGGGTTCGGGTTCGCCGCGACGACTTGAGTTGTTGCGCAGGGTTGGCATTGAGCCGCGCGTGGTGTCACCCGATATCGATGAGTCAGTTCTTGAAGGCGAGTTGCCTGCTGATTATGTACGACGTTTGGCCTCGGCGAAATTAGATGCAGTCATGAAAAATGTGGGTGCCGTGAACGTTGGGGCCATCGTGATTGCCGCCGACAC